>JAADFL010000077.1:0-34859 GCA_013152945.1 Deltaproteobacteria bacterium | reverse complement strand
CATTTCCAATTAAATCAAATAAAACCAATTCCCCAAAAGCCCCAAAGGGGCGAAATAAAATAGCCTGGGGCAACGCCCCAGGAATTGTTGGTACCAAACGATCCCCATCGCCCGCTCTGCGGGAGCAAAAGGGGGTGAGGGCGGTGGAAAGCCGGCCTGGTCCAGGAGACAAAAATACAAATTATCAGGATTGGATCTCGTAGGGTTGGTTCGCGAGCCGCCCCTACTTCAAGAAATAACAGCATATTTTAGGTACCTTGAAAATCAACCTGGGTAGGGATGGCCGGGAAAAAATTACCCTGCAAATACCGCGGCAAGGCGCCGCATGAGCTCGTCGCGCGTCCTTCGGAAGGCCTCGATCCGGGCCTTCCGGTCACCCTGCACTGCGGCGGGGTCGGGCAGGCCCCAGTGAAACCTTGTGGCCCTGCCGAGGAAAACCGGGCATTCCTCCTCCCCGCATAGGGTAATCACCGTGTCCACGTGCTCTGCAGGTATCTCTGAGACGGCTTTGGAACGGTGGGATGATATGTCTATGCCTATTTCCTCGAGCACTGCTATGGCCTCAGGCCTGACCAGTGCAGGCCGTGAACCTGCTGACCATATCCTTGTATCTTCGGGCGCCAGGGACCTGCCAATGCCCTCGGCCATCTGGCTGCGCGCCGAATTGGCAACGCACATGAACAGGAATCCCTTGGCCTTGGGCCCGGCCGCCCTCAAGACCGCTGCCTCGACCATCCAGCTTGGGGGAATTCCAGTGCCCCCATCGTAGGTTCTACAGCACATTATGCCGTGGGGCATGGTCCTGCCTTCCACGTCCTTGCCGTTAACGCGGATTGAAGGTGAACCGAGAAAAGCAAGTTCTTCAGCTTTTTCCTGCGAGTTCACTTCAACCCTTTCCACTGTTGCATCGCCGACGAAACTGTTCGCGACGGATTTGGCCATGTCCAAGGCCTGCTCTGCATGGGGACAACCCTCGAACACCAGGACCTCTATCTTTATCCTCTCGTTATCCATGACGCCTCCCGTGACCCGGCTTATTGATAGCATAACAGTGATCGGTCAATACACCAAAGGCCCCGCGAATTGATTGGACCGGTGTGGTTTTGCCACACTGTCACGGCCCCGCCAGGACCGCGGACGGATATGACCAAAGGCGCTTCCCTATCTGATTTTTTAGGTTCACTGTTGAAAAGGACTGATTATCCTTCGGCGATCCGGCAACCGTTCAACCAAGGTCTTTTTCGTATTGACCGGTACAAAGGGTTTACCGGCGGCAGTACTGTTGGTAGATTGGCCTGGCCCGGGACTTCGTAAAACCTGGAGGGGCCGGGCTGGATGAGGGTTTAGGGGCGGGAATCGGAGGCGCCGGCTTTCCCATGGATGCTGAAAGTCTGGTCGGGCAACCGCTGTTGCGTTCGCAAGGAGGTGTTGTATGGGTAAGGTCTATTTGGTAAGGGGAAGCAGCAAAGATCCGGATGACCTGGTATCCAGGCAACTTGCCGCCCTTTGGGACAGGGCCGGTTTCGGGAACCTGTTCGAAAAGGGTGAACTCGTCGCATTGAAACTTCACGTCGGTGAACCTGGAAACGTGACGCACGTGAGGCCTTGCGTGGCAAAGACATTGGTCGCCCTGATTTCCAAGACAGGAGCGTCTGTCTTTCTCACCGACACGTCGGTTCTGTACAAGAGCCCGAGGAGCGACGCAGTGGGACACGCCAAGGTCTTCCATGAGCATGGATTCGGTCTTGAGGCCATGGGTGCTCCCTTCATCCCGGCCGACGGCCTGCGCGGCGACGAGGAGATCGAGGTCGAGGTGAACGGGAAACACTATGACAAGGTGGCGATTGCTTCGGGAATACTACATGCAGACAGTATCTTGCTGCTCTCGCATGCAACCGGCCATCTTGCCGGCGGGCTGGGAGCCTCGCTGAAGAATCTCGGTATGGGTTGTGTATCCCGGAAGGCCAAGTTGAGGCAACATCACGGGCAGAATCCCACGATCGATCCGGAGGCGTGCACGGCGTGTGGGACGTGCGCCCGGTGGTGCCCGGCAGAAGCAATAGGAGTTGATGAATTTGCGGTCATAGACCAGGAAAAGTGCATCGGTTGCGGTGAGTGTGTTGTATCGTGCAGGTTCGATGCTGTTCTGTTTGACTGGGCTAACAGGGGGCCTGAACTCCAGGAACGTATAGTGGAGCACGCGGCAGGAGTTATGAAGGGGCGCGGTAAGCCTTTCCCGTGTATAACCGTTGCGCAGTCCATGACAAAGGATTGCGATTGTATCGGCAAGGTCCAGGAGCCTGTGGTGAAAGACCTGGGCTTCTTGGCATCCATGGATCCCGTGGCCTTGGATCAGGCTCTTTTGAACTTGGTACGCGAGGAAACGGGGAAAAGTTTCGATAGCTATTGCTATCCGGAGCACGATGCAGAGGTCCAGACGAGGTATGCAGAAAACCTGGGAATTGGAAGCAGGATTTACGAAACGGAAATCGTGGACTTGACTTGACCGATCTTGATGAGTTGAAATACGTGCCATGATTGGGGGAAGTACCCTGAAAGCAGGAAGCGTGAAGAACAGGGAAGAGGGAGCGCACAGGCAGGCGGCATTCTTTGACCTTGATGGGACCCTGCTGACCGTGAACAGCGGCAGGCTTTGGACAATCCGGGAGAGGCGCAAGGGAAGATTGGGCAATCGCCAGGCTTTGACTGCTGCTTTATTTTTCTTTGGTTACAAACTGGGTGTTATCGATATGGAAATTGCTATGCGAAAGGCATTATTGACTATCAAGGGAATTGAGGAGGATGTAATCAGGTCCAGGACCGAGAAGTTCTACGAAGAAGATGTCAAGCCACATGCGGCTCCCGGGGCATTCAAGGTCGTTCAGGAGCATAGAGCCAGGGGACACATGCTCGTTCTCCTGACTTCGTCTTCGCCTTATGAAGCCGAATGTGCTCGAAAGCATTTCGGTTTTGATAAGGCTTTGTCCATGATGTACGAAGTGAGGGACGGTAGATTTACAGGGGAAGTGTGTAGGCCGATGTGTTATGGCCGGGGAAAGGTAGAAATTGCGGAAAATTTTGCTCAAAGCAGGGGGATCAGCTTTGAAAACAGTTTTTTTTATTCAGACAGTGTAACGGATTTGCCCATGTTGGAAAGAGTTGGAAATCCAAGGGTGGTCAATCCTGATCCCAGGCTCCGGATATTTGCGAGAAAAAAGGGCTGGCCTATATTGGACTGGAGTACAAGACCGGAGTAAAATCTTTATTCGCAATTTTGTGTTCTTCATCACTTTATTGTTGTTAAAATAAATGTATAATATACGCCTGGATTCTGATTCGAGCAACGTGCTTGAAATCAATTAGTTTTGGCAGGTAAGCAAGGAGAGAGCGATGTTGGTGAATGGTAAGAATAAGCAGGTGTTGTTAATAAGTTGTATGTTATTCGGGATGTTTTTTGCATCGTGCAGTACGGATGTGCCGGCAAACAATCCATATGATCCTGATGTACCTGTTGGAGAGCAGGCAAAGGCGAGTTTGTTTGGCCGGGTGGTATTGGAGCAGGGGGATGCCGGGACGGCAGTAGTGAATGTTAAGCCTGTGGGCAAGTCTACGAGGCCCGACAGTGAAGGCAGGTTCGAGGTAAGGGAGTTGAGTCCCGGAGTGTATACGGTGGAGGTATCGGCTCCCGGGCATTCAGAGGTGACGCAGGCGGGAATATATTGTTCCCCCGGGGAGCAAGTGGATCTTGGGGTGATGAGGCTGGTTGCGGCGCGGGGTTCGTTGACGGGTTCGGTGGTATTGCAGCTTAAGCCTGACGAGGGAGCTGCGAGTAATGGAGGAGCGTTGGTGTTTGCGCGGCCCGGTGTTTCGGGGGCGATGGGTGTGAATGGAGATACAGGGGAGAGTACGCTGACGAATCCGGATGGTAGTTGGACGATAACCGGGTTGCCAGTTGGGCGGTACATGTTGAACGGTAGCAAGGAGGGTTTTGCGCCGTCGCCACCAGTGGAGGTGGAAATACGGGAGGACGAGACGACGGTAGCGCAGGCGTTGGTATTGCGGTCGATAACCGGGGTGATCGAGCTTGACGGGGGGTCTGTGTATACGAATGACGAGAAGGGGAAGGTAACGGTCCGGGTATTGGCGTTCGAGACCGAGGAGATGGAGTTATCCGAGGATCCGGAGTTCAAGGATCCAGAGCTTGGAGACATAGAGTGGGAGCCGTTTGTAGCAGAGAAAGAGGTATTGCTTTCTGGCGGAGATGGAGAAAAGACGCTGTATGGGAGGTTTCGGAACAGTGATGGTTACCTGACGCCACCTGTATATGACACGATAGTATTGGACAGGCAGGCTCCGCGATCGGGGAGTGTGGAGATAGCCGGGGGATCTGAATATGTGAGGTCCAGGCAGGTGTCCTTGAAGTTGTCGGCAGTGGATGAGTTGTCACAAGTGTCGTCGATGCGGATATCGCTGGATGGTGTGATGGACGATGAGAGTTGGGAGGATTTCAAGGGTCAGGAGCTTGTGGAGCTTCCTCTTGGCGAGGGGGAAGAGCCGGACGGACTGGAGCGGGAGGTATTGGTTCAGTATAGGGATGGAGCAGGGAATGAGAGCGAGGTGGTGTCCGACAGTGTAGTACTGGACAGTGTTTCGCCGCGGAATCCGAGTATAACGATAGGGGATGGGGCGAACTATGTTTCGAGTGTTGAGGTGGTGTTGGGGCTGAGTGCCGAGGGTGCTTCCGAGATGGAGGTATCGAATGATTCAGGGCTTTCGGGTGCTGTGTGGCAGCCGTATTCACCTGCCTTGAACTGGCGTTTGTCGGGAGGAGACGGAGTCAAGAGTGTTTATGCGCGATTTCGGGATCCGGCGGGGAATGAGACAGACATAGTGGAGGCGACGGTGACATTGGATACGCGAGGAGGGATAGAGGGGAAGTTCTTGTTGGAGGGAGCATCCGGGGGGCAGCATTCAGGGATAACAGTCGAGCTTTTGAAGCAGTCCGGTGGTGAGCTCGTAGATACCACGAGTACTGGTGAGGATGGTAGCTTCAGTTTTTCCAGCGTTGTTGTGGGTCGTTATTCGTTGCAGGGGAGCAAGGACGGTTATGTGAGCGCTGGTGTTGCTTTTGTAGAGGTTGGAGCCGGCGGTGTGGTTGACGTAGGAGAACACGAGCTGAAGATTGCCCGGGGGAGTTTGTATGGCAAAGCTTACTTGGAGGGTGCCGAGGCAGGGGGTCACGGCGGAATCAGAGTCGAAGTTTCAGGTACTGATTTCAGCGCGGTTACAGTGGGTGACGGGGGATGGCGGATAATCGGCGTGCCTTATGGTCAGTATACTGTTCGGGCAAGCTTCAATGGTTACAAGTCATCGGAGCAAAGCGATATCAGCGTATCTCGGGACGGGGAGGAGGTGCTCGTTCCTGACCTGGTGTTGGCTTCGAACCCAGGACGGGTAATCGGTGCTGTGAGTTTGGAGGGCAAAAGTTCCCCGGATCTTGGCGGAGTAACCATAGTGGTTGCAGGCAAGAGCGGAGTGAGCGGGGGAGACGGGAGTTTCGAGATTCCTGGAGTTCCAACGGGCACACACGTGTTGAAGGCTTCGTATAGCGGTTACAGCTCTGTTGAGAGGCTTGTGACAGTGGAGGCGGGCAAGGATACTGATACATTGGAGCTTTCGATGAGTTTGGCCCGGGGCTCTATAATCGGCAAGGCGTTGCTTTCAGGTGCATCGGACAACAGTGGAATAACAGTTGAAGTTTCGGGCACGTCCTATTCAGGTTCCACGGGTTCCGAGGGCAATTACCGGATAGGCGGGGTTCCAGTGGGCACGTACGATTTGACGGCGCGCAAGGAGGGTTACAGTCCGGGGCGTATCGGCGTTGTGACGGTGGAGGAGGACAAGACGGTCACGGCGAGCGAGGTTTTACTTGAGCGTCAGCGGGGTGATTTTGTGATAGAGGAGCGTGCCAGCGGCGACCGGAACTATCTCAACGATCCTGCGGTTCGCCTGGTATTCAATGATGTGCCTCCGGGTTCTGTGGACGTCATGGTGAGCGAGGAATCGAGTTTTGATGGAGCTTCGTGGGAAAGCTTTGATACGGGCGCGATGAGCGTGGACTACGATCTGACAGGCAACGATGGGACGATAACGGTATATGTGAAGTTCAGGGATTCGAGCCGGAGCGAGTCGAGCGTGTTTGCATCCACGGTTGTCTTGGATCGGGAGGCTCCCAGCGGGAGTATGGTGATAGACAACGGAGCTTCATACAGTACGAGTCCTGACGGGGATGTTTCGTTGACGTTGACGGCCGAGGATGCGACGAGCGGAGTGTCGCAGGTGCGTATATCTACCGACGGAGTATTCGATGGTGAGGCGGATCAGGCTTTCAGCACGGGCATATCACCTGTTCGAGTATCGGATGCGTCGAGTGACGGTTTGAAGACGGTTTGGGTGGAGTTCGTGGATCGAGCGGGCAACCGGAGCAGTGCGGTTTCCGACAGCATATATTTGGATAGGTTATCGCCGGTGGATGGTTCCGTGAGCATAGAGAGAGATGCGTCTTACACGTCGTCGGTATTGGTTACTCTTGGCATCAGTGCCCGTGATGCGTGTTTGGCGGGGTATCCTGATGGAGATTGCAAGAGTGGTTTTGAGAATCCAAGCCAGATGCAGGTGTCTAATGATTCCGGTTTCGGAGGAGCGTCGTGGGAGCCGTTTGCGTCGGAGCGTGCGTGGTTTTTGAAGCCGGGAGATGGTTTGAAGACGGTGTACGTGCGTTTCAGGGACGGGGCGGGCAATGTAAGCGCGTCAGTGAATGACAACATAGAGTTGGACCAGCATGGGCCGGGGAGTCCTTTTGTGGAGGTTCAGGGTGGCGAGGTGACGGGGAGTCGTGATGTAACGTTAAGTCTTTCCGCGACGTTGGCGCCGGTGGAGATGATAGTGGCGGAGAACGGAGATTTCGAGAGTGCGTCGTGGGAGCCTTACACCACGAGCAAGGGTTTTCGCCTTTCAGCCGGTGACGGGTTGAAGACGGTGAGTGCGAAGTTCCGGGATGCGGCGGGTAACGAGAGTGTTGTTGCGAGTGACACGGTTACACTGGATGAGACAGCGCCGAGTTTGTTTGTTGTGAGCATAGCAGGGGGGGCCGAGTATGCGCGGAGTGTGAACGTTGACGTTGGTATTGATGCGGACGGGGCGAGCGGGATGATAATTTCCGAGGCATCGGATTTCAGTGGGGCTAATTGGAGCACATATTCGAGTCATAAGGCGTTCGTGTTGAGCGTTGGAGATGGATTGAAGACAGTGTATTGCAAGGTTCGTGATGAAGCAGGGAATGAGAGCAAAGTTTTATCCGACACGATAGAGCTTGATACGGGAGTGCCTGTCGGGAGCATGGTGATAGACAGCGGTGCGCAGTATAGCACGGATCGTCAGGTGGTATTGAGTTTCAGCGGAGTGAGCAGCGACGTCAGGCAAGTGATGGTGAGCGAGGATTCTGGTTTCTCCCAAGGATCGTGGGAGAGTTACCAGGCGGAGATGAGCTGGCTCCTGAGCGCCGGGGACGGGCAGAAGACGGTGTATGCGAAGTTCAGAGACAGTGCCGGTAACGAGAGTGCGGCGGTCAGTGACGGCATAGAGCTTGACACCGGTGCGCCTACGAGCGTGAGCGTGAGTGTAGACGAGGGGAGCGAGGTGAACAGCCGTGAGATAACTCTTTCGCTGTCAGCGGTGGGGGCTGACGAGATGCGGGTGTCCGAGAGTCCTGGATTCGACGGGGCGTCGTGGGAGGCGTATGGCACGAGCAAGAGCTGGACGCTTTCGAGCGGTGACGGTCAGAAGGTAATATACGCGCAGTTTCGGGATTTGGCCGGCAACGAGAGCGATGTTGCGACCGCGGTGGTTACGTTGGATACAGGGGAGCCTTATGGTCCGAGCATAAGCATAGATGCTGGAGCGGAGTATGCGACGAGCCGGAATGTGACGTTGTATTTGAGTGCCCAGGATGCGAGCGAGATGCGGGTATCCGAGGACAGTACGTTCAGCGGAGTCGACTGGGAGAGTTATACATCGAGCAAGTCGTGGACCTTGTCGAGTGGCGAGGGGAGCAAGACGGTATATGCGGTATTTCGTGACGAGGCAGGCAATGTCACCGAAGTGGTGAGTGACAGCATAGTGCTTGACACGACTGCTCCGAGCGGCTCGATGGCTATAAACACTGGAGATTCGAGCACGACCAGCCGATCCGTGGTGCTGAACTTCAGCGCTGTAAGCAGTGATGTTTCCAAGGTGATGGTGAGCGAGGATTCGGGATTTCTCGGGGCGGTATGGCAGGAGTACAACAGTGTGCTTTCGTGGAGTCTTTCTTCAGGAGACGGGACCAAGACGGTATATGCGAAGTTCAGAGATGGAGCGGGCAACGAGAGCGCGGCAGTGAGCGACTCCATAGTATTGGACACGAATGCACCGGAGAATCCATCAGTAGTGATAGACGGAGGAGCGGCGTATAACAACGAACCCGGCCACGCGCTAGTCCTTACCTTGAGTGCAGTGGGTGCGAGCGAGATGAATATTGCGGAGAAGCAGGATTTTTCCGTGGGCACGGGATGGATCTCCTACTCCACTACGTATACATACTCGTTGGTCGATACGGGTGAAGGAGACAAGACGATTTTCGTAAGGTACAAGGACGCTGCTGGGAACGAGAGCGAGGTGGTCAGCGACTCCATTGTTCACGACGTTACAGCGCCTTCGGACGGGATAGTCAGCATAGACTCGGGCGCCACTTATTGCACTGCTGCGGACGGCAAGGTGGACCTTACGCTTGGTGCGAGTGATACCACAAGCGGACTTGCCAAGGTTCTGGTCAGCAATGACGGGAGCACTTGGAGCGAGATGAGCTACAGGACCCTGATAGTGGATTGGGTGCTTTCGAGTCCCGCGAATGTGGACGGAGATACGCGGACCGTTAGCGTGAAGTTCGTGGACGCCGCTGGAAACGAGAGCGCGATTTACAGTGACACGATAACCTTGGACAATGTTGCGCCAAGCAGCGGCAGCGTGGTGATAAACGACGGAGATGCCTATACCGCGGATACATCGGTGCATCTGACCGTAAGCTCTGTCGGGGCTACTTATATGAAGATAAGTCAGGGCGCCGCCTGCAGCGGCGGGAGCTGGCAGGCTTATGCAGGCGATGTCGACTGGGTACTGGACGACGGCGGTGATTGGGTAACGAAGTCCGTATCGGTGGTGTTCAAGGACGATGCCGGCAACATCTCCTCGCCATGCGAAAACGACTCCATCCACGTGGACACGGTAGCGCCTCAGCTTCCGAGCGTGGTGGTAGAAGGAGGTTCGTTGTACAACAATGATGCGCTGGGAGAGCTTGATCTGACGTTATCCGTGTTGAATGCGACTGATATGAGTATCTCCGAGGAGCCGACGTTCGCCACGGGCACGGGTTGGATAGCCTATGTAACGAGTTATACGTATGCCCTTGCGGACAAGGATGACGGCGAGAAGACCATATATGTGAAGTTCAAGGATGCGGCCGGGAACGAGAGTTCTGTGGTGAACGACAGCATAATATACGATGTTACGTCACCCAATGGGCCGTATGTCATGATCGACAATGATGTCGAGTATACGAATGATGCGAATGGGGAGGTGGACTTGTACCTTGGTGCGAGCGACACCATGAGCGGCCTGGACACGGTGGAGGTGAGCAACACGGGAGCATTCTCGGGCGAGGAGGTTTCTTACGATTATACGGCCGTGCTTTCCGGCTGGGCGCTGAATTCGCCTACGAACGTGGATGGCGAGAGCCGGACGGTGTATGTTCGTTACAAGGACAAGGCAGGGAATTATTCGAGTTCTGCGAATGACTCGATAATATTGGACAACGTGTCACCTACCGGAGGTGCGTTGAGCATAGATTCCGGGGCGACGTATACGAATGATACGTCCGTGCAGTTGACGTTCAGTGCTGCGGCTGACGTGAGCGAGGTGTCAGTATCGAACACGGACGTGAACTGTGCGACTGCTCTGTATGGTGCGTACAGCGATGGAATGGCATGGACGTTGTCCTCCGGGGACGGAATGAAGACGGTGTATGCGTGTTTGCGGGATTCCGCCGGGAACAGCGAGAAGGTGACGGACAGTATAATTCTTGACACGACGGCGCCCCAGGTAACGATGTTCAACATAAATAGTGATGCTGTTTTTACCACGAGCAGCAGTGTTACCTTGAGGTATTTCGGCACAGACGAAAACGGTGTGGACAAGGTGTATGCGTCGAACGAGGGGACATTTTCGAGTCCGACCGAGCTTGCCTTTGATTCCGGGACCAATCCGAACGTCTACAATAGTTGGGACATAGGGAGTGGCGACGGGACCAAGGACGTGTTCATCAAGTTCGTGGATGCTGCGGGCAACGAGACCATACGTCGGGATGACATAGTGTTGGATACCACATCTCCGGAGAATGCATCGATAACGCTGGAGCCTGGCGATTACGTAAGTGGGGCGAGTGTGACGGCCCACCTGTCTGCGGTTGGTGTCAAGTTTGTATGTATAACGGGAGATATAGCGAGTCCTCCGAGTCCTGACTGCACGAGTGCATCGAGCCCCGGCTGGCAGGTCAAGAGTTCTTCAAAGCCTGTTACATTGAGCGACGGAGAAGGGAGCAAGACGGTTATTGCATATTTCCGGGATTCAGCCGGGAATGTGGCCGGGCCCGAGTCTGACAGCGTTGTAAGGGACGATACTTCACCGAGCATAGGTTCAATAGAGCTTATGGGATTGGCTGCGGATGCAAGTCTTGCTTCGCAGTATACGCGTGACCGCAACATTACGGTGAATTTCAAGAGTACGTCGGACAGCGGACCGAGCGGTCTTGGCCAGATGCTTATTTGGGAAGACGCCTTTGGCACGTGTGATCCGGTTCCATCCGGGACATGGGAGGAGTATAAGGCGAGTTCGTCTTTTTCATTGACGAGTGGAGATGGTGACAAGGTTGTATGCGGAGTTGTGAGGGACAATGCAGGCAACGAGAGTGCGGCATCCATGGCCGGGATAGTTCTTGACACCGGCGGGCCTCAGATACCGTTGACGATCTATGGGAGAGGGCTCGATGGTCAGGATCCCGACGTGAGCAGGAGCAGGAAAGTGACATTGGATATAGGTGCCGTGGACGAGACGTCGGCGCCGTACAAGATGCGGCTGTCCAGGACGAGCGAGTTTAGTGGAGCGTGGCAGGATTACGCCGATATAGTTCCGGGCTATGACATAATGGATCCTTCGGTATCAACGTGCAGGACCCTTGTGGTTGCGAACGAGGTGGATCTTGGGGAGCCTGATCGTGTTGAGCTTTACAATGCGACGTCAATGGATGTCCAGTTGAAAGGCTGGAAGCTGGAGTGCTGGGTGGGACAGAATCCGTCAGCTCCCGATGTGGTTTGGACATTGCCTTCAGCAGTGATACCGGCATGGTCGTACATGGTGATAGACGAGGGTAGCGGCAGCAGCACGGATAATTACCTGTACATGGATTCCGCTTGTGGTTGGGGTAGCACGACTTCGGATGCCGGTGCGCTGGTTGTCAAGAATGCAGCGGGCCAGGAGGTTGATTTCGTGCGCTGGAACGGCAGCCAGGTAACTAGCAATGATTCGAGCGGGTGGAGCGAGAGCGCAGTTTTGAGTTGTTCCGATGATTGCGGCAGGACGAGTTTTGCATTCGACCGTAACCGTAGTGATGACTGGTGCCAGCAGGCAGAGAGCATAGCTTCATCCAATGTCGGTGATTGTGGACTTTTGCAATCCGATTGTGTTGATCCGAACGGTTACAAGTCATTGTTCGTTCAGGTGATGGACAGTGCAGGTAACAAGGAAACGGGGATGGACGACATCCTGATCGACATGACGCCATCGTCCGGCAACTTTACGATAAATGATGGGAGCATGTACACGTCCGATGCCATGGTGGACCTGTCGATAAACGGGTTCGACGAGCTGAGTGGAATCGCCGACATGGCGTTTACAGAGGATGCAACATTACTCCCGGCCAACTTGTCCTGGCAGCCGTATTCACAGACAGCGCAGATATTCCTGGACAATTCCACGGACGGCCAAAAGATGGTGTTTATGGCCCTTCGAGACAATGCAGGGAACCAGTCACCGCTTTTGTATACATCGTCCGACATATACCTTGATACGACGGCCCCTGACAGTCCGTGCACGCTGACGGTAGTGAACGGCAATCTTGTAGATGGGACGATGTATGTGAACAGCGGGTTCGTGGATTTCCAGATGGGAGTGAATGACAATGTATCCGGGGTTCAATATTACGAGGCATCGGAGAATTCCGGGTTTACGGGTGCTTCGTGGGTGAGCTTTACCGAGATAGGGCGGGTGAACCTGACGTCCGGGGATGGGGTTCACACAGTATATGTGAGGTTGAAAGACCAGGCAGGGAACCGCCAGGAGAATGCGTGTGGTTCCGTGGATGTTTACCAGGACACGCAGGTGCCGAAGGTTACTTTGAGCCTGCCGGGGTTGAACAAGGATGGTGAAGTTTATTACACGAACAGCCATGATTTGAACATAGACGTTGATTGCCAGGATACGTATTGCGACAAGATATTGATAGACGGGGATGTGATAGACGGGGGAGCAGGATACCTGCCCGTGGGCGTATGGTCTGATTATGGGACGAATCATAGTGGATTGTTGAAGCTTTCGAGCGGGGACGGTCCTCACAATGTAAGGGTTACGGTTGCTGATGCTGCGCAGAATCTTTCCGCGCCGGAAGTGGCGACAGTGCACGTGGATACGCAGGTTCCTGTTGCCGGGACGGTTACCTTGAATGGTCTTGGCGCAGGGGGTCCGAGCACGAGCTATACGCGGGACCGGGGTGTGACGGTGAGTCTTTCCGGTTTCAGCGACGACGACCAGTTGAAACAGATGATGGTGTCCGAGTCGCCCGTGTTTGCAGGTGCTTCCTGGCAGGACTACCAGGACATGTTTTCGTGGACCTTGAGCGGCGGCGATGGAGTCAAGAGCTTGTATGTAAAGGTGAGGGACAGGTCCGGCAATGTGAACGCAGCGCCCAATCCTTCAGGCCAGATAACCCTGGACACGCTGCCTCCAATAGTGGACATGACTATTACCGGCACAGGGCCTGACGGCGCCGATTCGAATTATACGAAGGAACGGATCGTGGATCTGGCAATAAATGTAAACGATCTTGGAGGTAGCGGAGCCGAAAAAATGGAGCTGAGCCGGACCGGGAGTTTCTCCGGGACTTGGGCCCCGTTTGCAGGAACAGTTCCCGCCTTTGACTTGGTGGACCCTGTTACACCTACTTGCAGGACAAGCGGTGTGATAATAAACGAGATTTTCACTGATAACCCCGACCAGGCTGAATTGTTAAATGAAACGGGATACCCGGTCGATCTTACAGGTTGGACGTTTGAATGCGCTATTACCACCAATTCGGTTGTATGGTCTCTGCCCGATTTTACTTTGCAACCGCAACAGTATGTCATCCTGGATGAAGGGACTGGTGTCAACACGCAAGATCACCTGTATTTCGGCGCCAACTGTTTGTGGCAGACCGGAAATGGATACGGCGTATTAAGGAATGGTGAAGGCGAAGTAGTGGATTATATCGCCTTTGGAACTTCGCCGCCTGCTCCTCCCGTGGGTACTGGATGGACCGCGGACAAGCAACTCCTATGTGATGCCACGACCTGTGGCAGGAACAGCAATGGTTTTGACCGGGACCTTTCTTCCGATTGGTGTAATCAGGTGTCTACACTCGGTAGTGTCAACATTGATGCTTGTGGGCTTGTACCCGGAGTTGATTGCACGGATATACAGGGAAGCAGGCCTGTGTACGTGACTGTTCGTGACTATGCAGGAAATGTGAGCACAGCTTCTTCAAGTATTGTTTTGGACGTCGAAGCGCCTGCAGGTGGTATAACAATCAACCAGAATGATGAATTTACAAATAACAACATTGTAAGCCTGTCCATGTCCTATAGTGATGATGTCAGTGGAATACTGGATATGAAATTGGGCGAAACATTCAACAGTTACGGTGTGTTCCAAGATGCGGTGGACACATTGACGTATTCGTTGAGCCAGCCTGATGGAAAGGTAAAGACCTATGTTCGTTACAGGGACCGTGCAGGAAACGTGAGTCCGGGCTTTTCAGACGATATCATTCTGGATACGCTCGGGCCAAGTACCTGCTCCGTTGAATTCAATGACCTGACAACGCCTACCAACGAACGTGTAAAGGCGTTGGCCATAGCCTATGCAGACGATACGACTGCGGTTGCCGATATCATATTATCCGAGGATCCCAACTTCGGAGGCGCGAGTTGGCAACCTGCTGTCAACAATCAGGATTGGGTATTGAGTTCCAACGACGGCAACAAGAGAGTGTACATCAAATGCAGAGACGAGGCCGGAAACGAGGCACTGGGGACGAACACCACTGAGATTACACTGGATCAGACGCCGCCGTCAGCCAGCTTTGTATCAATCGACGGTGGGGCGGGCTACACGAACGATTCTCAAAGACGCGTCGATCTCACGTATGGTTATCAGGGCGATGCGTATGTGGCACGGATATCCAATTATCCGAATTTCAGCTCGTACACCCAGACCACCAACCTCGGATCCTATTCAAACTGGCAACTCACTTTCGGCGACGGGCAGAAGACGGTTTATGTAATGTTCCTGGACCAGGCCGGTAACCAGAGTGGTATCGTATCGGATACTATTGTTCTGGATACCCAGGCTCCGAGCATTACGCAACTCTACCTGGATGGATGCAATTTGTATGCAGGCACGGAATATTGCGCCGAATCCCTGCTGTCCCTAAGAATAGATTCGACTGGCTGCTATGAAGTGTGTCTGACCCATGACGGAAATTGTGATACGGAACCATGGGAACCCTACTCTTACTACAAGTCATATTCGCTGCCGGCCGTTGACAATAGTTACACGGTCAGTGCGGTGTGCAGAGATCAGGCGGGAAATTTGAGTAATACCGACTCGGTAAGCCTGGTACTGGATATGACACCTCCTGATGCGCCGCAGGTAATTACTCCATCTCAAAAGGTGAATCGCGCAAGCATTTCTGTGACCCGCACCAATGTTCCGGATGTTGACACCCACTTCCTTCGTTGGGAATGCAAGGGAGGAAGCTCATACCCAAGTTGGACGTCTTGTTCAACTTTGGAGACGAACACGATTTTCAGTTTCAACCTTACGCAGGATATGGACAACGTCTTGCAGATACGTGCGGTCGACAATGCCCTGAACGCCAGTGATCCAGGTTGGGTGACCATCAAGGAGGATTCTACTGCGCCGCCTTCAATGGTGATAAACGAGGTGATAAACAGGGATCACGCAGTTACCTTGAAATGGGCTTCATCATCCGCCAGTGATGTGCAAGGTTATCGCATATACTATGATTATGAATACAATGGGACCGACAAATCATTGTACACCGGGACGTTTGCAAACGAAGGCCAGAGCCCGATTGATGTGGGTAACCTCACTTCTTTTACGCTTACCGGGTTGTCCAATGGAATAGGATTCTACGTGTCCATCGATGCCTATGACGACACGAGCGATCCAGGGCCTAATGCCTCTGCCCTTGGTGGATCGGTCGAGGCGCGACCCAACCGGGTTTCTCCGGAACTGGAATCAGTTTTCACTACGATTGCAAATGCAAGTTCCATCACAGTGCAGGGTGAATACCTGTATGTATCAAATGGAACCGAGGCGGTCGCCATAGATGCTTCCGATCCCACTTCATTGAAACAGTTGAGTTCACATACATGGTCGACAAATGGAAAGGGAGGACGGCTGATTCCGTGGGGGCGCTACATTTACGCCATTGATTATTCTGACGCCGGTATACAGGCCTTACGGAGTACGCCACGTAATTTGTATTCATGGGATTACAATGACGAACCGAATAAGGCGTTTAAAGGTTTCTATCCGCAGGGTAACTATGCCTATGGAGTGTACTGGGATAACTCCAGTCCTGGATGGAAAATTGGCAAATTCTCATTTAACAGTACCACTGGGCCTTATTTGACAACAGAATTGGAAGTCGCCTTTGACGAAGGTGTGCCAAATGATATTTGGGCTGCGGACGGGTACGTGTTCGTGGCTACCAATTACAATATTTGGCGTTATTCCGGCGTTGATTTGACCGGTAAAACTCAGTACACCGAGAAAGGCGGCCAGAGAGTCAAGAGGTACCGGCGTTACATGTTTATCGGCGACGACACCAAGATGTACGAATATTATTATGGTACTCTGGAAGGTGGTGCTTTTGACGGGTGTACCGATTTCGAAGTTGGCGGCAACTATGTGTATTGTGTTACCAACTATCCGGGCAAGCAGGGATTGAATATCCTAGATATACGGGATCCAACCCATGTAGAGCTTGTCGGTCAGTACCGTGGTGTCGCATTCAGCCAGGTGGCGCTTTCCGGCGGATACGTGTACGCTTTGTCCGGCAGCTCGATATATGTCTTCAGGGTAGCCACGGCTGAACGGGTTGAGTACTCGAGTGGAATAATGGAGGATACCAGGTCCAACACCGCCTATGGCAACTATATAGTCACAGGAGGAGGATCGTCGCAGGACACGCGCCTGCGCGTGATAAATGTGATGAACCCGGACGATATCAGCCAAGAGGCGGCATTTAGTGATACGGCAAACTCCACGAACGTGCTGGCATTGGACAACCAGGGAGAATATGCCTTTTTCAATCAGCCGAGCAACCAGGTTTGGATAATGAATATTGGAAATAATTTTTCTCCAGTGCACACTGGTACAGTAACTACTGGAGGAACGATCTATGATGTCGAAGCCTGGGGCAACTACCTTTTGATTTTGCGCAATAACAACTCGGTGTTTCGTTCATGGCTCGAGATTTGGGATGTGCGTGACAGGACGGCCAGCCAGGCATCGGGACAATATTTGGATTATGTCCAGCTCAACAACAGTAATGCCCGTGATATCTACGTTTCCGGTGGCTATGCCCATGTTGGGATGCCTGGTTATTATCAAATCGTAAATTTGACTAATCCAACAAGCCTTTCAATTGCTGCAACGGTGAGTCCCGGCGGCACTGTTACATCAGTCTATGTAAACGGTGACTATGCCTACCTGGCACTTGGCAGCTCTGGTTTCAAGGTCTATGACATTTCCGTTATTACCGCTCCGGTCCTGGTTAAGTCCGTGACCGGTGTCAACGTGTACAGGTGTTACGGCTCGGGAAAATATCTCTTTACGGGAAATACCCTGCGTGTCTGGGATGTTTCGGATCCGGCTAATCCACAAAAGATAATTCAGGATGACCAGATAGATTTCGTGCAGGGAATCAGCCAAATGGGATCGAATCTTTATATAAGCGGTTTCGAGCAGGGCCTTTCACTTTGGCAGATCACCAGGTAGGCCGGCAAATACTGGTTGACTGTTCCTGAATCTACCGTGATCATTCATTTCAATGATTGAAGCCGCCGATATGAATCGTGTATGGAAGGGGTCACAAAAGCCCTATCTCAATGCAGCGCTTGCGCTGGTTGCCGTTTCCACGGTTTTGAGAGCCTTTTGGTCGGCTCGTGTTGATTTGTCTCCTGACGAAGCCTACTACTGGTTCTGGTCCTTATCGCCTGCCTGGGGTTACCTGGATCATCCTCCAATGCTCGCATGGTTGGTCGGCTTATTCTCCGGAATGGTTCCGGGCGAGCTTGGAGTCAGGCTGCCTGCCTTGTTGCTCGGTGCTTCAAGTCAGTTGCTGTTATACAAGCTATGTACAGACCTGTGGGGCTCTGCCAGGTGGGGACTGGCAGTGGTGATCGCGATTAATTCTACCGTGCTGTTCTCTGCGGGTGCATGTCTTTCGACTCCTGATGCGCCTTTGATCTTCTTTTGGCTGGCTTCTTTGTATTTACTTGCAAGAGCTTTGGACCATGACGGAACGACTCTATGGCTAAGTGCCGGTATTTTTGCAGGGCTCGCTCTCCTTTCAAAGTACACCGCGGGCCTGCTGGGTATAACCGCGGTGGCGTACCTGTTGTCTTCGAAAAAGAGAATGAAACACCTGAAGAAACCCGGACCATACCTTGGGTTGCTCGCTGCCTTTGTCGTCTTTCTGCCGAACCTTGTCTGGAATGCAGAGCATGGCTTTGTCTCCATGGGGTTTCAGACGGCGCACATCATACGCGGCTCCGGTTCCGGGTTTTTCCAAAACCTGGGCGAGTTCCTGGCAGGGCAGGCCCTCTTGGTGAACCCGCTGATCTTTTTTACCGCACTGTTCGCCTTTTCGAGTAGAAGGTTCGCCAGGGCAGCCGGCGAGCCCGCTGCCTTCTTCAGGTACTTCTTCGCGATACCGTTCCTGCTTTTCCTTGCCGCAGGTTGTGCAAAGAAGTTGGAAGCAAACTGGCCGGCAGTCGCGTGGCCTGCAGCCATGGTGTTGGTAATCGGGTTGTATAAGTGGGGGTTGAGGACTCCATCGCTTGCCAGAACCGCCAGGATGGCGGCATGGCTCGGCGTTGCCATGGGACTTACCATGGTGGCAATTGCCTACGTGCATAGTGCGAGCCCTTTTCTACCAACACCTCCAAAAAGAGATCCCACCGCGAGGCTGCGTGGTTGGCACGAGCTGGCAAGAGATGTTTCGAACGCAAGAGATACAATTGAAGGTGGGCATCTACCACTCTACACCCGGCGGTACCAGGAAGCTTCCATACTGGCCTTCTATGACCGAAAGCATTCCCCTCCAAGGGCTTTCGGACCGGGCTGGAGAAAGAGCCAGTTCGACCTGTACCCGGACCCGGTGAGTGAAGATGATGCTGCATTGATACTCTGGGAGACGGGAATCCATGTCCCTTTGGGCCTGTCACAGCCGGGGAGACTGAAGAGGATCGGCCACTTGACCAGAAGGGACAAGGGAACGCTCCTTACATCATACGATATTTACTTGCGCAGCGCTTTGGAGCAACGGAGGAAATAACATGGCAGGGGAAATATCGAATCCGATTCCGGCGCAGCCGCCTGGTTTCCTGTTGAAAAGGTTGCTTGTTTTATTCTTGATACCCATCGTGCCCATGGTATTGAGCTGTGCCGGGACAAAAGATTCCGGTAAAAGTAGCATGACTCCGGCCGGGTGCTTGCGGGATCCCGGTTGTAAAAGGGTGATGGTTGCAGCTCATCGCGGTTACCATACCGGAAGCTTTCCGGAAAACTCGTTAGCGGCATTTCGTGCGGCAGCCGAGCTGGGAGTGGACCTGATAGAGGTGGATGTCCGGCATACCGCGGATGACCACCTGGTGCTCATGCACAACTCGTCCGTGGATGCCACGACTGACGGGACGGGCGAAGTGAGTGATTTGACCCTGGAAGAGATTCAAAAATTAACGCTCAAGGGAGCTGATCCAAATAATCCTGAAACACAGCATGTGCCGTTGTTTTCACAGGCACTGGCGCTTGCACGTGAATATTCCATCATGTTGTACGTGGACAAAAAGACCGAAAGATGGGACCTGGTATTAGCGGAGATAAAAAAGGGGGATTACTTCGACCAGGCCTTGGTAAGGGATAGCAGCTCGAGCGTGCTGGGGGAAATGTCGGCCAAGGAACCGCGGCTGATGGTCATGCCTTCAATAGGCAGCAGTCTGGGTATCGACAAGCTGAAAGAGGATCTGCCGGGACTCTGCATCGTGGAAGTGAGCCATGACGGGCCCTGGCCTGCCATGAACCAGGCATTGAAGGCCGCTGGTTTGAAGATACAACAGGATGTGCTCGGGTACGGAGATGACCAGGCCGAAACAGGTGATTACTCTGCATGGAAGGATTACATAGATAAGGGAGTGAACCTTTTACAAACCGATTGGCCCCAATTTCTTTGTCCGGCTGTAAAAGAGTACAACAAAACCGGCAAATTTCCTGAAAATGGGCCGGGTGTCCATTAATCAGGGGCTACAAGAGGAGATATTGTCATGGTACCCGGGAATACTCAGACAGGATGTACTCTCATTGCTTTTCAATAACCTGTTTCACAAGTCTTTGGGATGCAATCTTGGAAAGCGCAGACAGGCTCAGACCTGCTCCACCATCGTTATAGCCGACCTGGGACAGAATTTTGCGCACAGGCCGCAGCCCTTGCAGTAGTCGAGATCAATCTCGATTTTTCCGGTCTTACTATTCCTGGAAATACACATGTCGGGGCAGATGAGTATACAAACGTCGCATGCCTCGCATGTGACCGTGGATTGGCAACGATTTGCCTCTGCAATGGCAGCCTCCTCGTCGAATCCGAGATCAGCCGGTTCGAAATCTTTGATCCTTTCTTCCACAGGACGCAGCCTGGAGGGAGTTCGTTTTTTCACCTCGAATTTGCAATCCCCGGTCTTCATCTCTTCACCGCTGTCCTGAAAGGAAGGAATCTATTCCGGCGGCAGCCTTGAGCCCTGAGGCAACGGCCCTGACAGTGCTCTTCGGACCTGTAACAGCCTCTCCTGCTGCAAAGAGTCCTTTGTTGGAAAGCGCCATGTTCTTTTTATTCAAATCCAAGCTCAACGGCGTCGGCCAACCTTTATTGCCATTTAGGCCTGAAAGGCAGGAAAGGTCTTTTGTGCGGCCTTGGGCAATCACAACCGTATCGCAGAGTATACTCAGTGCCTCGTCTGAATCAGGACCGGACCTGTTCAGGTTCAGGACAAGGCCATTATCGTATTCCAGTCCTTGAACAATGTGTTCGGCGCAAATAATTACCCCTTCCTCGTCTGCCAAGATCAATTCCTGCAATGGAATTTTATTCAACTTACCCGATGTGACCAGCCTCACTTCTCTTGCTCCGAGCCTCAAGGCCGACCTGGCACAGGCAAGTCCTTCCGGAAACCCGCCTACCACGGCAACGTTGGAGCCGAGATCAGGCCTTTTTCCTGCCGCCAGTTGCCTGGAAAGTTCCAATCCTGAAACGATACCATCCGCCGTATCATGTGAGTAAAGCCTGGTCGGTCCTTGTATTCCTGCTCCAGTGGACAGGAGTACGGCATCATATTCAGACATGAGGCTATCCAGAATGATATCTCTACCCACCTTTGTGGATGGTTTGAAATTGACACCAAGCTCCATGATGTATTCGATGTCGGATGATAAGTCTTCACGTGATAGCAAGAACCCGGGCACTGCATATCGCAGGAGTCCTCCCGGCTCGGCCTCTGAATCGAAAATAGTCACGTCGTGACCCTTCAATGCAAGGTTGTACGACGCGGCAAGGCCGGCAGGCCCTGCCCCGACAACGGCTATTTTCATGCCCGTGGAATCCGGCCTGAACGGAGGGGGTTCCTTGGATACGGATGTCCCCATTCGGGCGGCGAATCGCTTCAAACCCCGTATGTCGATATGGTTGTCATACGAGCCTCTTGTGCATGCCTTTGTGCACGGATGCTCGCAAATGTCGCCGAGTACCCTGGGCAAGGGGTTTGTCAGCCGTATTATCCGCAAGGCTTCTTCGTAGTCGCGTTTCACGATTGCCGCAATGTACGCGGATACGTCTTGTTTCAAAGGACATGCAGCCTGGCAAGGAGAGGCGGCCCTCGGCCCGGAGCCCTTCTTGTGCCCTGTTGAATATACAATACCCCTCAAGGTGTCTTTTTCTTCTCTAAGTTCCGGGAGCACTTCCGCAGGGCATTGGTTCCAGCAGATGCGGCAAACCCTGCATTTATCATCGTTGTGTTCAGGCACTGGAGAAATGGTGTGACTCATACCTTACTCCCGCCCTTATAGGAAGCGCCGAGTTCGAAGCCGATATTCAACGCCTTTATATTGATGTCTTGAAAACGCTCGGGAACGTATTCATGAACCGCCTTCTTGATATCGTCCAGTGAGAAAAGGCCGCTTTGAGCAAGGAAAGCCCCCACCATTACCATGTTTGCAGATTGCCGGTTTCCCAACTTGTGCAAAGCAGTCTTGAGGGCCTCGATTGGGATCTGCATGGTTTCCTGATTATTGGCCGGTTCGACAAGGTCCGGGTCATACAGTATCCTGGCATCCCCTTTGAAGACCTTCTTGTTGTACTCATCGTAAGCCTCTTGGCTCATGGCAATCAACCAATGTGGTTCATGCACGTGTGGGTCGTCTATGGGTTCACTGGAAAGGACCAAGTCGGCGCGAACCGGAGTCCCTCTGGCAGCGGATCCGTACCGGCTGGAACCCGTGACAAACATACCCATGTCAAGGGCTGTCCGGCCGATGAGGTCAGCAGCGGTGACTACCCCCTGGCCGCCGATTCCGGCTATGCGGATCTGCAGGTCTTTCACGGCATTACTTCTCCCCGGAACCATTCGCCTGTGACTATTTTTTCAACCGTGTCTTTCGGATCCATCTTGTGAGCCTCTTGCCTTGTGATGTACCTGGACACCAAGTCATCGTACAGCTTGTCGATTTGGTCGAACCTGTTTCTTCGGCCGAACTGGGTGGGACACGGGGAAATGGTCTCGATAAAACAAAAGCCCTTTGTCGAAACAGCTCTTTCTATTGCATTCGAAAGGGCCCTCGGCTGGGTGACCGTGTACCTTGCCGCATATTGTGCACCTGCGGCAAGCACCAGGTGAACCAGGTCGAACGGCTTGTATGGATTCCCGGCAGGATGGGTGGCGGTCAGTCCGCCCAACCTTGTCGTGGGCCCTGTTTGGCCTCCCGTCATTCCATAATTTTCATTGCTTGCGCAGATTACGGTTATATCGTCATTTCTCCTTGCAGCATGAATGAGGTGGTTACCCCCGATGGATGCGATATCTCCATCACCGCTGATCACGATAACGTTCAACTTGGGGTTGAAGGATTTCGCGCCTACGGCAAAGGCGACCGCCCTTCCATGCAGGGTGTGCAATGTATCAGCATTGAAATTTGGACTTGGAATCCATGCGGCACAGCCTATTCCGGATACAAAGAGCAACTCCCTTGGCGGTATCTTGAGGGTTTCTACAGCACGTAGGACGGCGTTCATGAGTATCCCATGTCCGCAACCTGCGCAAAACGTGGTCTTGGCAATTCCAGGCCTTATCCATTGCTCGTGAACTCTGCTCAACTTACGTGCCTCTCAAGCTCCCGGATTAATTCAATCGAGGAGATGACCTCGCCGTTGACGCGGCAATAGGGAATGACCTCGCTCTTCGACACCTTTGCGACTTCTCCTGCTACCTGGCCATAATTCATTTCAGGCACGATTACCTTGTGTGCCACGGATGTCAGGCGTGCCACGATATCTTTCGGGAAAGGCCATAGTGTCTTAAGCCGCAGGAGCCCCGCCTTGTAGCCCTTTTCCCGCAACACCTTGACTGCCTTACGCGCGCTTCGGGCCACGAATCCGTATGCAATTACCAGGAGTTCCGCATCCTTTGTAAAGTCTTCACTGGTTTCTATTATTTCGTCCCGGTGATCCAATATCTTTTGTCTAAGCCTTTTTACAAGTCGCTCGTGGACCTCGGGTTGCTCGACCTTTCTGTAGCCCCACCCGTCATGAGTGGAACCGGTAACGAGCAGGTTCTCTCCATCACCAAATATCGGCATAGGAGGCACAAAAAGAGGATCGTCCGTGTCAAAGGGCATTGTGCCCGGCTCTTTCCTGCGATTAATGGTTTCAAAGTCCTTGTGGAGTACCGCGCCTTCCCGCAGGTGGCCGATCCCTTCGTCGGTCATTACGAACGTGGGAACCCTGAACTTCTCGGATAGGTTGAACGCCCTTATCGTCAAATCGTACATTTCCTGGACCGAGGATGGTGCAAGGGCGATTATTTCATAGTCACCGTGTGATCCGTGCTTGGCCTGTATGATATCTCCGCTCCCGGGCCTGGTCGCCTGCCCGGTTGCAGGCCCGGCGCGTTGAACATCTATTATTACGCACGGTGTTTCGGTAATGGCCGCGTAACCGATTGTCTCCTGCATGAGAGAAAATCCGGGACCGGAAGTCGCGGTCATTGCCTTGGCGCCGGCCCACGATGCGCCGACAACAGCAGCTATGGAACCCAGTTCGTCTTCCATCTGCATGAAGACGCCGCCTTTTCCCGGCAATACCTTCGCCATGTGCTCCATGATTTCGCTTGATGGTGTAATAGGATAACCGCCGAAGAACCTGCAACCTGCGGCAAGTGCGCCCTCGGCCGCAGCGATGTTGCCCATGAGGTATTGTGTTTGCTTTTTCAAGGGAGCCGTCACGATTCCATCCTCTCAAAACCGCCCTTTTCCTTGCCTTGTAATGGGCGGCGGCCGCTATTGATAACGTATTTGAGGCTCTTGCGTCCAGTGAAAAGATAAGAGAAAAACTTGTGTCGAAGCCGAGTCAATATATCAGTAAAGTGCCGAGTGAAAATGTCGTTGGGGTAATGGTTCATGCCACATACCTTTGGTTGGAGTCAGGCCCTCCCAGTCAGGCCCTCCTCACCCCAGTCAGGCCCTCCTCACCCAGGTTGATTTTCAAGGCATGAAAAAAAGCCAAACAACTTGTTTTTTTATCTCCTGAACCAGGTCGGCTTTCCACCGCCTTCACCCCCTTTTGTCCCCCTCTCCCGCAGAGCGGGCGAGGGGGATCTTTTGCTACCAATAACTCCTGGGGCGTTGCCCCAGGAATTGTTGCTGTCAAATGTGCAAGTATGATGCTATCAGTAACCGGAAGGGAGTCATAACAAGGTGATAAATACATCAACAACAGTAGTAAATATCCGAAGAAGGGTAAAGAAACATATCTGGTCAAAAAAGCTTTCTCTTGTCGCTTCGACCGAACCGGGCCTGGAATCGATTTGTGCAAAGGAACTCGATTCCATGGGGCTGGGTCCGGCTGTTATCCTTGAATATGGCGTATCCTTTGCCTCGAAATTGGATGGGGCGTACAAGGCCCTGTTGGGCTTGCGTACAGCAGAACGGGTTTCACTTGAAATCCTGTCCGTAAAACCAGGCTTCGAAAGGTTCCGGAGGGCTGCTCGAAGAGTTCCATGGGAAGTCTATTTGAACCAGGGGCAACGAGTATCATTGATTACATTCTCCGGGATGGGTAAGGGAGCAGGCGCAAGAGCCGGTGACACGATTCAACGCATAGTTTGTTCCAGGTTTGAGCACCTCGAACTCGAACCCCCTGCATTCAATGAAAACAAGCATGGCAAGGACATGGTTTTGCGGCTTGACAAGGATTTGACCAGGTTATTTCTCGATCTTACGGGCAATCCCATGCACAAGCGGGGATATCGCTTGGCCACAGGGCCTGCACCTCTTCGTGAGACCATTGCAGCAGGATTGTTATTACTTTGTGAGTACAACAAAGAAAAACCCCTGTTCGACCCGATGTGCGGCTCGGGTACTGTGGCGATAGAAGCTGCCATGATAGCACGGAACAAGGCCCCGGGGGTAAAGAGGAACTTTGCGGTGGAGCAGCTTCCCTTTCACAGGAAGAAGATGTTTGAAAACCTGAAATTCTCAATGTCCCGAAGTGAGTCCAAGCAGATATCGGCCTTGATCTTGGCCAATGATATAAAGGCGGGTTCGGTCGAGGTTGCAAAGGCCAATGCAAAAAGGGCAGGGACCCTGGAAGACATTATTTTTGCAAGGGCTGATTTTTTCAAAAACAAGCTGCGAAAAGACATTGGTGTCACCGGTGCCGGCCTTTTGGCCATGAATCCGCCCCTGGGAAAACGTATCGGCGGCAGGCCGGCTGCAAGTGCCCTGGCAGAAGATATTACTGGCGCCTTGGGAAAGTATTACAAGGGTTGGAAGTTCGGAATCGTCACTACTAATCCCGAGGTTTTCAAGGCAGTGAATTCAAAGGGTAACTATGAATTAAAGTTGATCAAGGATCTGCCTGTAATACAGGGCGGGCTGGGCCTGCATCTCATGTACGGCAAGGTACTTTCGAGGTGACCGGTGGGGGTGACCGGTGGGTGACCGGTGGGGACGGAGGCCGGCCCTCCGCCACAGGCACATCGAAATTATCGCCATGATATCACAGCCTTTTTTTAACAGTGACCAATCGACAGAGGTAACCTCCATCACCCTGCTGCGCACCTGCTACGTTCCTGTCCGGTATGACAGCCTCCTGGTTTTCGTTTGACAAGCCTGGGTCGGCCAAATAAATTCAGTTTCGTAGAACAAGTTACAAAAGAGGGTGAGCGGTTCCGGGATTATGGAGATAGGGAAGGGGTATGCTTCACTTGTCGGGTGCACGGCCCCGAACGAGCGCAGGAGGGGCATCATTCGCGCAACCAGGCTTCAATTAATGATTCGTACTAAACCATAACACGGTTGGAGGGAAAATGCCGGTAAGTGAGAGGAAAGATAGCGAATTAACGCAGTACCAGCTACATTGTCGATATTGCAGATTGCACAAAATGACGTTACAGGAAGCCGCGAAGCTGTGGAATGACAAGTTCAATCAATCGGCTATGAACTAAGCTGTTATCCATAATAAAAGTCAACCGATAAAAAATGCGTGACCTTGGAGACCGGTTGTGATCTAATAATAAACAAGCGTGAGGCGCGTCTAACGAGTCGAATCGATACAAAATTGACCGGCGAACGCGCTTATGGCACGATTATGGTGTAGATGTGCTTGGGCAGGATGTTCAACTTGACTGGTCTCGAGGACAGGGGAGAAGTTGACTGAAGGATCGTCATGGCCAAGGCAGATCAAATAAAGGCGCTGATTCGCAGTCATGCAGAAGGTGACGATACGCGTTTTTACGCTGTCGCAATGCAGGTTGCCGCACAGGCTGCGCGCAGTGGCCACGGGAACTTCGCCCAGGAGCTGCGGGACCTGGTCGACAGGGCCAGGGAGAAGGCCGGCTCTGGGAAATCTGTGCGTGACAGTCGTCCTGTTCCGTTGGCTCAGCCCCGGGGTGAGCTTGCTGGTATTCTAACTTTCACCTACCCCAAGACGCGCCTAGCCGAAATGGCTCTCGGAGAGAAACTCCACGAGCGGTTGCAAAGTGTAATTCTCGAACAGCGCAAACGCGAGACCTTGCGTTCACACGGTTTTACTCCGCTGCGAAAGCTTCTTCTCATTGGCCCACCAGGCACTGGGAAGACCATGACGGCTGCCGCGATCTCAGGAGAACTTGGCCTGCCCCTGTTCATGATCCAGCTCGATGGTTTGATAACAAAGTTCATGGGAGAGACGGCGGCAAAGCTAAGGCTTGTTTTCGAGTCCATTGGAAACAGGCGTGGTGTCTACCTTTTCGACGAGTTTGACGCTCTCGGCGGTGAACGGGGAACGGCCAATGACGTCGGTGAGATTCGTCGGGTCCTTAATTCTTTCCTCCAGCTTCTCGATCAGGATGAGTCCGACAGCTTGATTATCGGTGCAACGAACCATGTCGGGTTACTAGACCGGGCTCTTTTCAGACGCTTCGATGCTGTGTTCGAGTACGAGATCCCCTCGGCAGACATTGCCGTTCGTGTAATGGAGGGGCGTCTTGCCTTGCTCGACACAAGCAAGATCGACTGGTCGAAGGCTGCTGACGCTGCCAAGGGGCTTAGCCACGGCGAGCTGACAAGGGCCTGCGAGCAGGCTGCCAAATCTGTCCTGCTCAAGGAAATGGCGACTATAAAGACCGAGGATTTGGTCGCTGCCCTGGATGAACGTCGTATAATGCGTCCGTAGCCTCGCCTCGAAGTTTGGAGTGGCGTCATGGATACGACGCGCAAACATCCCCACATCATCGTTCCTTGGCAAGCAAAGACCGAGAGCTACCAGTCGTACTCCAGCGGTAGAAAGACGAAGACTGAACCGCCCTCTGTAGGGAGGCATTCACACGGAGTCTATCTACAGGCATCGATCAATAGAGCGGTAGATGAGGCAAGAGCACGAAGGGGGCTTACATCCATCGAGGTAATCGGCGCAAAACCAGGAGTCTACCTGGAATTTGAATCATTCCAGGGATGGGAGCTCGCCATCGGTAGCTTCGAGAATCGGCGTGCCAAGGATCCACGCAAGCATATTGAGGTTGTTGCTGTGTCGACGGAAGTCGTTGGCCAAGGCGCAGACGCTGAAGAAATCCAATACGCTGCTGTTATTGTTCCGGATGGGCAAGTTGGGCATTTTCTCTCGCAGCTCGAGCGATATGCACGAACGACACCAAAGAAACCCCGTGAGCGGCGCCATGAAAGCGTGTACGACCGCGTTTCGAAGGTTAGATTAGCAGCACTTCGATCTCTGTGGACAGACGCAAGGGATGTCTATCCATCTTCAGAAGACGAGTCAATTTGGTGGGAAGTCTGGCTTCGGAGAACAGACGGAGAAGAGCTACAGAGATTTTTGGAATTTGCATCTCAAACAAGGCTGAAGGTCAGCCCCCGACGTATCCAGTTCGATGAGCGGATCGTTACCCTTGTCCATGGAACGGCACGGCAGCTTGCGGCGTCGCTGGATGTAATTAACGATCTCGCGGAGCTTCAGCGGGCAAAGGAGACTGCCAGTTTCTTTGTCGAGCAGAGTCCCAAAGAGCAAGCCGACTGGGTGAAGGACCTGTTGGAACGCATGACACCGCCGTCGGGTGAATCTCCTTCAGTCTGCATATTGGACACTGGTGTAAATCGAGGGCATCCACTGCTAGAGCACGCCCTTGCCCCGCAGGACTGCCACACCGTCGATCCCAATTGGGGGAGCAATGACCACGACGGGCATGGCACTGAAATGGCGGGGCTCGCCCTCTATGGCGACCTTGTTCCCCTGCTCGCGGGCAAGGAACCAGTCCGGCTCGGGCATGGTCTGGAGTCGGTCAAGATACTCCCGCCTACCGGCCAGAACGATCCGGAGCTTTATGGTGCCGTCACTGCAGAAGCAGCGGGCCGGGTAGAGGTTCAGTCTCCGACACGACGGCGGGTGTTCTCAATGGCAATTACATCGAGGGACACAAGAGACCGCGGTAAGCCAACCTCCTGGTCCTCTGCCATTGATGCGCTGGCAGCCGGGCGTTCTTTCGATCCATCTACCAAAGGTCTTGTCTACCTGGATGACGATGAACCTCATCGCCGTCTTTTCATTGTCTGTGCAGGGAATGTCGACGAAATGGAGCCAGATCACTTGGCTAGGAGCGATACCGAGCCCATTCATGATCCTGCCCAGGCATGGAACGCTCTTACGGTTGGAGCATATACCGATAAGGTCATCATTCAGGATCTGGCATGGAATGATTGGGAGCCGGTCGCGCAACGCGGAGACCTTTCTCCCTGGAGTACGACTTCGGTTACCTTCGAGAAGCAGTGGCCGTTCAAACCCGACATTGTCATGGAAGGAGGAAACATCGTTCGTGATGACAAAGGAACGGTGGATTTTCCGTGTGAAGATTTGAGTCTGCTTACCACGTACTTCAAGCCTACAGAAAAACCGTTTGTTCTTTCCTGGGCCACGAGCCCGGCGACAGCACAGGCCGCTAGGATAGCCGCTTCCATAGCAGCCGCTTATCCCGACCTATGGCCAGAGATGATACGCGGACTGGTTGTACACTCTGCAGAATGGACTCCAGTGATGAAGAAAAATCTGGACGCAACCAATGACAGGAAGCGAGCCCGTGCACGGCTCGTTCGGCGTTACGGTTTCGGCGTGCCCAGTCTCGACAGGGCTCTGCGGAGCGCGGACAACTCGGCAACACTGTTAGTTCAAGGGAGTATCCGGCCGTTTGAAGACGGGAAGCTGCGTGAAATGCATTTCTACGAGCTTCCCTGGCCACGAGAAGTTCTCGCATCACTGGGAGATGCCAATGTTCGGGTTCGCGTCACCCTTTCATATTTCATCGAGCCCAATCCAGGACGACGCGGTTGGAAAAAGCGACATCGCTATCAGTCTCATGGCCTGCGGTTTGACGTTAAGGGGCCCACGGAGTCCCTAGATGAATTCCGCAAACGGCTAAATAAAAAAGCCCTCGACGAGGAAGAAGAGAAACCGTCCACAAGCGGCGATTCAAAGGACTGGTATCTTGGCGAACAGGCTCGCAATCACGGCTCTCTTCACTCTGACATTCTTGAAGGCCTTGCCGCAGACATAGCGGAACGTGGCGTAGTGGCTGTTTATCCGGTAACCGGGTGGTGGAAGGAGCAGAAAAAACAGGACCGCAGTGAATACGGAACCCGCTATGCGTTGATCGTTTCAATCGAGACTGAAGACATTGAGACGGATATCTATACACCGATTGCTGTCCAGGTAGGCCTACCAGTGGAGACTTTTGTGGGCTAGTCCCGTATCGCAGAGAACCACGCAGCACCACCACCGAACCAGCAAACCATAGGGACGGAGATTGCCCCCATTTTTGACTGGTAGCGGACCCAACTACTTGAAAGGGCACCAAATTTTAGCGAGCACCAGCTTGCCGGGATCAACCTCCGTCCGTTCCTGGTTTTGTTCACCCTCGTTGCAACAAGGCAACTTACACTGGGGAAGAGTGAAGGCGGGTACACGAAAATGGTGGTTACTGGTGCCATGCGGGTGGACTCTCACCGATACTCAAGGCCGGGTCCTTCCTCGGGGACGGATTCGTCGCTTTTTATTCGGAAGGTCACTTGACCTGTTATGGGAGGGGTGAACCGAGCTGATGCACGGTAATGCTAATCGTCAACCCGGGATTGGCTTAGCTGCTTGATCGTTCGGCCCGGCCACCTGGGGTGATGCCTTTCGGGTTTCAGTTTGACAAGCCCTAGCCCGAGTTTGCCGCCGAAGGCGGTAAACTCGGGCTAGATAGAGCTTGAGGTTGCTCTTGTTTTCGACGCGAAGTGAACTCGACTCATAGAAATAATGGTAAAATTGAATGATCGCCAGTTGGTCGGGTCCAACCTCCTGTACCAGTTTGAAATGTGGAAAGGATAAGAATATGGGATATTCGAGAGAGAGCAGGGTTGTAAAAAAACAATAGAATTATAAATAAGTACAGATGGGAAGTCCGTCCCCGGGTTTTCGCTCGTCCCCGGATTTTCGCTTGCCGGGCCGGGCCTGCATCTCATGTACGGCAAGGCACTTTCGAGGTGATTTTACCAGGCTCTAATTCGTAGGTATGGCATAGCCCAACAGCGATTCCTGTATCTGCCCCTCGCAGTTCGGATCAGTGGAGACAAAGTGATCCAGCCCTGACTGGCCTACCTTGCACCTGTACAAGGGCACGGTGTTATCGTGCTCCTTTGTCCAGATGTAACCCACTGGTCCCATGTTCTGCTGACCCTCGCAGTTAGGATCGTCGGTCAGTAGGTTGTTGGTGTATACCTTGCACTCGAACAATAGCTTGGTTCCGGGTTGCTCGTGCCTGAACAGGAACCAGGATTGCTCTGCATCGAACCCGTCAGGCGGCAGCCTAGTGCTTGTCCAGTGCCCGGCAAACGTCTTGTGGTACCTCGTGAGCTTGGTGTAGGGCAGGTTCTCGAAACCGCAATCAAGGCTTCCTTGCTGGCTGCACTTGGACCATACGTCCCAAGAGGGTTTGAAAGAGTCGTCGCTTCGTATAAGGCCCAGTTGCAAGCCACCCTCGGCAGGGTTGTCCCGCAGCCTGTGGTAGATGTAGTTGATGATTCCAGGTGTGCCCAGTATGTTCCTGAACCCATCACAGATGGCCTTTGCCTGGCGTGTCTCGTCAGACTTGGGAGGAGCGGAGTTCACGCCGCTCTCTGTCAGTTCTACTTCCCATGCGTGGGGCTTGTCCGGAAACTCCTGGCGAAGCCAGCCCAACAAGACACCAATGTTACCGTAGGTGACCTTTGGAAGATCGTTTACGGAGAAGTCGGGGGACAACAAGTCCGGTGCGTACGGGTGGTAAGCGAGCATCCATTGCCTGTCTCCGAGCAGCTTTGCCAGCCCTCGAACGAATGTCTTGACCGACAGCGTTGCATCCTTGTCATTGGGCTTGTCGAATACCGTGTCGAAATGATGCTCGAACGAGAATAGGACCTTTGCAGCCGACTGGTGTTTTTTTATCTGGTCGTACGCAGCCGCATAGTTGTCGGCGTACGTCTTTATCCACTTGTCCTTGGCGCACGGCACACCCTGGCCGCATCCTATGTCGAACCAGGTATTGGAGTTGACCTCGTTGTGTATCACGAAGTCCGCTATCCTGCCGTGGCCGTTTCGGCCGTTATACCTCTCGGCCAGCATTCCTGCAAACCTTGCATAGTCGTCGGGATCGTCCGGCGTGCAGAATATATCGAACCCGTCTGTGACGGGCGAACAACCCGTATTACCCTTCCTGGCCCATGCGGGGACACCGTAAATAATTGCGGCCACGATGACACCCTTGTCGGTCCAGTCTTTGATCGCCTCATCCACGGCCTTGTCGATCTTGAAGCAGTGGCCTTCGTACTCCTGTTCCGAGGAAGGGTTGCAAGGAGGGCTCTTCGGCGTCGCCTCCCAAGACGCCCAGATCAGGTTCATGGACACGTCTGCCATGCCGGCATTTACTAGTTGATTCTTGTCCGGCCAGAAGTCGGGTTGCAGGCCTTTTATCTGGAAGTCTCCCCGGGCAGGGTAGGGCAGGCCAACGCCTGTATCCGTATCCGTGTCTGTGTCTACGTCGCTGTCCGAGTCTGTATCAGCATCCGTATCCGAGTCGGCGTCGGTGTCTGTATCGGAGTCCGTGTCGGCATCTGTATCCACATCAGAGTCGGTATCTACATCCGTGTCAGCGTCCGTATCTGCGTCCGTATCTACGTCCGTGTCTGCATCCGTATCTACGTCCGTATCAGCGTCCGTGTCTGTGTCCGTATCCGTGTCCGTATCTACGTCCGTGTCTGTGTCCGTATCCGTGTCCGTATCTACGTCTGTATCTGTGTCTGTATCTATGTCGCTGTCTCCTGAAGACGTGCTGGAGCCACAAGCGAAACTGGATAGCGATATCATTGTCAGAAAGAACAAAGCAAAGAGCAAAGTCTGGTTTTTCATGGCCTATCTCCTACAATCGAGTAGCCTCGTTTCCATTCACCTGTCAAGCTGCCGGCGTCTACTGTACCCTGGATGACAGCCTGTACCCTATTATCCATAAGTGGAACGATTGTCATACAGAAATCATGCCTGGCGGCGGAGGACCCTAGGGACGGAAGTTGCTCCCGTTTCCGATGGGGATCGGGCTCAACTGCTTGAAATGGCGATGGAATCTAGCGGGTGCCGGCTTGCCGGGCCCAACCTCCGTCCCCGAGATTTTCCCGAGATTTTCCCAAATCGGTCTGATTTCTTGACAAGTACGGGGTTAAGTGGTTAGAATTCTGACCAAGTTGGGCCGATGTCGGCCACGAAAAAAAGGCTTGGAGATGCTCGACACGCTCAGAACGATGATTCTCGACTTCCAGGAATCGCAGCCGTTCACTGGAGTGCCGCGAAGGCTCGAGGTCTCCACCGTGCCGGGCAAGGCAACGGTGTGCATCGGCGTGAGAAGGGCGGGGAAGTCCACCTTCATGTTCCAGCTCATGAAGCGGCTCCAAGAGCAGGGCATAGATCGCAAGAGCATCCTGTACGTCAACTTCTTCGACGACCGGCTCCACCGGCTAGAGGCGGGGAACCTGGGGCTCGTAACCGAGGCGTATTACTCCATTTACCCAGAGAAGAAGGGCACAGAGACGGTGTACTGCTTCTTCGACGAGATACAGGCGGCGCCTGGGTGGGAGGCGTTCGTTGATCGTGTGATGCGTACCGAGAAGTGCGAGGTGTATCTTACCGGCTCGTCCGCGCACCTGCTGTCACGGGAGATCGCCACCCAGATGCGGGGGCGGGCCCTGTCGTGGGAGATATTTCCTTTCTCGTTCCTGGAGCTCCTCGACTACAAGGGCGTCGACGCCGGCTTGCCGCTGTCCACGAAGCGCAGGCTGATGGTGCAGAAGGCGTTTGAAGATTACTGGCGTAATGGCGGTTTCCCAGAGGTCCAGGGCCTGGACGCACGGTTGAGGGTCGAGGTGCATCAGGAGTACTTCAACGCTATTTTGTTCCGGGACGTGGTGGAGCGCTACGACACATCGCATCCGCGGGCGGTAAAGGACCTTGCCCACTTCCTGCTCGATAACGTGGCCTCACTGTACTCGGTAAATCGCCTGCATGGGTACCTCAGAGCGCTGGGACACAAGATAAGCAAGGCCGAGGTTGGGGAGATCGTGGAATGGTTCGAGGACGCGTACTTCCTGTTCTCGGTTAGGCTGTACTCAACGTCGATCCGGCGCAGCAAGGTGAACCCGAAGAAGATTTACTGCATAGACCATGCGTTCGTACGGTCGGTGTCGCCCGGAGTGCTACTGAACAGCGGCCATCTCTTGGAGAACATCGTGCTCATGCATCTAAAACGCAGCAGTGCCGATGTTCACTACTACAAGACGCATACTGGCAAGGAGGTGGATTTCTTGGTGGTGATGGAAGGCGAGAAACGTCTCGTGCAGGTTTCGGAGACACTGTCACAGGAGCAGACCCGCAAGAGGGAAGTCTTGGCCTTGGTGGAGGCCATGGAGGAGCTCGGGTTACGACATGGGACCATGGTCACCAGAAGCGAGCAGGAGAGCATCGAGACCGGGCCCGGCCCGGTGAACGTTGTTCCTGTTTGGAAGTTTTTGCTGGAAGGAGTATAGGGCCCAGGGCCTGATTAGGTCATGGGAGGTCATGGGGACGGAGCTTGCTCCCGTTTCCGATGGGGATCGGGCTCAACTGCTTGAAATGGCGCTGGAATCTATCGAGTGCCGGCTTGCCGGGCCAAACCTCCGTCCCCGAAATTTCTCCCCGAAATTTCTCGTTATTTGCAAACATGTTCGGATCCGGTTGAGGAGCTTTCGGCTCTGTATCCTGGAAACCTATCAGTGAAGCTCGGCCCGGCCCCACTTGG
>JAADFL010000076.1 GCA_013152945.1 Deltaproteobacteria bacterium | reverse complement strand
ACGGATACGGATACCGGAAGCACGAATCATCCGCCACAGACATCACCTGATCTATTGAGTCCTGGAAACGGGGAAAGAGTCCGGGTATTGACTCCTGCATTTAAATTGGAAAATGTTTCTGATCCTGACGGTGACAAGGTATTCTATGAGTTCGAAGTATATCCTGGCAGAGGTGACTCCACAGCGGTTGCTTCCTCCGGTAAAGTGAAAGCCGGTAATGCAGGCCAGACTTTATGGCAACCCGATGTTCCTCTGCCGAGTGCAGGCTCCTATGTATGGAAGGCCAGAGCCGTGGATGAACACGATGCAGCCGGACCATGGTCGGGTTTGTTTGCATTCACTATAGATCTTTCCAAGGTCAATTCAGATGGCTGCGGTTGTTCGACGCATGCAGGTGGATCCGGCGGATTGCTGGTAATGGCCTTTATTGGCCTTGCCTTACTCAAGAGGAAGAGGTAGTAAAGGCAAAATGACCAGGTAAGGGAGGGGATAAGGGAGGGGAGATGAGGCCCGAAGACCAGGAACGGGCCGTGGTCGAAGTCACGGCCAGGGTCGTATCTCGCATTGAGAAGCAAGCGGATAAAGGTAACAATAATCCTACAGTTGAAGAGATACTTCAGGAAGCGCTTTATTATGAGCGGAGGCGATTGGAACAAGGAGGCCATCCCAAGACCTTCAAACAGGACAAGGTTTTTTGGAAAAATGTACAAAAGTTGTTACCAAAGGCTTCGAAGCAGGAACAACTTCAATTGCTGAACAAGGTGGTGGATTTTCATGCGCGGGAAATAGTCGGCCATTTCGATCCCCGGGTTTATGCTCTTGCAACGAGCGTTGTGCCTGTGGGACTTTCCTTGTTGTTGAACGCCATGTCACCCAAGGCTTTCTTGAGAGCTTTTCCTTCTTTTCCGGATGTGACCAGGAACGTGGTCTTGCAGGGGGAAGTGGATGCATTACGTCGCATGCACGAACTGGGCACGGTAATCCTGGTGCCGACTCACTCAAGCAACCTGGACTCGATTGTTCTTGGATGGTCTTTGTACGCAGCCGGGTTGCCGCCCTTTACTTATGGTGCAGGTATAAACCTGTTCATAAACCCGGTCTTATCTTTTTTTATGCACAACCTGGGTGCATATACGGTAGACAGGTTGAAAAAACACAAGTTGTACAAGGATACCTTGAAAGAATATTGCACATTGAGTATCGAGTACGGTTATGACAATCTATTTTTTCCGGGCGGAACCAGGAGCAGGTCGGGAGGAGTCGAACAAAAGCTGAAGCTGGGATTACTGGGCAGCGGACTCAAGGCCTACCTGAACAATGTAAAGGCGAATCGACCGGATCATAAGGTCTTTATCGTGCCCTGCACGCTCAATTACCACTTGGTACTGGAGGCCGAGACCCTGATAGACGATCATCTGAAGGAAGTTGGGAAAAGCAGGTACATAATAATAGATGACGAGTTTTCCAAGCCCCGCAGGGTGGCATCCTTCATGAGCGGCGTGCTCTCACTGGACTCCAAGATTTTCGTCAGGTTTGCAAGGCCCCTGGATCCCTTTGGTAATCTTGTTGACGATGATGGAGTTTCCATGGATTCCAAGGGCAGGGCAGTGGATATATCAAGGTACTTGATGGACCTGAAAGGAGAACCGGTCGAGGATCCTCAGAGGGATGAAGAATACACAAGAGAACTCGGCCGAATCCTGGCTTCTTCGTACATGGAAAACAACGTCCTTTGTTCTACCCATGTCCTGGCATTCGCCCTTTTTGGAAAGATGGCAAAGGAAAATCCCGGGATGGAACTCTATAGGCTTTTACGCACAGGGGGAAGAACGGAATCTGTTACCTTGTCCGAGGTAAGGGAAACCATTGACAATATAATTGGAGAGTTGCGAAGGCTCGATGCAATTGGCAAGGTCAAAATTTCCGAGACCTTGGCCACTGGTGATTCCGCCGCTGTAATAGCAGAGGCCTTGCGTCACTTTGGAACGTACCATACGAAGCCGGCCGCAATAAGGAGAGGAGACAGGCTTTTCCCGTTAGACAGGAATCTATTGTACTATTACCACAACCGGGCCTTGGGCTACGATCTGGAGGTATGACCTTGGCCTTGCAATCAATTGGTGTCATAGGGGCTGGAGCCTGGGGAACAGCGCTGGCCGACAGGATTGCGCGTAACGGACGCGTAGTGCGCCTTTGGGCGAGTGAGCAGGATGTATCATCCGAGATTGTTCAAAGGGGTACGAACTCGAAGTACATGCCGGGCTTGAAGCTGGACAAAAAGATTCGTGCAACAACCGATATCATACAAGTTGTAGATTCCTGCAGAGTGATATTGATTGTCTTGCCGTCTTTCATGGTTCGTAAGGTTTTAAGCAGGGCAAGCTCATATTTTCGTGGTAACCAGTTGGTTGTCCATGCTGTCAAGGGGTTGGAATATCCGTCTTGTAACAGGATTAGCGAGGTAATTAAGCAGGAGACATGCGCCAGGCTGCTGGGCGTGCTTTCAGGACCAAACCTTGCTGCAGAAGTGGCGCGTGGCATGCCGATAGCAACCGTAGCAGCTTCGTACTTCGACCTGGTGGTACAGGAGATGAAGAATATCCTCTCATCCAAGAATTTCTTGGTTTTCAGCACTCGGGATCTGGCAGGTGCCGAGTTGGCGGGAGCACTGTCGCCTGCGGCGGCCCTGGGATGCGGCATACTGGAGAGCCTGAAAACAGGCAGGAATCTGAAGGCCATGTTCATTGCAGAGTGTCTTCGTGAAATGAGGAGGCTCGGATCAAGGTTGGAGGCGGAAAACAGGACATTTTCCGGCCTGTCCGGGGTAGGGGACCTGGTTGCTTCTTGCGGCCCGGAATCGGGAGATGACTATGCAATAGGTTTTACCCTCGGGAGATCCGGTAAACTGAGCAAGGAGATAAAGTTGAGGCTGAGGTCAAGTGAAGGGGCGGCTTCTGCAAGGGCGGCGGTCAAGCTGGGTGCCAAGCTTGGTGTTGAATTGCCTGTTTTCGAAAGCTTGGCAAGGGTCCTGGCCGGCAAAAAGAAACCCGGAGGATTTCTCAAGTCATTGATGGAGAGTGATCGAATACGCAGTTCCCGATGAATGGGCAAGAAGGAGTGCCATGGGTGGTTGCATTCCGCTCCAAAGGAGTAATTTCAGGGAATTGCCGCGCGATTACAGGGGCGATGTGTTTATCTGGGATGTGGACAAGACCTATCTGGATTCTCATTTCAGCTCTGCCCTGGACCTGGCATCGTTCCTGGTTGAGTTTGCAGTGGACAAGCAGGCGTTGCCAGGCGCCGTGCCTTTGCTACATGCAATCAGGCGCGGGGCAGGAAAGGGTTACAACGAGACACCATTGTATTTTGTTTCAGCAAGCCCTCCACAGTTGAAAGCGGTTATAGAGCGCAAGATGCTCATTGATGGCATCGAGTACGACGGCATCGCATTCAAGGACCAGTTGGGACACGTCAAGAAACTGCATCTAAAAAAACTAAAGATGCACCTCGCATATAAATTGGCTGCTTTGCTGGAATACAATAGAGATTTGCCTGCCGGTTCCGGATGGTACCTGTTTGGTGATGATGCAGAGGATGATGCCGAGATTTATTCTTTGTTTGCCTCGATCATTTCCAGGGAATTGCCCTTGCCCGGACTGGTCCGGAAGCTGGAGCAATATAATTTGTCTTCATGTGAAATCGAAGAGCTGCTGGGGCTCGCAAGGGATGCTCAATCCGGTCCAATCTCCTTGGTACAAGGCATATTTATTCGGCTTACAAAAAAACACGAGTATGGTGACTTGACGGCTCCGGGAGAAAATCATTTTCTGTGCAGGGATTTTCTGCAGGCGGCCCTGGTCCTGGCTCAATTGGGAAAGATTCAGCGCGGAGCACTCGTGCCTGTGGCATCACAAGTCGCTGCAGCCGGGAACCGGCTCGATGTTTCGATCAAGGACTGCCTCGCAAGGATGCTGGAGTTGCCGGACCATGAAAAAAGAAAATTGCTCGCCCCCCTGAAAGAGGCAGGCTTGATTAACTCATTGAAAGTCTGATTTTTTAGGGGCTGTTGCCGATAGCAACGGTTCTGTTCAGTAAATCATCATCTTCTTTTCTTGTGGTGTTTCTTTGCCTTTTTTTTCAGTTTTTCTATCTTCTTTTCCTGCTCTGGAGTTGGAGCAGACACAGCTATGTCGGACAGCTCCCACTCGATCCTGCCTTTATCCATGGTCCAGTCGGCCGGCAGGTCGACCAGATCGACTACTTCCTGGAAGGACTGTGTTTGTCCGGGCAACAGGACTTCCTTGTTGTATTTGGGATCATCATCGGGTTGTTCATAGACTGGGTACACAACCGCATCGTATAGCATTCTCTTGCGCGGATCGTCTTTCCAATAAAACTTGAAATATAGTCCCGCCTTGTCCACGACCTTCTGGCCGCGGTTCATTACTTCGCCACTTACAGCCCACCATGGGATCTGGAGCCATTCTATCTCTTTTTCTTCAGCTTCACCGACCTCTTCGTAATGCTTGTCCTTTTCATCTCTTTTTTTAAGCCTGGGTGATTTCGCCTTGAGCATTTCGATCTCATCGGGAGTCGGCTTATACCTTGATATCTTGATATCTTTGAAATCCAAGAGCCCCTTCCATTCGGCCACCAACTGCTTCTTGGCTTCTTCTTCCGCTTTTTTCGCCAGTTCTTCCTGGTATGCCTGGATGGCGTCGGGAAGGTGTATTCTCCACTTGCCCCTTTCAAAGGTCAGTTCCAATGTCACCTTGGCCGAAACATCGGAGTTGTGCGCCTTCATCTTTCCCGTAAAGTCTGTTTCTATGGTGCACTGGTTGGCGGACTTCATATACTTCCTGATTCTAACGTAAGGAAGTTTATCGAGCAGCTTGTCTTTTACCGTTTCCTCGAACTTTGCCTGGGTGATGGCCTTTTGGCTGTCTTCGTCAAGCATGCCGTAAGCCTTGGCAAAATCCTTGTCCTCCAGGGTGTCCAAGTACTCTTGCGCAGTCTTGACCCATGGCCTGGACTTGCATCCAGGCATCATTGCAAGGAATATCATAGACATCGCAAGCTTTTCATACCTGCCCATAGCTCTCCTCCTCTCGCTCTTTTTCGACTTTGTTGATACCGGGAACCTCATTTTCAAGGCATGCTACCCGTCTTGGTTTGCAACTGTCAAATCGAGAGCACAATAACGGACGATCACAAACTTGACAATACGGCAAAGTTTTTCTTTACTAGTATACAGGAACGGGTTGAATCGTTTGCCGGGCGCAGTACCAGGGGAACGGACTGTAGGCCGCAATATTGAGATTTGACCCGGCTTTGAAAAGAGACGCTTGGATCCGGACCGAGCCGGACCGAGACGGGTAGTTCATGGGAGTAAAGACTCTCCCTCCTCTTTAGGGCCTGCCGGTCATTTTTTATCCAGGCGTTTAAAAAAGGAAGGTGATGTCATGATTCGCAACATGCTCAAGTCCAAGATCCACCGAGCCACTGTTACACAAGCAAACCTGGAATATGTCGGCAGCATCACTATAGATGAGGACCTAATGGATGCAGCCGATATACTAACCAACGAGTTCGTGGATATCTGGGACGTGACGAATGGTTCCAGGCTGTCTACTTATACGCTTCCCGGGGAAAGAGGTTCCGGGGTGGTGTGCGTCAATGGTGCAGCAGCCCACCTGGTACATAAAGGGGATGTCATCATAGTGGCGAGTCATGCGAGCATCAGCGACAAGGAGGCTGAGAAACACGTTCCCAGGCTGGTATTTGTCGATGAGCAAAACAGGGTGATACGCCCACCTGAAAAGAAGAGAGCACTTAGCCCGGTATAAATTTGGTGCCCCACCGCCGCCCCGCCCCCCCCCACACACACCGTCCCCACCCACGTTGATTTTCTTCCTGCCTGATTTATTGGTAATTACAAGTAGCTATGGCATGGCTCGTGCAAGACTGTCATGCAAACAGGTCAACATGGCATTACAAAAAAATATTTTTTTGAAATTTTTGGTATACAAAATCCGATTTCATCCGATTATATATATGAACCACATGTCATAGATCTCAAACCCGGTAACTTGGCTTTTCTATA
>JAADFL010000075.1 GCA_013152945.1 Deltaproteobacteria bacterium | reverse complement strand
CGCATCTTGTTGAAGCTAATGGAGCCGGTACCTGGATCCTCTATGCGGACGTAACTGTCGGTGCACATGAAGTGGTTGCCAAGGTCCTCGTCCCGGTACTCGCCCGAGCCGCGATTCTGCACGCGTGAGTAATTTGCAACCACGCCCTTGGAGTTGCGGACCTGGTAGAGGACCGGGTAGGTCGCCCTGTTCTCCGTGGCCCTGTACTGGGCGGTTATCTTGTAGCAGCCGGTTCCAAGACCGTTGAAGTCAGGCTTGTAATCCACCCATTGCTCACCTGCCGGGTTGGGCTCCCCTGCCTCTTGGTGCGATGACGTGTACCAGTAATCGTTGTGGGCCCTGGCTACGTTGTGACGCCTGAACCTGGGGTTATCTCCATTCCTGCCGTCGTTTGCATCGGTCTTTGGTTGGGTACCGGCCTCGTCCCCGGTGTGGGAGTCCACCTGCACCGTGTAGGTCTCGCCCACCGACAACGAGCCGGCCCTTGCCTCGCAGTCGCCGCCCCCGTTGTTGGAATCCCTGACGCACTCGCACCAGTCGGATTGGTGACCGTTGTTCGCGTCACAGGGCCACGGGTTTTGCGGCTCCTTGCTGCAGCCCTCGCCTCCGCCGTACCTGGCCTTGCAGACCAGGCCCGCTGCAGCGCAGTATGCTGCGCAGCCCGAGCCGTCGGTGAACACGCCGGCGCAGTAGTCGGTCCCGGTCTCGCAAAGCTCGTACGCCGCAACGTCGGCAATGCCCGAGCAGTCCACCGGCTCCTGGTCGTCCGCTTCGACCACCTTGTAGACTTTGCCCTTGGCCCCGTACTGCCATGTGCCCACGTACAGCTCGCCGTCCAGGACCGCCATGTTCCAAGCCGCGGTCTCCTGGAACCGGCATACCTGCTTCCAGCCGTCAACGCCGTTTTGGGAGACCAGTAGGAACGACGGCCCGGAGTCTTCCTTCCAGCCGTTGGAGGTGGAGGCGAACAAGGCGCCGTGCGCATCTTGCAGGTCGGCCACGTAGTGGGCGGCCCCTGCCTCGTGAACCAGCTCGAAGGTGTCGCCGTCGAAGCGCCACACGCCGACCTTGCCAGGAACGCCCTGGTCCGTGCCCCTGCGGTCCGTGCTTCCAAGCCACAGGTACCCGTTCCAGACATGGGCCCTGAAAAACCTCACCGGCGCGTCCTTTCTTTCCCACGTGGTGCCGTTCGAGGAGACCAGCACGTACATTGAACCGGTGGACTGGTTGACGCCGAAGGCGTACAGGCGGCCGCCGAAGGTCACGAGCTCCCGTAGGTAAAGGCTCTCCTGCCCGCTGTCGAACACCGTGCTCCAAGCGGCGCCGTCCTGGGACCTCAAGATCCTGCCGTGGTCCTTGACCTGGTTACGGTAGTTCAAGGCATAGATGGCGTTGCCGAGCACGGCCAGGCCGCAACCGATGGAACCGTTGTCGCCGTCGAACACCTTTGTCCAGTTCGAGCCGTCCGTGCTCCTGAAGACGTCTCCGCTGCTCTCGGTGTTGGCATAGAACATGCCGTTGAACTCGTGCAACGCGCACACCGACTCGCTCACGCCCAGGAGGCCAGGGCTCGTGAGCTTCCACGGCGGGTAACTGTACATCATGCTCTGGGACTCGTGTCCGTAACCGAACAGGCCGGCGTAAAGCTTGCCCTTGAAGCTTTCGAGAGTGAAGAAGCCGTCCGAGTACGACTCGCCGATATACTTGCACGTGAAGCCGGGGAGATCACCGCTCTCGCCGTCGGGCAGGCCCTCCTCCTCTGCCGGGTCTGCCACTGGGTCCGGCTCGGGGAACGCGTTTTCGGCATCCGGCATGAAGTCAGCCGCGTCCGGAACGTCACCCGCGTCTTCTCCGGGACCGTCTGCATCTTGTTCGGGCACTGCCTCTTGGGTCGGCTCATCGTTGGCGTCGCCGGGTTCTGCCTCGTCCTGTCGTTCGATCGCCTCGTTGCCGCCTTCTTCGCCCGTATCGCAGACGCAGCCCAGCCATTCGCCGCCGGAGCCGCAGGTCTTGTGACCGCTCGAGCCGTCGACGCAGGTGCAGGCAGCAGAGTCTAAAGGGGTGCATTCGGTCGACGCCTGGTCGTCGCCGCAGGACAGGAGGGCAAGGGTAATGAGCAGGTACACTGCCTTTCGCGGGCCAGATGCCATGTGGACCTCCAAGGTCGAAGTTTGAGTCGAACGTGGAAAAGATAGTAGCAAAGGAAGTGCTCCAAGTCGAGAGGCTCGGATTGCCTCGTGGTGGCCGGACCAAAATGTCGGTAAAAAGTGGATTAGTCTCCTTTGGATTCAGATTGAATCAGAAAATCAAAAACAAAATCCCCCTCGCCCGCTCTGCGGGATAGGGGGATAAAGGAGGTGAGGGCGACGGCCGAGCCCCAAAGGGCGAAATAAAATAGCCAAGTGGCAACTCCCCTGGAATCGTTTCGGCTTCGAGTTGTCAGCGCTACGCCGCTTGTCTCGTCCCAACCCGCCAGCAGCAGCAGGAAGATAGCCTTGCGGTTCCCACAGTGCCCGTGCAGCGAAACCGAGCCCGCAGAGCAGTCGGTGAGAGTGAAATCGCGCCGAACTTGCCAAGCCAGGGTTGTGGCGGTCATAATAAAACAATTCGGATGTCCGGTTATCCTGTCTATTCAGGTAGGAAAGCTCGGTTGGGAGTGGCTATGAACAAGGCCCAGGTGCAACGCCTCAAGAGATTGCTCATAGGCACCGGGACCCTGGGCGCCGGCAACCTGGCGGCACAGGTCTTAAGACTCACTTCCACTCTCATAATCCTTGCAATGTATACCAGGGATGCTTTCGGACTGTACGCAGTCTTCTTCAGTTACGTTAACATACTTATTACAGTGAACAGCCTTGCCTATCCTGCGGCCATACCGAACATGACCGGACAAGACGTCCCGAAGTTGGCCCTTGGATCGATTTGGCTGGCCATCATCTCGTCACTGCTTATTTGGTTGTTGTACGGGCTGGCCGGTTATCCCCATGCCGCGGCATTGGCCCTGTACTGCCTGGCCTATGCAGTTTACCGGACCTTTGACATGCTTTCCTTGAGGGCCAAGGCCTTTTCGGCCATGGCAGTATTGAAACTTGTTCAACCGGTTACCATGCTGCTCTGCCTTGCATGGATCTACTACCACGGCAACAGGAACGTCACGGAATTGATCTGGTCCCAGGTCATTGCCGGGGCCGCCGCTGCCATCTCTTTTTTCGCAAGCGCCCGGTCAAAAATGGAGTCAAGGGGAGTCAAGATCAGGGCCGTAATCGAGGCGCTCAAGAGGGAAAGATCCTGGCCCTTGCTCATGGCGCCATCCGAATTCATGGGCAACCTCGGATATTTTTTACCGGTCATCCTGATCGAATATTTTATCGGAGCAGGTTCAGCCGGAGAATACGGCCTTGTATTAAGGCTTTGTTTGGGACCAATAATGGTCCTGTCTCATTCCGCCACCCAGGTTTACCACGCAGAGTTCTCGCAGGCCCGAAGAATGGGCGAGGCGCACGCCTTCAACCGGGTGCGCTACATGAATTTCGTAATCGGTATTGCAGGCATCATTGTCGCGATCCTGATCGGCTTGATTCTTCCGGTACTGGTCGAATTCCTTTATCCGGGAAAATATCTTATGACAGGCACCCTGTCTGTTTTGCTTGCGCCGATGTTTGGTTTTATGCTCTTCGTTATGCCCATGGAGACGGCATTCCTGGCATTCTCCAGGCTCGATCTTCTTTTTGCAAGCCAGGTCGTAAACCTTGCGGCGACACTCACCTGCTTCGGGTACATCGCTCCAAACTACGGGCTTGTAACCGCTGCCGGCCTGTACTCGGCTGTACAATGCGCAAGATTTTCGGCCGAGTACGTGCTTGCGAAACGCGTACTCCAAGGCCGCATTATCAAGAATACCGGTTGAAATCGTAATATACCGCGCCGTACTTGAATATAACGGATTTTACGGCTATTAGCATGTAATAATGAACGATGTACACAGGCAAAACACAATCATGAACGACCGGACAACCGGAAGCCCGGCATACAGGTATGCAGTAATCGCCGTGTTTTTTGTCTATGCCGTCTTCGGTCTGGCAGACCTTTCCCAGGCCTGGCTTCACAGCCATCATGGATGGGCGGGAGCCCGCAGATCCATGGAGGCCGTGAACTATCTCAAGTACGGGTACACGGCAACGGGCTTGAAACCCCTGGACAACCTCGGAAGAATCGACGGCAAGGACAATCTTCCCAGGAAACAAAGGGTGTACTGGCATCATCCCCCGCTCGTAATGGTCTACCTGTCCGTGGTGTACAAAATTTTCGGACAGGGAGAAATACAGGCCAAGCTTGCATTCCTCTTATTATCATTCGCTACCTTCTTCCTGCTGCACGCGGTTGTCAAAAAGGCGGCAGGCCCGAGAACAGCATTTGTCGCCATGGCTGTGTACACCCTGATCCCCATACAGGCCACCTACATTAACTGGGTGAATTTCGAAACAATGGAACTATTCTTCATGGCGCTCATGATCTATTCACTCCAGCAATGGATCGATGGACAAAGCAGGCTGTGGGGCGTAGTCATGAGTCTCGCGGCATTTGCCGGAATATTCACGGATTATCCAGCTTTGCCTTTTTGTTTCTACTTTTTCATATTGCTCGTAATTCTTACATACAAATTGGAAATCATGGAACAGGGCGCAGGAATACTCGATCTCCTGAAGGCCCGGCCGGTTGTGGTTTTTCCATTATCAGTGCTCATCTCTTTCGTACTCTTGCTGATCCTCATGGCATCCTTCAAGGGATCGGCTAATGCATTTTTCCACCTGGCTCAAAAGAGATCCGCAATGGGGCCCGGAGCGTTTCAAAGTATAATGAGGACCTGGAACTATTACATAGACCTGTTTACACCCTTTGTATTCGCAGGCGTTGGTCTTTACATCCTCATACTCCCCGTACGGGCTGTTCGATCAAGGCTGGACATGCTCGATGCCTATATCCTGCTTTACCTGTTGTCCGGGGTTACATTTATCGTTCCCTTGAAGGAATGGCTGATTCCGCACGAGTTCGGGGTCTTGTACCTCGTGCCTGTGGCAGCCCTTTCAACGGCACGGGCACTGGATTCGCTATGCTCCCTGTTTGAAGGCTTTGAAACAGTCCGGGGCGTCTTGCTCGGGACTTACCTTGTCATGTTGTTCATATACAGTCTCCCCATCATTCAATCCAAGCACGTATCACCGATGTTCGAGTACAAGAAGCCGGTCTACGGTTCCAGGGGCAGGGCAAGGTTTCATTTTCAATACATGTACAGGGAACTCGGCAGGCTTGTAAAAGACCTGTCAAAACCGGCCGAGAGAATTCTCATCAAGAAAATAACATGGAAACCATGGGCAGAGTACTATTTTGACAGGGAAGCAAAGTCCGTGAAAGATCCCTACTCGCTACACAGGCTTGTCAAAAGCGGAAAATATGCCTTGCTGGTCATGGGATTGAAGGGACTGGATGCCGATTTTGCGGATCCGATATTACGGCAGGTGCCTCATATTAGATACAGGGATTTCGTGGTAATGCCTCTCAAGCCGGGCCGGTTGAAGGGGACAGTGGTCAAGGTGGAAAGAAAAATGGCTGCAAGCGATTTGTCCAGGTATTTTACATCGAACGTCTATACAGGTTTCAAGATCGAGGACGACCCCGTTCGTTCCATGGACTATGCAAAAAAGCTTGGTCTTCGTTCACTTACTATGCTTGGTCACAGCAGCGGAAAAAAGGCAGACCCGTTGATAAGAGCGGTCGCCCTTTACAACAAGGGAAAGTCGATCACGAAAAACGACATTGCTCGCATGCTCCAGGGCAAGCGAACATCCATGCTTTTCGGCAAGGCGGAATTTCTGGGCGCCGGGTTGAAACAGGAGCCTGACGGCAGGACCCGTGTTACAGCGGTTTTCAAGGCGAATTCCAAGGCTCCCGGAAACTACGGCATTACATGGAGGGCCCGGTCCGAATCGGACAGGGCATGGCTGCGAAGGAGACTGGGGACGTATTCCGGAAAGGCATGTTTCGACGTGCCGACAATAATGTGGAAACCGGGAATGTTGTACCTGTCCGAGTTTTACGTGGATGCCCCTTTTGAAAAATACAGGTTGAGCCTTGAAATGAACTACATAGGCGGCGAGTTTTTACGCAGTCCGAAAGATTTCAGCTCACGTTTCAGGATCAAGTGCCGGCTTTTACGACCTGAAGCCGACCTGGACCGGGCGGCAAGCGACATGGCCCGTGACCCGAAGTCAATTTCTTCCGCAATAGACATGGGAGGTGTGTTCCTCCTGGCCGGTTGCACCGGGAAAAGGAACAAGGGGAGCCTGGAGGGAAGGATAATATTCACTGCACTCCGGGATATAAGCGAACAATACGATGTTCACTTGTTTTGCGGCAAGGCCGGTGAGACCCGCGTGAACGTGCCTGGCCAGGCAGGAAAAACAATGCATGAAGGCCAGCAGGTTACCGTGGGATTCAAAGTGCCGTATTGTCCGGCTTCGATCGGGCTGAGCGCACAGGTACAACCCGAGCAGCCAAAGGGCTTTCCTGGAAGAGTGGTCTTGGGCACCGGCTCGATGGGTGTAAAGTTTCCTCTTGCAGGGCTTGTTGAGCTTGATGCTTACAGGTGGCTCCTGCCCTGGCTCGCCCGCCCTTAGAAATAAGGGCCGAAAGAAAGAAAGCAAACGATTTTCAGGCCGGCGCGTTGCATATGAGTATTGCTGAACATGTTCTGTTGTGGCATTGTCCGGTCCATGGATGATGAGAAAATCGCGGCTCCTGCGGATTTCCCGGTGGTTCTGGTCGCGCCGCCTGTCTGGGCGGTAAAAACGCCGCCTCTTACCGTTACCCTTGTCGGGGCCTATGCAGCATCCAAGGGATACGATGTAAATATAATAGATCTCAATATCAGGCTGTACCATGAACTTGCATCAAGGAATAAAGATAACATCCGGCTCTGGCACCTTTCGAATCTTTCCTTATGGTACGAGGAGGACGAGTACAAAGAGAATCTTTATGATTTACTTAATCCGGCAATGGAGAAATGCAGCGAGGAAATCCTGAGTCACGAACCCAAGGTGGTGGGAATAACCCTGAACGGCATACGGTCCGCCCTTCACCTTGCAAGGGAAATAAGAAAGAGAAATACGGATGTCTGGCTCGTTGCAGGCGGGCAGTACGCCCAGCCCATGATCTGGGGCGAGATGGTGGCGCTGTCCGGGTTGTTCCAATACGTGGTCGTGGGTGAGGGAGAACTGACCTTTTACGAAATACTCGAACGTTGCAGGAAAGGGCTTCCACCCGAGCCCATAAAGGGCACCATTGTGCACAACGACAAGGATTATCTCAAAATAGGAGAGCCCAGGGAGTTGATATCCGACCTGGATTCATTGCCCTTTCCCTTGTACGACGACATCGACCCGGAAATGTACGTGGTGGAATACGAGGAGCCTCCGTTTGTTCCAAGCAGGGCCTTTTCAATATTGTCGAGCCGGGGTTGTATCAACAGGTGTGATTTTTGCATCCAGCACGTGATATGGCGCGACAGGATAAGGCTTCGCAGTCCGAAAAGTGTTGCCGACGAAATAGAATGGCTGGTCAAGAGATTCGGCATCGAGGAATTGAACTTCAACGACCTGTTGATTAATCCGTCTCCCAAAAGACTCGAGGCTCTTACGAGCGAGATCATCGGGCGGGGTCTTAAGGTCGTTCTGAACGGAGATATGACAATCGATGACAGGTTGGACCAGGCCCTGGCCGGCAAATTGCGCGCTGCAGGCTTTCGAAACGTGATGTTCGGAATAGAATCGGCATCCAGGAAGGTCATTCATGCAATGGGCAAGCACTATGATTCGGGCCAAGCCGAGAATGTGTTGAAGAGGGTGAACAAGGCCGGGTTGAAAGCCTGGTGCAGCCTGATAGTAGGTCACCCGGCCGAGGATGAAGAAAATTTCATCGAAACCATGGATTTCCTGTGCCGCAACAGACACCTGATGGGTGGTCCGCCCGGCCTTTCTTTGTGCGTGATGTTTCGTGGTTCAAGGCTTTGGCTGGAACGTGGCAAGTACGGAATCGACATGCCCAAAGATGATGCCGCAGGCTGGCTTAAGAGGGACGGCTCTAATGATTACAAGACAAGAAGCCGGAGGGCGAGCCTTGTGGGTGACCTGGCCTTCGGCCTCTTCCAAAAGGATGCATGGCTTGCAAACAGCCCCAAGGTCATGAACCAGGCTGACCTCGGCGCCAGACTGGAAAAATTGTCGCCTCCGATGTTGCTTGCAGAAGCAGCCGCAGCAAGGCAACCGCATGTTTCAGCCTCTGCCCTCAAATTGTTGGCATCGAAAAAAAGGAGAGACATGTTGTCCGGGCTGGAACTGTCGAAATACGGCGACCTGCTGGCGCACGCAATGTCAAGGCCTGGAAACCTGGAAGGTCTTTCTTTGTCTGAAATCATGGCGCTTGCAACAGAGCTTCCAAAAGATGCGGAGAAGAAAGAAACCGTTGTTACGGTACTAATTGACATGGGCCGGTATGAGCAGGCCCGTACCTTGCTCGAAACGTGCCGCCCCATATCGGATCCGAAGAGGAAAAAGTTGTTTTCCATGTTGACTCGCGCTTCTTCTCCCCACCCAGGTTGATTTTCAGGGTGCCTAAAATATGCTGTTATTTCATGAAGTAGGGGCGGTTCGCGAACCGCCCATGCGAGATCCAA
>JAADFL010000074.1 GCA_013152945.1 Deltaproteobacteria bacterium | reverse complement strand
CCACCTTGTAAAGTGTATCACCCCACAGGATACCCCTGACTTCGAGAACTCTCTCCCCCTTGCGCTCCCCGGGAGTAGTCTCGGGAATGAGGGTGACCACCAGGCCTTGGTCCCCGGCATCTTCATATGCCTCTTCAGCATATTCAGCGGCATCTTCATGAATTCCTTCAAACCCATCTACTTCATCATGCTTTTGTTCCACAGGGGATTCAACTGCTGCTTGGTCTATCTTTGATTCATCCACCAGCGCTACCGATAATTCATAGCCGCCGATCTCTATTCGGTCACCTTCTTCAACAAAAGCTTTCCTTTTAATCCGCTTACCATTCAACGATACTCCGGCAGCGGATCCCTTGTCGGACAAAATGATGTCTTGTTCATCATTCAGCTCAATGGTGGCATGAATGGAATCAATACCTTCTCCTTCAAGCACAATGTCTGCCGATGAACTACTACCAATGGTCAAAAGGGCCTTGGCAGAAAGTTTTTCATCCACCAGCTCTCCACCTCTATGGATTCTGACGGCAATAGAAAGATCCTGAATACCCTCGGCCATTATCAGACTCCGCCTACTCCTCCCCGTGAAGGGAGATCAGTTGTTAGTCATTTGAGTTCATCAACCGTTCGAAACATCTCACGCTCGAAAGAATCACGAAGGGTGATCAACGAATCGAACTTGGTCCTTCTTCTATCTTGAAGAAAGGCCCCTTGTGGTTTCCGCAACTCGCCCTGGAGCAATACATCTTCGAAATCTATTATGGTTTTCTTCTTATAAATAACAGTGACATTATCTTCATCATCCTGTGCTGATACGGTCATAGGGAAAAAAAGTCCAAGAGCAAAAATAAGGGCCATCAAGCTAATAATCTTTTTTGTCATCTCAAACTCCTCCCGGCCTATCAGGGTAGAGACCTGGATCGCAAGTTTAATTCTATATATCCATAGTTAGCCATGTTGTCAACCAATTCGCGACAAATACCGGAGCTTTCCGGCTTTGGGCAACTCATTACTTCTCCAGCATCATTTCAAGTTTTGTCTTGTAGTCGTTCACCGGATCGTTTTTGGCAACATTACCGCCTTTTGCCGAAATATACCGGTTGAAATAATCAAGAGCCTTTTTGGGGTTATTCAGGAAGTCCGAATACATCACGCCGAGATCGAATAGAGCATAGTAGTTCCTGGGATCTTTTTTGAGAATACCTTCATACACCTTCTTGGCCTTGTTGAAATCACGGTTTCCCCGAAGCGCAATCGCGTATAGCAGTTTTGCATCCTGATCGGATGGTTTAAGAGCCACGGCCTTTTCCAAGTTTGAGAGCGCAGATTTGTAGTTCCTATATTCCAGCAAGATGGTGCCTAAATTTAGATGGGCGTCAACATTCCTGTCATCAATTTGAATCGCCTTCTCGAAATGCCGAAGCGCAGGGTTGACTTCCCCTAGTTTGAGCAATGCCAAAGCAAGATTGTTTTGCAAGTCCGTATTGTTTTTGTCCGACTTTAGAGCATTTATTGCAACCAATTTAGCCATGGAGTAGTTGCCCTTCAGGTAGTAAACGGCTGAAAGGGCTGCATAAGCACCGGCATTCTTGTGGTCCTTGGCCAGTATGGCTCTGATACCGCGCATCGCCTCGGGAATATTCTTGTCTTTAAGTGCTATTGTTACAAGATTATTAAGGACCATGGTGTCGGAGGGATCTTTGGCAACCATTTCAGAATAAATCCTTTTTGCGGATTCATCCTTGCCTTGGCACATAAGGGCCTTTGCCAGATTGAGTTTTGATGCCCTGTGATCGGGACGCCTGGTCAGAATTATCCTGAACTGTTTTTCCGCTGAAGCACATTTGCCACTTAGCAAGGATATCAAGGCCAAATTGTAACGTGCTTCAATCAGATCCGGGTCCAATTCCAGGGCCTTCCTGAATTTTGTTTCAGCGTTGCTGAAATCAGGCTTTCCTTTTTTCATTTCCACCTTGAAGAATTGAAGTCCTGAATCAAAAATATCAGCGGCCGTCTCGGTCACTTGGGGCTGAACCTGCGCTATTTTCTTTACCTGCTTTTCCTCCTTGGGCTTTGCGCCTCCGCAACCGGCAGGCAACCAAAGGAGCGCTGCAAGTATGAAACCAATCCTTGGTATTTTCATAAGATCCTCCTGTTACTTGCCTGATTGAGGTGCAGCCGGTGTTGGTGCCGCCCTTTGTACTTGTCGCATTATCTTTTTTTCAGCCCTCTGTCTCGACTTTCCTGAAAGAGCCGCCGGCCCGGAAGGCGCGAAGAAACTTAAGGCCACGGCAGCCTTTGAAGGCTTGATCTCCCTTGCCAACGGATACGTATTGGGTTTCAGTTCAGATAATTTTTCAAGTGCCTTCTTTGTCCACTTGGAATACATGCCCAGTTCAAAAGATTTGTTCACGGCTTTCTTGTAAGCCTCCGCCGCCCTCTCTTCAATCGGCATTGCCTTGTTTTGGAGGCCCTGTGTATATATATCGGCCTGCTCAGGAGTAAGTTCCGGAGGAATCGGGGCATCATAAAGGGTCCTCGCGAAATTCTGGTTTGCTTCTCCGAGTTTGTACAGAGCAGCTATCGCCCATTCGGCTTGTCTGTAACTAACAATTGTTTCATACCGTTTTTTCATTTCCAACAAGGCCTTGGCCTTTTTCTTCAGCCCGGCTTCCAGACGCTTCATGGGAAGCTTCAACTTCATCTTGAGATATTCCTGGAGAGGTTTCTCGGCCATAAGGAAGGATGCCTCTGCTGCAGATGACAACAAGACGGTGCTTTTCTCATCGGCCGGAATCTTGGGATCCGTAGCCTTCTCCACGATCTGCACAAAAGTTTTTTCAGCCTTTTCCTTGTCCTTACCGCCCTTTTCCCACATGGCCTTGGCTATCTTGAAACGAACCGCAAGGGCCTGCTCCTTTGTTTTCTTATCATCAGCTTTACCGAATTTTTTGAGCCATTCCTCATAGGTCTTGAATGCCTCATCAGGATTGTTTTCCTCCATCAACATGTCACCTATGGAAAGCAACAATCCAGGTGCATCGGGACGCTTTGGGAATCTATCGATATAATCCTTGAAATCCTTTATCGACCTCTTTCTGCGTCCCAGGTTCTGCCAAAGTACACCGGCATTGAACAAGGCATCGGCCGCTTTCTCGTGCTTCGGGTATTCATTTGCCAATCGTTCATATGTTTGAGCCGCTTTGCTCCAATATACCAAGCGCTGGTACAATTCGGCGATATGGAAGATATTGTCCGGTATATATTCGAACTTCGGGTATTCCTTGTTGAGTCTTTCCCTCAACTTTATCGAGGCCTCTATTTTGCCGGCATTGGCCAGGAAGGCGGCGGCGCTGTACAGTGCCTTCCCGCAATATGACGATTTCGGCCAATCTTTCACAAAAGTGATAAATGATTCAGCAGCCAGGCTATACTTTTTCTGCTTTTCCAAGGCCAGGGCCATCATGTACTGGGATTGCATAATCAGTTTGTCCAACAGCTTTGCAAAAGTCCTGTTCCTGACCAACTTTCGGTTTTTTCTGAATTCCCTGGCCCGCTTGTTCAGCTCACTCCAATTTTTGCCCATGTTGAGAGAATCCAGGATGAGGTTGGCGGCCAGCTCTGCAAGTTTATGAGTCGGATGATTCTTGACGATTCCATAAAATGTTTTCGCAGCCTTATCGAAGTGATTGTAATCGTAATATATTTTTGCAGCCTTGTACCGAATTTCTATCTTGTACTGGGATTCTGGGACGAGCTTGATATAGTTCTCGCACGCAGCAATCAACCGCTTGAATTTCTTCGGAATCGGCTTTGGCTTGATATCTTTTTCTTTTCGTCCCTCTTTCTCCAGGTCTTTCCTCTTGTCGGCCGATCCGGCCACGCGGGCCCGCACCTTGCGGGCATCTTCACGCAAGGTCATCTTTCTTTTTTCGGCAGCGGTCAATTGCTTCTCCATCGCAATGATGGAGTTGTAAGCCGCAAGTTCCAGTCTCTGGCGATCACGCTTTTTCTTGGAGTTCTTGAGCTCATCCACAACCTTCATGTATTGGTCATAGGATAAGTCCCATTCCCCTCCACTGAACAACAAGTCGGCATAGAAGTAACGCAAATCTTTTGCGTACGGGCGATCCGGAAAATATTTTAAATACAGTTCGTACAATTCCCTGGTGTATTTCCTCGTTCGTCTGCTCTTTCTCTTCTGGTATTCCTTGTGATAACTGATAACGATTTGTCGCAGGTTGGCTTCCAGGGTATCACGGGTTTCCTCGAGCAACTCTTTCTGATCCTTGTTGGCCTTGGCCCATTGCCCGTTGACGGCATAAATGTCCAGCAACCTCACGATCTCCTTAACAACCCTTTTCTTGTTACCCATCCGCTTGTAAGCTCTTATCATTGCCAAGTGATATTCGGGTGTTTCCGGGTGTAACGGATCGAGCGCTATGAGACGCTTGTAGATATCGATACATTGTTCATCCTTGCCCTGCTCCCAATATGCCTTGGCAAGCAATTTGTACATCATTCGGAGGTATTTTCCGCCGCCTACCGATTTGAAGTATGCCTCGGCATCCTCGACGTTTTCATCGTCCGCATACGTCCTCACAAGATCCTTGAGTGCTTCCTCGCGTAACTGGATCTTGCTTTTCTTTTCCTTTTCCTGTTCTATGCTGTAGGAAACCACCTTTTTGAATAAATCTATGGCCTTCTTGTACTCACCCAGGTTGTAATAACACCATGCCAGTTTGTACATTGCGTAACCAAACGTTTTTGCACTGGTGAAGGTAACAGCTTTCTTGTAAGCTTGAAGAGCGTCATAGACATTATTGGCATCGAAATAATATTCGCCTATTTGTAACCATGCCTCTGCAACGTGCGAACTGTTCGGAAACTGCTTCGTAATTCGTTTGTAGTAGGACAGAGCCTTGGACTTTTTGCCTATCTCTCCGTAGTTGTAACCAAGGAAAAAGAGGGCTTCGTCCAGTTTTTTATAATCCGGGTACTGTCTTAGTATCGCTTCGCAGATATTGATGGCCTTTTTGTTGAATACCTGTATGCTTCGCAGATCAAGCTTGGGTTCCGGCCCCTTTGAACCGGAGTCAAGCCAAGCGGAATATCTTTTGTTGTAGATCCTCATTTTTTGCAGGTACATGAACTTGGCTTTTTCCCAGTATAGTTCGGCCAATCTGCGTAACATGTCAGCTCGTTTCGGATGGTTTTTAGGAAAATCCTTGAGGAGCTTTACCAGGAGCCGAATCGTTTCGTTGCGTTTTCTTTCTATCTTAATGTCCAGATCGATATCTTCCTGGCTGTAACGCAACATCCGGTGCCTGGCCTTGTCCTTTTCCGTGCTCTTGAGCTTTGGCCTGGGCTTTGCCTTGGACTTTCCCTTGGCTCCAGTCGTAACCGGGACAATCAGGAAACTTGAAGATATTACCGCAAGAAGAAGATAGTGAAAGGGCCTGCCGAATTTGTTTACTATCATCATGGGCACTCCGCAACCAGATTGTACTTGTAGTAGCCTAGCTCATCCCACCAGTACTCTCCGGAGAAGATCCAAAACTCGTAATTGTCCGGCACGGCAGCGGAGAATGAAACTTTGCGTCCCCCCGCACCAATTACGCCGCGCCGCCTGGCCTCGAGCCATTCTTTCTCCGCATTCGCTGTCTCGAATTCAATGGTTATTGCATTCGCCCTCAAGTCGGTCAACTGCTTGGCTGCCTCGGCAATCTCCTTTTGAGCCAATATTCCGGCTGATTTCATGAATTCCACCCTGTCAGCCATCAGCTTCTGGAAAACAGCCTGTCCCATGGAACTCCTCTTCCAGTTTTCAGGCAACCTTTTAATGATTCGTATCTCTCTTTCAACCTCGCCTATCATGTGGTGCAAAGTCCTGATCGTTGCATTTTCGAATACGAATGTGACTATGGGTGCAGGCAACCTGTCAGGATCCTTTCCCCGCAGAATTTCGACCAGGATGGTATACAACAGTTCGGGCGGCCTGTTCTTCTGATCCGTGATGAACCTGTTCAACCTTTCTTCCATGGGGACATAGGTCTCCTTGAAGTGGTCTATTATCTTCTTGGCCGGGTCGTGCTTACAAAGGTTCAAATAGTTTATGGCCGCGAGCAGTTCGGTTTCAGGTTGAAACCTGTCTTTGAAGTACGGTGAATGAAGGGCATGAATTATCCCCAGGGAATCATTGAATCTCCCTTTCATGAAAGTGGCCCATGCCATCTCGAAAAGAGCTTCCGGCCAGTCATGGTGGCGCCTGTTCACCTTGCTGTAATAATGTATTGCAAGGGGGAAATACCGAAGTCCATAATAGATTTGACCGGTTGCGAGGTTCGCCAGGTTCTGTACTTTCTTTACCGAGTCAGGATCCGAGTACAGGCCGGGATCGAGTGCTGCAACCTTCTTGAAAGTCAGAACCGCCTCTTTGTATTGTTTTTCCTTTACCGCGATTATGCCAAGATAGTAATTCGCGTCCGGGAAAAAATCGCTTTCAGAGACCACGGAAGAAAAATTTTCCTTTGCCCTGTCCAATTGGCCTTGGCGAAAATAGTATTTACCCATCAGGTAGAGCACCTCATCCTTGAAATTCGGCGGAAGGTCGGCAAATGCAGTTGATTGCAGGGCCTTGGGTATCGAGGATTCATCCTTGGAAAACTTTGCTATTTTAAACAGCCTGTCCAGGCTTTTTGCAAAGTAAGCCCCAGACGGCCCTTTGAGCAGAACACTTTGGAAAAAATACTGTGAGGCCTGAATGAGTTCCATCCTGAAGAGGCTTTCTGCAAGATAGTATTCAGCCATGGACCCGAACCGGGCCGCATCCGGACCGGATAAAACATTCTGCCATGCAAGACTCGCTCCGGTATAATCCTTGTTGTTGAACTTGGTAATCGCCAAGTCTACTGAATGCGGCACAGCCCCGATAACACCCCTGTCTATAGGGTCGTCGGGAATCACGAATCCCTTGTGGGCGCAACTCGCGGCAAGTATGGAAATGCCCACCACCACCAGGATTGTACATCTTACATGCATCAGGAAATCCTCCTCGACCGGACCCGCTCCTGCCGGACGAGGACCCTTCAGGCAGAGCGAGCCTGGATTATGTTCAGTATGGATAAAAGCTGAAACCCAGGGAGACAAGCACATTGTCCCTGAACTGTGTCGGGTCTTCGTGCTTCTGCCCCTTGGGATCGGCGAATTTCTCCATGTAGAACAAGTAACTCACGTCTATTCTCGGAGCAAACCACTTGGTTACGAATAGTTTCCACCCAAGACCGATGCTTCCACCCGGGTGAGTGCCGTTTTCAGTGTCACGGGAAGAATAACGATTGACTGATTCGCTTCCCACTGCAACGAAACCAACGGATAAAAAGAAATCGAAGTTGACGAGCCACTCGGTAAGAAAACTGAATTTGCCATAGAAAGGCGACCAAAGGATATTGGCTCCCGCCATCCACTTGGGTCTGCTCTCGTCGAAATACCAATTCTTTTTATCTGCATACTTGAGCATGTCTTTTTTGAAATTGAACACGCCGCCTCCCATGACTTCCAGACCGAAGGACTCAGTTATGAAAAAGTCGATCCTGGCTCCGGGACTGATCCCCACCATAAGGGAATCCTGTGGAAGAACACCGAAATACGGGGATATCTCAAGGCGCATGGCTTTTGTAAAAAACTTCTTCTCTATGACTTTTATCCTGGACTCTATTTCTTTCTGCGCCTCCAGGGAGAGAAGTTCATCTTCCTGCGGTTCCTCGGCCTTTTGTTGCTTTTTGGCTTTGTTCACAGTTTTTTGTTCTTTCTTTGGCGGTGGAGGCGGCTCTTTTGTTTCTTCTCCCTCCTGTTCGGATTTGTCATCTCCCTGGTCGCTGGATTCATTCCAGGAACCTTCATTATTTGAGCTTTGATCAGGACCGGCTTGGTCCTCGTCAAATCCAAGGGCCATTGCCCCGGAATGCGGCAAAGCCAAGTAAGTTAAAAAAACCAACACCCAAAACAAAGAGAACTTCTTAGCCATAGCACACCCATCCACCAAGGTTAAAACCTAATTTCAATCTAATGGGTGTGTATTTCATGTTCATTATATTTGTCAAGGGAAAATAGGTCTGTTTCACCCTGATATTTTTTTGGATTGGTTACCGGCCTCCCAATACAGCTAAATATACAAGTAGGTCTTTGAAGGGATTTGTAAGATTAGTGTACTAATGTAATTAATTATCACACCATATAGATGTCTGTATTTATACAAGAAAATTCTTAATTTTCGGCTTTTCACGTTCAGTGCCGAAAATGCGATTAATTTTTGCAAATGAGGTTGACCTGTCATATAGTATTGATTAATATTCATCCGATAATGGTTCAGGGAGGTTCATCATGAAAAGGACGGTTTTTTTGGGTATATTGATACTTGTCTCATGGCTGACGGGTGCATGTGGAACAAGTAACGAGAAACAGTGCGTTACTGCCGACGACTGTGAGTTTTGGCAGATTTGTCAAGACGGCAAGTGCACGGCTCAGCCATGTACAAAAGATCAGGACTGTCCTGGCGACACAAAGTGCAATCACGGTTTTTGCTCCCCGTCCGGAGATGCAGATATCGATACAGATATGGATGTCGACACGGATTCCGACACCGACACCGACACTGATATTGACACTGATATTGACACGGATACAGACACGGATACAGACACGGACACGGATACAGATACCGCCAAGGAGGGTCCACAGATAACTGCACAGCCCGACAGCGTGGAATTCGGCTCGGTTTTCCCGGGCCAGGTCAGGGACGAGACTGTTCAGATCTACAACCTGGGAACCGAAGATTTGAAGATCAGTTCTTTGACAATCGATCCTTTCGATGCAGATCAAGATGAATTTTCCTTCGAGGTACTCGGGGCACAGCCCCCCTCGCAGGGCTCACCCCTGGTGTTGCAACCCCAGAAGTTCGTTCCGGTAAAAATCACATATGCTCCCAAGCCTCCGGCCAACCCAAATGATTGTTATGATGACCAGGCCAACCTGGTTGTTGCTTCCAACGACCAGGACGACCCGGAACTCAAGGTTCTGTTAAAGAGCTATGATAAAAGTCCGCCAAGGCTCGAATGCACCCCGGAATCCTTGAATTTCGCCGGGGTAAGCCAGGGGTCCAGTGCCAAGAAGACCGTAAAGTGCATAAATGCATGCGGGGATACGAGGCACCTTAGTCTAACCAATGTTGAACTCTCGCAGAATTCGAGTGCCGACTTCGGCAAGGTTCCTCCGGCAGTGGTCGGCGCCAACCTTCCGCTGGACATGGCTCCCGGGGATTCCGTGCAGGTCGAAGTGACATATTCACCCAGCGATATTTCCTCGGACACGGGCGAGCTTGTGCTTACGAGCGATAGTTGCAAGGAAACCGATCATAAGGTGCAGCTTAACGGCAGCGTGAGCCAGGCGGAGATAACAGTAAGTCCGTTGGAACTTGATTTCGGCAAGGTGTGCAGGACCGACGGGAGCACCCAGGTTGAAACAGTGGATATAAGCAATACCGGCCTCGGCGACCTGGTGTTGAATTCCGTTACATTGACTTCTGACGGAAACGGCGCCTATTCCATAACAAAAGCGCCTGATCCCACGGTTGGGCCTAATTCTTCTACAAAGGTCGAAATCACTTTTGCACCCACAGAACAAAACTCCCAGCAGGACCAGTCGGTTTTCGGAACACTGGAAATCAAGTCCAATGACCGGGATGAAAGCACTGTGCTCGTATCTCTTCGGGGAGATGCAAACGGTCCTCCTTGCGGCCCCCAAATGTGCATCAATCCTGAGAAGTTGAATTTCGGGACCGTAAAGCTGGGGAATAAGCCGACCTTGAGCTTCAGGATATCCAACTGCGGAACGCAAAAATTCAAGCTTACTTCCATAAAAAAGGATGCCGGTGGGGTGTATTGGCTGTCACAAAAATACTTTACCATTACGGATGCCCCCAATGTTCCCGATGAATTGGAACCCAACAGTTATGCGGATGTGACCGTGGAGTACGCACCTACCGAGATTTCCACCTTGTTGCATGGTTGCGCTATACATGTCCTTAACGATATTCCTGGTGCAACCGAGACAACCGTGTGGGTTACCGGAAAATGCGCCAAGAGCGACATCGATGTTTTACCATCCAAGATAGATTTCGGCCTTGTAACAGTAGGCTGTTATTCCAGGAGAGAGACTGTCAAGGTATACAATATCGGAAACGCAGACCTGAAAATAAATGACATCTACCTTGATCCTGCTACGTCTCCTTTCGAGATCGTGCAGATGAGCGGATCGTTCACCGGGCCCAAACCCTGGACTATCCGGGGCGGCGACGTAGGACTTATCGACCTGACCTTTCATCCGGACAAGGTTGGTACTGAAAGGGCGGCCCTGATTATCGAAAGCGATGCCGCTGATAATCCCCAGTTCACAATCCCGCTTAGGGGGGAAGGTACGACGAGCAGCTACCAATGTGATCAATTTGTTCAACCGACGAGGCCCACAGTCGATGTGTTGTTCGTGGTCGATAATTCAGGCTCCATGCAGGAAGAGCAAAAAGCCCTGGGCGATAATTTCAGCGATTTCATAAACTATGCCGTTACCCTGGACGTGGATTACCACATAGGTGTCATTTCCGTTGATATACAGCATGCCAGCGAGAGCAAGGGCATCTATGACGGCGTTCTGGTGGACAAAGGCGGTTATAAGTACATTGACGAGAACACGCCCAACGGAGTGGATGTGTTCAAAAAGAATGTCAACCTCGGGACATGTTGTTCCGACAACAAGGAAGCCGGAATGGAGGCATCCAAGATCGCGTTGACCGAGCCCAATTTGTCCGGGGAAAACGCCGGGTTCCTGCGTGAACCGGCCAAACTGTCCATAATCTACGTATCCGACGAAGAAGATCAATCCCCGGGCGGAGTGGATTACTATGAGGATTTCCTGAGACACCTCAAGGGATACAGGAATACCGAATTGATTCAGGTTTCCGCGATTTGTGGCGGCGACACTGCAAATGGGTGTCAGGGAGATGGCGGCTCGGCGGATCCGGGGAGACGCTATGTAGAGCTGGTCAATAGAATAGGGACCGGGCTAAGTATATCTATTTGCACGGACAAATGGGCGAACGAATTAAAACGTCTTGGCTTCGAGGTCTTTGTGCCGCCCAAGCAGTTCGTGCTTTCACGCCAGGCCGATCCGGGCACCATTGTGGTCAAGGTCGACGGATCCAATGTATCGGGAACCGAATGGACTTATGACGAGAGTTCCAATAGCGTGACCTTCGATGACAATCACGTGCCGCCTGCAGGCTCGACCATAGAGATATGCTATTCCGCTATCTGCTATGACAAGCCCTGAACCTTTACTGGGCAAACCGGGGCTTGGTGTTTCTTTCTTTTTGCCCGGCGCTGCCTGCAAAGCAAAATAATTGAACCGGTAACAGCAACTGGTAACATCAAGTGATGATATTCCCGTTCGAGAGTACTTGACAGGTACGCCTGCACCCCTGTACACGATAACTTTATGAGATGTCCCAGGTGTACAAGTACGAACATCGTTCGCTCCCGCACGAGAGGGCCGGGGGAAAGGGCACTGAAACTGATTGGAATAAAGCCGTTCAGGTGCATAGATTGCAATCATCGTTACTTGACATTCGCACCTTTCAGACATGTGAAAATGAAAAAGAGGCAGAAAGAATAGCTTGAAACATAGACCCATGGGGGAAATCGTTTTGCTTCTCTTTTAAAGTCGATCGAGCCGGAGGAATTTGGACAGTATGGGCGAAGCAGGACCAAGGTTGAGCTTCGAGTGGCTTCCTGATGAATCCAGACCAAGGGAATTGGTTCTCCGGGGAGTGCTGGACAAGGTTTCCGTACCTGCAGTCTACAAGGCCTTGCGTACCAAAATATTACGCGGCGTATCCCTTTCGATCGATCTCGAAAATGTCGAACGAGTCGACTCGGCAGGCATTGCCATGTTCGCCGATCTATTGCGAAGCGCCAAGGAAAAAGGCTGCGCGTTAAAGGTCAGCAGGCTTTCGAAGCAAGCCGGGCATGCGTTCCAAGTCTTCCGGTTCAAGTCACTGTCCGAGGCCGTAACAAGGATCGAACCGCCGTATTTGGAGCGCAAGGGCCAAGACCTAATCGAATTCCTTGCTGCTGCAAAAGAGTTGCTTCTGCTCTGCGCAGATACCTTTACCTGGGCGTTGACATCTCCGTTCGTAAGGCGTCCCTACAGGAAAGGCGCAGCACTTGAACAGGCCGTCATACTGGGTTCGAGGGCATCGGGAATAGTGGCCCTCATATCCTTCATAGTCGGACTTACAATGGCCTTGCTTTCAGCAACCCAGCTTCGTACTTTCGGAGCCAATGTCTACGTGGCCGACATGTTGGCGTTGGCTATGACAAGGGAACTCGCGCCTTTGCTCACCGCTATCTTGGTAGCCGGGCGCTCGGGCTCGGCGGTTGCAGCCGAAGTGGCCACTATGAAGGTAACCGAAGAGATAGATGCCCTCAGGACACTTGGGTTGGAGCCTGTTCGTTTTCTCATAGTGCCCAAGTTATATGCTATTACTTTTACACAGCCCTTGTTGACCGTGATCTCCGCGATCTTCGGAATACTTGGTGGAATGCTGATAGGCATGTTACTGCTCAATCTCTCGCCACAGACTTTTATTCATCAGACTGCCAGGGCACTAATACTAAAGGACATCTTGTCCGGGTTGCTCAAGAGTGTGGTATTCGGTTGGATTATACTGGTGGTAGGAGCCTTCAACGGCTTCCGTGTAAGCGGTGGGGCTGAAGGAGTCGGCAGGGTGACGACTTCGGCTGTTGTACAGGCAATTTTCGGAGTTATCGTTGCTGATGCGATATTTTCCCTGTTGTTCTGGTACAGTTAACAGATAGGATGAAGCAATGCCATGGCCATTGGAAATAAGAGGACTCAAGGCCCAGTACGGCGACAAGGTCATACTCGAGGACCTGGACCTGCTCGTGGAAAAGGGAGAAATATTGACTGTTCTCGGCGGAAGCGGTTGCGGCAAAAGCACCCTGTTGAAACATGCCGTCGGACTCATGGAACCGGCTGCCGGTACTGTCAAACTCCTGGGTCTGGACCTTTTACAAGCCGATGAAGGGGAGAAAAAAGAGGTGTTGACCAGGACAGGCGTACTGTTCCAGGGCGGAGCGTTACTCAATTCACTGACCATAGCCGAAAATGTCGCCCTGCCATTGGAACAACACACGGATTTGCCGGGGGCCGTAATATCCGACGTGGTCAGGATGAAATTGTCCATGGTGGGATTGTTTGATGCTGCCGGCCTGTTCCCGCCCGAACTCTCCGGAGGGATGCGGAAAAGGGCTGCTCTTGCGAGAGCGATTGCATTGGATCCTGAAATACTGTTTTGTGACGAGCCGAGTGCAGGCCTGGACCCACTGACTGCCGCAGGAATAGACAGACTCATCAGGGACCTGCGGGATACGCTCGCAATGACCGTAGTTGCGGTAACACATGAAATGGCAAGCGTTAAACTAATTGCGGATCGGGTATTAATGCTGGATGAAGGCAATGTATTGTTTGAGGGCAGCCTTGCCGAGATGAGGGAGTCGAATAACCAAGCAGTACAAGATTACCTGGCCCGCAAGGCTCCCGCTGCAGCAGGAGGAACGGGCACATTGCTGGCTGCCTTGCACTGCGAGGAGGAGAACAAATGATCACCCGAGCTCAAAAGGCCAGACTGGGTTTTTTCGTGTTGGTCTCGGTTTTGGCCCTGATTGCCGGATTGGCCGCCGTTCTTGGGAGGGCTCTTTGGGAGAAAAGGGATTTCTATTATGCCAAGTACACGGAATCGGTCAGCGGCCTGGAGGTAGGCGCCCAGGTCAAGTACAATGGTGTCAGGGTCGGCAGGGTGGAAAAAATACTCATAGACCCCGAGGACATTACAAAGACAATGGTCAGGTTTTCCCTTGACGGCGGGACACCTGTAAAGGCCGATGCCCGCGTGGTAATGAACATGTTCGGCATCACAGGTCTCAAATTCCTGGAGATACGGGGAGGAACAAACGAAGCCGAAACCTTGAAGCCGGGATCCGAGGTAAAGTCAGGTACTAGCATGGTGGACGATCTTACCGTGCGCGCCGAGAGCCTTTCGAAAAAAATAGAGATTGTGATAAACAACCTGGTCGAACTTACAGGCGACTCGAACCGCCAGAGATTGGCGAATCTGCTTGACAGCGTAAACCACCTGGCCGGTCGCATGGATAGGTTGGCGTCAAAGAACGAGAAAGGAATCAGGGATGCGATAAGGGGGGCAGGAACAGCAGCCCAGTCCCTCGTGGAATTGCTCCAAGCCGCGAAAAAAACCGTGGATGAGGCAAAGGGGGGCATGAAAAGGATCACTGATGCAGCAGTCGAACTCTTGAATCCAAAACGCCTGGATACGGTAGTACAGGACGTGGGCGCCACGCTGAAGGATGCGAGGATTACCATGGACGAGGCAAAGGCCAGGATGGGGGAAAAGGGGCTGAAGATGTCCGTTGCAAGACTCAACAAGTTCCTGGACAAGGCGTCCAAGTTCGTGGCAAAGGCACAGTTGACACTGAACCAAACAAGAGAGGGTATCTATGCGGCTGTTCAAAACCTGGTCGAGGCTTCAGAGAACTTCAGGGATTTTTCAAGGCTTATAAAAGAGAATCCTGCTCTGCTCCTGGGGGGCTCCCATCGTGAAGAAAGGAGGTTGCCGTGACCAAGAAGGCACGACAAACGCTGTCGCTGTTAATCATGACATTATTGCTTATAACGGTTACAAAAAGCATCATTGCATGTGCTGTCCCGCCAAAGGAACATTTTTTCATGATGGCCTACCTTAGGCCGTTGAAGGTGAAAAAATTCCCGACGCATTCATTGGTATTGAGGATAAAGCCGCTTGATATCAACTATGCGTATGACAAAGAAAAGATGGTGTACAGGTATTCCCAGTTCGAGTTCGAATACTATCATTACCAATTGTGGGCTGTCAGGCCGCAGAAAATGATTTCGGACCTCTTGAGGAGGTACCTGACGGAATCCGAGGTAGTATCCCGCATCGTAACAAAGTTCACCGAGCGTACCCCGGACTATGAACTGTCCGGCGAGGTGTTGGCAGTCGAGGAATTGGATAGCGGCGATTCATGGTTCGCCCACTTGGCGCTTTCTCTCCACATGACCGCCTATGGCTCGGACAAGGTAGTATGGAGCTACGAGTTCGACGACAAGAAACCTGTTCACAACAAGGCCCCGGTTTATGTAGTCAAGGCCCTATCCGAGATATTCGAGAAACATGCAAGGCAGATAGCCGAAAACCTGGATGAGTTCTTCAACAAGGCCAAGGGGAAGAATCAATGACTCTCTTCAAACTTGGTATGGTGACTGCTGCTTTTTTCCTGGTTTTACCCGCAAGGGGCGCAGAGCAGGCCGAAAAATGGAAGGGATGGCAAATGCCTTCTCCCGAAGAACAGGATGAGAGGGATCCCACACTCATTCCGGTAGGAAAAGGGGCAATCTTCGTTCCGGCCATGAGCAACAGCGCAGCCGAACCATATTACCTGGTGTATAAAAACAATGAGCTGATATCTGAACAGCCTATGGGCAACAAGACAATCCTGCCGCCCGGCAACTATGTCGTACGTGTTGGTTCAGGGGTGCTCGACCAGATGATGAGATTCAATGTTAAGGTAGTTGAAGGCAGGAGCACAATCCTGAAGCCGGTATGGGCCGGCCTCAAAGTCAGGGTGGTTGATAAACGAAATTCACCGTTCAGGGGGTCATATGAGTTGATACACCTGCCGGATAATCAGGATTTCGGCATGGGGCTGGGAGCCGATTTCAGGCGGGGGGAAATCTTGAGGACATGGTTATTGCCTCCGGGTTTGTACATGCTTGTGAAGACCGGAGAGAACTACCGGGCAAGGACCAATTTTCTGACAGTGAGATTGCTTCCCGGCGAACTTGTTCACTTCACCCTCGTCGAGGAAACCGGTGAAGACGATGCCTCGCGAATCGGCGATTTCCTTGGTGGAGGCGTGGTGAGCCGTGGTGAAGCGGAGACAGCGGTGCAGAACTGGAAACTAGGTCTCTTGATAGGTGGAAATTTTGCATTCGACAGGGCAGACCATGTCCCGGGCAGGGAATTCGGCAATACCTTGAACCTGGGGTTGTACCTGGACGGAACCGTACGTTACAACTTGGAGGGACATGAACTATATTTGAGGCTGGAAGCGGAACACGCCAGGCAGAAACGCCCCAATGGAGATTTCGACCCCAGGACGGACCAGGTCGATCTGGATGCGGTGTACACCTATCGGATCGTTCCCTGGTTCGGCCCCTATGTCAGGGTTGGATATGATGGTCAACTCTTCCCGAGCTACATCGACTATGGCAAGAGGAGATCGGTGCAATATTTCAAGGGCGTGAACGACCCTGAATCCGGGGTCGTAACCCTGCAAAAGACCAGGATTGCGGACGCATTCGGCAAGTCCGAACTCGAAGAAGGGGGCGGCCTTTCTTTCGACATCTCCCCGAGTTACATATTTTCGTTGGACCTGCGAATCGGTTATGGAGCATTGCAGGTATTGACCCGCGGTCTTTACCGCGAAGTCGGTTGCTCGGATGTGTTAAAAGCAACCTCCAGTGAGACTTCTCCATGTGCCGGCCCTGATGCTGCTGACGTTTCGTATCTCTTGAAAGTACCGAACTCATATCGCATGGGCCCCGAGGCCAGCCTGATCGGTATCGGCAGGATGACGAGATGGATAAGCCTGACCACGGAGTTCAAGCTTCTGGAACCGATTGAGGACTGGAGCAGTCCCATTATGAAGTGGCAGTTGACAGTAAGCTTCAGGCTTGTTTCATTTGCATCACTAAATTACATTGTCGATTTGGCATACGACAAGAAACTCGAGGATATGCTGCAGATAAGGCAAAGGCTTTTATTAAGGTTTTCTTACGAAATACTCTGACCGCCTAATTGGAACAAGAAATATCGCATGCACTTAAAGGGTGTTCTTGAACATCTCCCTGAAGGCCATTGCATCATGCACGGCTCTGCACCTGAAATCGTTGTTGAAATAGGCATACAATTCCCTGTTATTCAACAAGGGCCTGATCTTTTCGGCCCAGGTCGCCAATTCACGATTGCTGTAGTCGTAATCATATGGTTTTTCTCCCAAGCCGTGAAAACGGACGTACAACGTGTCGGCCGTAGGCACGATATCGCCCGGCAATCGCGGATGGCTCACGCTTACGAAACACACCCGGTACCTGGAAAGCAAGGACACCGTATCCGGGTGCCACCAGCTTTCGTGCCTGAACTCGATCGCATGTCTTTGTTCGTTTCCGAGAAGCTCGAGGAATGCTTCGAGCAATGAAAGATCTTTCTTCAGGGAAGGCGGCAACTGCCACAAGACTATCCTTACTGCATGGAGGAGCGAGATGCGTTCCATAAAGGCCGGCAGGACATCCTCGCAACTCTTCAACCTTTTGAAATGGGTAATCTTCCTGTGGCCCTTGACTGCCATGTGGAAATCTTTGCCCAGTTTCCTGTTCCAGGATCCTATGGCGACTTTCGACGGGAACCTGTAGAAAGATGCATTCAATTCCACTGAATCAAATTTCGAAATATAATATGAAAGCCTCCCTGGACCGCTTACCCCCTTGGGATAGAATACACCGGACCAATCGTCGTAGGTCCATCCCGATGTCCCAATATGTATCCGGTTGCTCATGCTTTACGAAAAGATACTTGATTTCCCGTGGTAATTACAAGCCACGGCTTGTTATCCCGGATTCTGCAGCCGGCTCTCTCCTCGAAACATGGAATATAGAGGCAGGCGGCCGTTATAATCTTCTTGACACAACGTCATACCCGATAAATAAAAAGCACAGATAGGTGTTCAGGCACCACTTGCTCGACTGGTTCATGTTTGTGGTGTTTCATGCTTGAGGATACAAATTGATTTTGGACTGATTTTTTTATCGGTCTTGCGTTTGATTGATCTGTAGAGCGCCCGAAACGGAGGATAAGATGTTTTCCGTCTTGATGATCAAACCGCGATGGTCGGGTGAAATCGGATTCATGCACCCAATTACCCCTCCCCTGGGGTTGCTGTACCTTGCCGCCTTTGCAAGGCAAGAAAGACCGGGCAGTTATGTATTCAAGATCGTTGATGAGAGGCTCGACCAGCCGGATCTAAGGCAGTGGAATCATATACTGGAAGAATTCACGCCCGACCTGATTGCAATCAGTGCGCTTAATGCCGAAGCCGGCCGGACCGCGTATTTGACGCATCTCTTGAAGGCAAAGGCCTCACATGTACCGATTGTCCTTGGAGGACCGTACCCGACAAGTGTAGGCAGGGCCGCACTGGACAGGACGCTTGCAGACCTTTTGGTGGTGGGTGAAGGAGAAATTGCATTCCTAGAAATATTGGACCATGTGGCCCAAAAGAGTCCGGATGCAAATAACCTGAATGATATCAATATACCAGGCGTGCTTTCCAGGTCGAATGCAAGTTTGAAAGAGCATGAACATGCGGATGTCGTAGTTGACATGGACGAATTGCCGTACCCGGCCTTTGATTTACTTGATCTCGAAAGATACTATCATTCCCCCAGAATGACGCCATTGGATACCAGCGCCAGGTACCTGCCATTGTGCACGTCCAGGGGTTGTCCATATAACTGCATCTACTGTTACAATAAAACATTCGGCAGGCGTTTCAGGGCAATGTCTGCAATCAGGATTGTGAATGAAATCGAGCATCTCATAGATGAATACGGGGTCCATGATTTCGAGGTCTTCGATGACATCTTTAACATGCCCAAGCAGAGGGTCCTTGAAATATGTGGTGAAATCTCGAAAAGGGGCCTGAAGACGAGGTTCTCTTTTCCAAGTATTAGAGGAGACATTCTCGATCCGGATGTTATAACAGCACTAAAGTCCGTCGGCACATACTTCATGGGAATCGCAGTGGAATCCGCCAGTAACAGGATCCAGAAGATGATACATAAAAACCTGGATCTTGACTTGGTGGCCCGAAATATTGAAACAACTGCTTCCTCGGGCATTATAACAGCAGGACTATTCATGCTCGGGTTCCCGACCGAGACGAGACAGGAAGTTTGGAAGACAATCCGTTTTGCCCTTGATTCCAGGTTACACATGGCCTTTTTCTTTATCGTGACCGCATTCGAGGGAACTGAACTCTATGAAATGTTGGAGAAATCGGGGCGCATCGAGAATAACCGGTTCGATGAAATCCATGATTTCCAATATGCAAGGCATAGTCTAAGCGAGTACGTAAGTCCTTTGCAACTATCATTGATACAATCGGCCGGAAACCTGCTCTTTTACATGAATCCCATCCGTGCACTCCGCATATTAAGGGATTACCCGGTAAGCAGAAAAGAATTACTCAAAATAGCCCTCGGCTTTGGCATGCAGGTAAGTTTTTTCAAACCAATGGCTTTACTCGATAAGCGTGTACACGTGCACGGTTTTTCCCTGACAAAATCGTGAAAGGTGGCACTCAGAAAAATAAAAATTCAGGGCCTGTTCCTTATGCACAAGCTTCTTGACACATCGGCCCTGTAAGGTGGATAAATTCATCATAATATCTCTTGCACATGGCCTGGATGCAGGGGCCGTGTCAATACAATGCCTTAATTCATGGGGATAGCGCATGAATCATGTCTCGTTTATATTAGCGTTTATATCGGGCACGGCCGAGCGGTAATCACATGGGAAAAAGCCCGGCAAAAGTCGTCCTGTGCGTACCATACGAATATCCGCCTGGACTGGACCTCGGCCTGGCCTACCTCGGCACCAGCCTCAGGAGAGCCGGCATCGAGGTAAAAATACTGGAACTCGTTCCATGGCTGTTGCCTTTTGACAAGTTTGCAGAATGGCTGAACCGGGAACGCCCCCCTGTACTAGGTTTCAAGGTTTGGACAAACGCTGTAAGACTGGCCCGAAGTTACCTGAAAGTCATACGTGAGGTCCTGCCGAAGTCTGTCGTGATTATCGGCGGGCCTCATGTTACGGGCGCAAGGGCGTCTGCCCTGGAGCACCTCGAGTTTGCGGATTACGCCATTGCCGGAGAGGCCGAGAGGGCATTGCCCATGCTGGTGTCGGAGCTGTTGAGGGGAAGGCCCGCACGCAAATCAGTGCTGGCCAAGATCCCTGGGTTGGTGCTGCAGGGAAGAGATGGAAATTTTCATGTCAATACATTGGATTTTCCAGAGGACCTCGATTCCATCGGCCCGCCTGCATGGGATCTGCTCGATTTCGAGCAGTACCTGGAAATGGAGCAACGAGCCGGGAAAAATGGCTTTTCAACTGCAGAGCTGAATTGGCTCCACATCCAGGCGGTTCGCGGCTGTCCCAATCATTGCACTTACTGTATGAACCTCAACCAAAAACCCAGATGGCACTCAACAGAGTTCGTTGCCCGGCAGGTAGAATTACTCAAGCAGAAATATGGTATTCGGCGATTTTGTTTTGCCGACGACAACCTGACCGCTGACAGGAATTATGCAATGGCCCTTTTCGACAAGATCAAGAGCCTGGACATGAAGTGGGACGCCAGCGTGGGCCTGGACTTGAGGACATTGGACACTGAACTGGTCAAGAGCATGCTTGAATCCGGGTGCACCAGGATATCACTGGGTGTCGAATCAGGCTCGGACAGGTTGCTGAAAAGGATGGCCAGACCTCACAGGGCGCGCGACATGTCGAAAACGATTAAAGCGATTCGAAGGGCAGGTGCCGGCGACATAACCGCATTGATGATGCTCGGTTTTCCGGGTGAAACCGATCGCGATGTCCTGGATACCATTTCCTTGTTGAGACAAATGGATGTCGACGATATTTGGGTTAATCTCTTCACTCCATATCCGGGGATTCCCATCACACGTAAGCTGGCACTAAACCACAAGCTTCCAAACCTTGATTATAGAAACCTGTCCCACGAAAGCGTTTCCATGGGTACTGGACATATTCCGGGCTGGAGGCTTGAGTTATACTATATTGCGTACTATGCCGCATTCTATTCCAGGCCGTCGAGGCTGTTCAAACTCATTCAAAAGCAAGGTGTTTTTGAAATCACGATGAAGTCAGCCGTATTGGCCGCACATGCCTTGGTTTTCGGCAAAGGGCCTACAAGGGACTTGTTCAGGTCGAAACGCATTGCAGCCCTGCGTAAAGGATACAATAACAATAATAAACGGAGGCGGAATGCCGTCGATTTTGATGATTAAACCTGGATGGGCTGAAGAAATAGGCTTCATGCATCCCGCAACACCTCCGCTCGGCATACTCTCCCTGGCTGCCTTTGTGGAAAAGCAGCGCCCCGGGAAGTACGCCTTCAAGGTGGTTGATGAAAAACTTGGGCGGTTGAACCATCGGGAATGGTCGGATTTGCTTAAAGAGATCAAGCCGGACCTGGTGGGAATCAGCGCACTCTCGGTAGAAGCCACCCGAAGCGTAGAGTTGATCCGGATAATCAAGTCTTTCAAACCCGATCTTCCCGTCATCATGGGCGGACCCTATCCTACCGGGGCCCGTGAAAGAGCACTTGAATGGACAGGGGCAGATGCAGTCGTGGCCGGAGAGGGAGAAATACCGTTCCTCGAGATCCTCGATTACCTTTTGCACAATAATTCGCTTGACGGATTGCACGTGCCCGGAGTGCTCGTGCGTTCCCGCAAAATTCGCGATGCTGCCGGGTATGCCGATATGGTCATGAATCTGGACGAGCTTCCCAGACCTGCGTTCGACCTGCTCGAAATAGAACATTACTTTAAGATGTATCGAGCCACGACCCTTGATTCCGGCACCAGGTACCTGCCTGTAATCACCTCGAGGGGGTGTCCGTACGCATGTATCTATTGTCACAACAGTCCCGGAATAGCATACAGGACCATGTCGGCGGCCAGGGTCGTACAAGACCTGGATTGGCTGGCCAGGAGATACAACCTCAACGAATTCGAGATAATGGATGATGCCTTCAACCTGAACAGGAAAAGAGTCCTGGATATCTGTGAAGGCATACGGGCAAGGGGTATCTGTACCAGGTTTTCATTTCCAAACGGCCTTCGTGGAGATATCCTTGATCAAACCGTAATTTCCGCATTGAAGTCGGTTGGTACGTACTTCATAGGTTTTGCAATAGAGTCCGCAAGCCCAAGAATACAGGAAATGATTAGAAAAAGAATAGACTTTGCCAGGATAGAAGAAAATATTAACTTTGCAGTATCCTCCGGTATCTTCACCATTGGCTTCTTTATGTTGGGCTTTCCCACAGAAACAAGGAAAGAGATGCTCAAGACGGTTGAATATGCATTGAGGTCCAGATTGCACTTGGCCTTCTTTTTCAATGTCGTCCCATTCGAAGGTACGGAACTATTCGATTTGGTGCATGGACCAGAGGCTGTAGCGCCCGGCTCGGAGCGGATGCTCTACGATCTCCAATATGCTGTTCACAGCTTGAGCGAACACGTAAGTTCTTTTGAACTATCCGCGATCCAGTCTGCTGCAAATATTCTCTTTTATGCACAACCGTCCAGGATATACAGGATTTTCATGGATTACCCGACAAGCCGGCTGGAACTCCTCAAGAGTGCCATGGGCTTTGGGTTTTACATGTTCTGGAACAGGCCCAGGGCGCTTTTAAAACAATTTGTGCCTCGGTTAAAATAAATAAGGCTTTTCCCGCTGACCCGGTTAAAAAAAGCATTTACACATTCTTTTTTAGTGCTCTGTTTAATTTTCAGGCGCAATTTTTACGGGAAATATTATAATGATTGCCTGTTCGGGCGTGTCGGTGTGAACAAGGGGTGGGAATTGGAAGGTTATTGTATAATGTCTCAAGAGTTGATTAAGGTTGATTCAACGAGGATTGAAAAGGTCTTAATAACATCCAAGGTTGTACCCGTTGTCGTCTTTTTGTTCGGCACCTTGCTGGTCTTCAATATGTTACAGACCTTGAGCCTTGTACTTTTACCCTTTTCGAGAAAGGCATTCCGGGCCTTCAACCGCTGGGGAGCGAATACCTGGTGGGGTTGGTGTGTGTCCGTGGCAAAAATTTTATACGATACGCGTTTGGAATTGACAGGTGATAATGTGCCTGAAAGGGAAAAAGTAATACTGGTATCCAATCATCAGGAAATGGCGGACATACCCGTATTGATGATACTTGCCAGGAGCAAGAAGAGGCTTGGGGACATGAAATGGTTTGTTAAAGATATTGTAAAATGGATTCCCGGAGTGGGCTGGGGTATGTTGTTCATTGATTGCCTATTTGTCAGGCGTGATTGGAGCAGGGATCAGGAATCGATCGAGAAAACCTTCAGTACAATCAATAAGGGCCATGTGCCTTTGTGGCTCATATTGTTTCCCGAAGGGACCAGGTCTACACCGGCCAAGATTGAAAAAAGCCGGCAATATGCAAGGGACAAGAACCTGACACCTTTGAAACATCTATTGATTCCAAGGACAAAAGGATTTGTTGCATCGGTAATCGGTCTCCGCAACCATCTCCATGCAGTGTACGATATCACCATCGGGTACAAAAACGGCATTCCCACCCTGTGGCAATATATACTGGGATATTCAAGGATATCACACATGCACGTGAGAAGGTTCGCCATCTCGGAATTGCCCGAGTCGGGAGAGGCTCTCACACGCTGGCTGCACGACCGATTTGTTGAAAAAGACAGGATACTGGATTATTTCTATAAAAATGGTGAATTTCCAAAAGAGCCGGAACCGGCAACAACGGCGGAGGCAACACAATAACGAGGCAGCAGAACCTCTTCAAGGTTCAATGATTGCATGGATAAGACACTCTGATTAGGGCTGTTGGAAATCTTGAAAAGGAGACAAGGCGTGAAAACAGGGTTTGATAGTTTGGCCGATATGCCGAAAAAGGTCCTGAAGGCATGTTTTTTATTGACACTGTTGCTGTCCGTCTTGACAGCAGGATGTTACGAGAGTTTACCAGGCCTGCCTGATGCAGGAGATGCATCAGATGCGCAAAACGGCTATGACCTGGAAGAACAAGCATCTTGTGCCGGGTGCAATGGTCCGGTATGTATCGCATCCCTTAGTGGGAAGATTCTGTTCGAAGACGGCACACCTTATAAAGGTGTCGTATCCTTTTGTATTGTTCAAGGTTGCCTGACTTCCAATACTGACGATCAGGGTATTTTCAAAAGAAAGATCCCGGACGGATGCAGGGCCTTTGATTTTACAAAAGAGGAGGGCATACATTTCTCCTTGCTTTCTATCCCGGAAGGGGGATGGACACAGTACTCGGTTTCATTCAAACCGGCACAGGATGAGGTGTCCGATCTCGGAGTGGACGATTTCGACTTGGACCTTGGAACCCACTACTATTACAGGCTCCCCGGGGACAAGGTGCAATATACTCCGGAAAATGGCGCCGATATTTCCAACATTTCGGGTTTGTCCTTTTCGGTCCCTCCTGGGGACCTTGGAGAAGAGCAACAACAGGTCCGTGTCCTACGATTTCCGCTGAAGGGCGAAAAACCAGCCTTTGTACCATCTAATCTGGATCTCGATGTGCTCTACTTTGTCGCCCCTTACTATGTGAAATCCAAGTCCGGCATAGTATTTCACATTGATGCGTCAGCTCTTGGCTGGCAACAAGGGGATAAGGGCACGATTTACATGCTGGGTGATTTTGCTAATCTCAACCACCTTGAATGTGGGGGAAACCAGGTAGAGGTGGGCACAATGGCGCCATGCGGAGAAGCAACGTTTGAAAACGGAGAGATAAAGACCGATCCACTGCCCTTATTGGGGTGGTTCGGAGTTAAAAAGACAGGCTGATACCACCTGTCATGAAATTACGGGGGCTCTGACTTGACCATGGCTGTGAACGATGGAACGGGTAAAAAAAAATCGAGAATAATCTGTGTAGTCAATCCGAATTCGGCCAACAAGGCAACCGGTAAAGACTGGCCTGAAATCAAAGAAAAAATTGAATCCGTATTGGGCGAGGTGGATTCAAAAATCACCGGGGCCCCGGGAGATGCCACAGATATAACCAGGATGGCACTAGAAAACGGATACGACGAAATCGTGGCAGTAGGCGGTGACGGCACGAACAATGAAGTTATCAACGGTTTTTTCAGGGATGACAATACGCAAATAAATCCCAACGCCGTATTCAATTTCATATCCAGGGGCACAGGCGGAGACCTTCGCAAGACATTCGGGCTGGGCAAGGAACTAATGGATTATATAGATATTCTAGCCCGGGAGGAGTCCTGGCCGGTCGACGTCGGCCGAATAACCATGGACAATCAAAACGGGGAAAGGATGGTCAGGTATTTCATAAACATAGCATCTTTCGGAATCGGCGGCCTGGTGGATGAAAAGGTCAATTCCTCTTCAAAGGCACTTGGAGGAAAACTATCTTTTTTGTTGGCTACCATCAGGTCCATAGTTGAATACGAGAACAGGCAAGTTACCATTTCACTTGACGGCAAGAAGCCCTTTTCCAGGACTATCAACAATGTTGCGATCGCCAATGGACAGTTTTTCGGAGGAGGAATGTGGATAGCACCGGGCGCCAGGATGGATGACGGAAAATTCGACGTGGTAATTTTGGGCGATCTCACGAGATTGGACGTATTGAAGAGAGCGAACAGGGTGTACAAAGGCACACACCTGGAACTGGACAAGGTGGAGTCTTTCAGGGCGGCCAGGATAGAAGCCTTCAGCGATGAGCGCGTGCTCCTTGATGTTGATGGAGAACAACCTGGTAAGCTTCCTTCAACTTTCGAGTGTCTGCCCGGGGCAATCCGTATGAAAATATCGCAACCAAAATAAGAGTTGACCGGGATATAATAAAGCATTTCACGGAAATCGTTTATTGACGGTGTCGAAGCCGAGTCAATATGTCAGTATAGTGCCAAGTGAAAATGTCAGTAGGGGTAATGGTTCATGCCACATACCTTAAGTAGGGGCGGTTCGCGAACCGCCCATGCGGGATCAAATCCAAACGATTTGTATTTTATCTCCTGGACCAGGCCGGCTTTCCACCACCCTCACCCCCTTTTATCCCCCTCTCCCGCAAAGCGGGCGAGGGGGATCGTTTGGTGCCAATAATTCCTGGGGCGTTGCCCCATAAGCGCTAAGTTATTTTTATTGACAATTTAGAAATGGTATCATATAGTTTCATCAGATATTGCGATGGAGGTCAAA
>JAADFL010000073.1 GCA_013152945.1 Deltaproteobacteria bacterium | reverse complement strand
CGCCCGGCGGCCCGGCTGGCTCGCGTGGTATCAGAACGGCACCCACGCAGCGGACACGGGCACGGTGCGGCCCGCCGTGTTCTGCGTCTTCGGCATCGGCTTCTTCTGCAAGGAACCTGGCCAGGTCCCTCGGATCCACTATGTCCACTTCGGAGCCCATGTCATTCGACCCCCTAACCAAACTTTACTCTCTCGAGCACCGAGAGGGTAACCGGGGGTAACCGGGGACGGACGGAGTGAACAAGTATTCAAGTTTTGTGACGCTATAGATTCAATAGGTTTTACCGGAAAAGATAAGATAAACGTAGCTGCGTGATTATGCACCACAGGAAGTAATTGTTGTGGAACGTTTCCAGCTTCTTTTAATTTTTTCCCCAAAATCATAGGAAGTCTGCCAAATCTCTCGGCTGCCTCACGTGCGCATCCTCGTCCCATTACGGCATGTCCGTTGGCTTTGACATAACCATTAGTAGTAATACATATGGCATCAGCAGCGCCTAAAAATGACCATAAGTCTCTATTCAAAGACAACATTTTCTTGTTTCTCCTTTTTTTTGTTAAAGAAGATAAGCGCTTGATGCTTATCTTCTATTTTATCAGAGATCACACCATGGAGAACTAGCTCTAGGTGAGTCTTTGCAATATAGGAGGCATACATCCACAGGATACCAATAACCACCGAAACAAGCTTCCACGGCGGGATTATCGGGATCTGGGGAACATCTCCTTGCTAGCGGAGTATCACAGGGCTCAAGTGGATATTTGTAAACCACTTTTTCACTTCCACATCCGAGCCCGAAGAGAACGAGGAGTAGAATAAGTAAGACTAATACTCTTTTCATGACGTACCTCCTTTTATTTTATAACTTCTTGAGGGAACAACCTCTCCAGCTCCTCTCCAGTAAGGCCTTATCCACTTCCGCTCGCTATTTGCACGGCCTTTTCCTACCCAATAGGTATGCCAATGACCACGCACAACATGTCTTCTGACTTCGCCAGATTCCCTGTTGATGTTGACGTTCCTTTCGGCCATCTTTTCGTCGCCGTTTCCGATGTAGATATAGTGGGAACTGCGCATATTCAATCTCATTTCCAATTCTTGTCTTCTGCTAGCTCTTCCCACCTTACGCAGCTTCTTCTTTAATGCCTTGTCTTCCCAAAATTTCCTTCTTATTGTCGCATCCTTCGAGGACATATAAAGAAATGTGTTGAGCATGATTCGAAATGCAAGAGTAAGATTGAACTTATTGATCTCCCATGTATCTTTTGTATCTACAAATTCATATTTGGAACACATATCCGCAACATCTTTTGGAAGCTTTGAACCTTTCTCTATTACGGGATCTGGAGCCGTTTCCAGCCGTTTCCGCAGGATATCTTCTACAATCATGTCAGATTCGCTTTTGAAGAAGGGCATCCAAAAAGTTGCATCATCTACTTTGTTTTCAGAATTTGTGTTGGGCTTGGCGCACATAAACAGGCCCCAATTGGTATCTCCGACAAATTGAGTTTGCATAGAATAGCCCCCTTCGAGCATATGCCATCCTGTACGTTCTCCGCCCCAAATACGCATGCCTACGTCCCCATCTATATGTACATAACAACAGGAATAAGGTGGCCTTATTTCAGATAATGGAAGATTGATTTCAGTAAGCGCTAATAGCTCGGCCATATCATTATTGACAATTATTTCCTGGCGGCCATTTTCTATGTGTTCTGTGAGAATCAGCGCAAGTAATGCTATATGTTCTCCAACAAGGGCTGTTCCTTTATTGGAAAGTTTCTTTTTTATGTCTTCCTCTGTTATTCCCAGCAGCTCTTGAACATAGACAGGTCTGATCTTGCGGGGTAACTGCATCAATTGCTGCGTAAATTCTTGTTCTCCTCCTCCATCCGGAATAAGTAGGTTTGGTAACCATCGGTCCATTAGGCGACTCGTCTTAGATTATCGCACTGGAACAGGTTGCCCTTTAGTGGCTGCAGGGGAAAGTAGTTGTACGGCTTTTTGACAAACGCCGTTCCAGCGAGACAGTTAAACTGTGGTCTCTTCGCATTCGCAGGGGGCGATGCGGCGATTAGCATAAATATAACAACACCAACTATACGACGTGTAAACCAGCATATTAAATTTCCGCTACCGGTCCTTTTATGAGAAAGTAGCCTCTTGGTATTCGGAAATAAAAAAGAGGCCCGCAAGGCCCGAGGCAACACTGTAGTCGGCGAAGACCCAGAGCGACCCACAACACCCTGCGGGCCAACCGGTAGGCCGGCCACGCAGGTTGCCTCGTCTGCGCAGGACGCGTGCATGAGTCGCTCCAATTTTCCTGCAGAGGACCATTAAAGGTCGCACCGCAGAAGGGTCTTCGCCGTTGATTGAAATTGTTATCATATCGATGACCGATTTTCAATACGTCAATCCATCGAAGAACAGCTCAAGGGTTTTAGGCCCCTCACACAGTTCGGAAGAGCCATGAGCGAGCTAGGCATCACTCTCATCAAGGCTTATTCCCCACAAGCAAAAGGAAGGGTAGAGCGCCTCTGGGGAACCATCCAAGACCGCTTGGTCGTAGAACTACGCCTGGCAAAAGAAAAATATATCAACCACGGTACTCCCCATCCAGGTTGAGCTTTTCGTTGCTTCCAGCATATTGTAATTACGGCTGATTCATTCAGGCCAAACGAGATGGCACGTCTAGGACAGTGCCTTTAGATGCCAGGCCAACGTGACATCGGGCGGGTAGGGCAGCAGCGGCATGGCGGCTTTGGGCATCTGAACTGGGCCTGGACCAGGTGTACCTCGTGATGGCGGCGCTATAATTGCCTGAAAGTACGGTGGATTTTGGAAGAGGCGGGCTCAACCTGGGTGGGGTGAGCTTAAGATCGGCCTTATGCCATTCACGTACCTTTGCCAGATGGGCGCGCAGTTCTCCGCGCAACGATTCCGGTAGCAGGGTCGTCCGGTCCTTGTCTCCCTTCCCGCCACGCACGGTTATCAATCCCGCGTCGAAGTCTATGTCCTTCACCCGAAGGCGAAGCAGCTCCATCAAGCGCAATCCGCTCCCGTAGAGCAGCTTCACCATCAACTTGTACTCAGACTCCACAGCGTTCAGCAGTGTCTGCACTTCACTGACCGATAAGACTGTCGGAAGCCTGCGCCCCCGTTTGGCGCGCACGGTTTGCTCCATTTCTTCGAGATCCCGGCGCAAGACTTCCCTGAACAGAAGCAGCAACGCGCTGAATGCCTGATTCTGCGTGGAAGCGCTTACTCTTTCGACCATGGCGAGGCGGGTGAGGAATGCCTTAACGTCTGCGGCAGTGGGATCGCCTGTCAGGCCGGCTCGTTTGCGATATGAGAGAAACCGGCGCACCCAATTCAGATAGGTTTTCTCTGTGCTTCTGGCGTAGTGGCGCAGGCGTAGGATCTCCCGCGTCCGTGCAAGCAGGTCATCCTCATTGCCAGCCCAGGTTTTCTTTGATGCATCTTCACCTGCTTCATGAGCTCCCTCTCGATACTGCTGCCGATAGATACGCACCGCATCCATTGCCTGTCGGATCTGCCATGGCTTGACGCCGGTTTGTTCTTCCAAGGCGGCCAGGAACATGTCCAGCGTTTGCTCAAAGGTGTGGCCGGGGTGCTCCATCGCGAAGACCAGGAACTCCCGCACCCAGCGAACCAAGTGTGGCTGATGCTTGGGCGGTGCCAGTTGTCGCTTCCGCAGAAACTCGGCATAACCATCGAGTATCCGCTCAAAGCTTCTATGCGCCAGATTCATAACTGCAGTCCTGATTATATACAATCTCTATAGGATCGATTGTCCTATGCTAGGTTAATCGAAGACTTGGCGGCAATCAAGGTATTTCTTGACAATCAGGAGAGTCGCGGCTATATCGGCTTAGGATGCCATGGCTAGCTACGGGGGTTGATTGCGGATAAGGGAGATTGGGTAGAACGACCAAGCTCACCTGCCGCTATGGAGCGCCAGCGGAATAGTGGTCAGGTGGAGCACCTTGTTATGTGATATTTTGATCACTTTCAATTTTCACAGAATCCAGAATCTTTTTCATATTCATCATGTATTTTAGCCTTAATTCTCATTATCTCTGAGCTAAATACATTATAAAAATCATCTATACTAATCACATTCATTTTAAATATGCTTTTTAATGCCTTTGCACCACCTTCAGATATATCAGTTAATATCATAAAAGAATGATCTTCATCTATATTAAGCAATTTTGACATATTAGAATACTTCTGAACATATTTCTGGTAATCACCTGATTTTGCTTCACACCAAAAAATTTCATCTTCTATTTTATAGATTATATCTAATTCAAAATCATTACCATTTGGTAAAACAATTTGTGGATTTTTAAGATAAGAATAGTTCAGCTTTATAGGATGCGAAGCTAGTTTTATAGACTCTTCTATTGTGGTCTTGACATATCGTTCAAGCCACCCGCCAGAGAAGAAATTTAATGCTCTTGGTATACTATTTACTTTTGCAAAAAGATAAAATTTTGGAGATTTAAGATATTTATATTCTTCAAGAAAAGCTATTTGATGCAAGTTAGTGCATAGTTGGGTAACTGAAGCTATTTCTTCTTGAGTTGAATTTTAAATCTAGTTTGAAACTTCTGCCAGAATTAAGGTTTCTCTTTATTAATGAATATAATTTTTTGATATATTTATATCTATTTCCCATAAAAAATGCTATATTGTCTAAAATCTCATCAGCATCATCTTCTTTTTTTATTACTTTTATGGATACTCCTTTTGAATTCAAAAATTCCTCAATTTCAGATATATCATTTATAAAAAAATCTTCGCTTATTTTTTCTATTTCTGTATCTTTCGTCTTTTTTTCTGATATTTGAGAACAGGAGATATGATTGGTGGTGATATTGAGTGCAATTTTTTCAAGAGCAACTGCAATTCTTTCCAAAATTTGAAATAACTTATCTTCTTGCATAATTTTTTCCTTCAAATAACTCCTTATTCTACCCAATCTCCGTTTATCCGGTACGAGTCCTTGTCAATCCAGGAAACTAGACATCTTTATATAACTCCCATCCCCCATAGTCAACGGATAATCCAAGGAAAAATCATTTAATCAGCATCAGGTTGCCAATTACATAACATGAGTATTTTGGTGTTATGGAGAGGGAGAACTTGATCGGAAACTTGGTGGTTATGCTGAGCAATTCTCCCTTCCGGATTCTCCCTTCCGTGGTTGATTTTTCGGGGGCCGGATATAGGCGTGATATCAAAAAATCATAAGGAGTGAAAAAACCGGGACTCTGCACGATATGATTGCCGGGCGTATCAGGCCGTTTTAGGTGGAAAGCCGACCTGGTCCGGCAGACAAAAATACAAATTGTCTGTACTGAATCTCGCATGGGCGGTTCGCGAACCGCCCCTACAACTCCATGAAATGACAGCATGTTCTTGATGCCTTGAAAATCAACCTGGGTGGGAAGGCTGGGGGCTAACAAGGAGTTCTGCCCCTTAGAAAATATTCATAGCTCCTTGACATATAAACAATACACGTGTATTATACGTATAACTCTCGAGGAGGTGTTTGTGATGCAAAGGAAACTTACATTGACCATAGATGAGGAGATCTATAACGGATTACGGACAGTTATAGGGCCACGAAAAATCAGTCGTTTTATCCAAGAGTTAGTTCGTCCGCATGTTGTCAAGAGAGATATATATGCTGCATATAAAGAGATGTCTGCTGATCAGGTCCGGGAATCTGAGGCTCTTGAGTGGGCTGAGGGCACATTTGGAGATATAAATGATGAAGAGAGGTGATGTGTGGTGGATAAATTTTGACCCTTCCATCGGTGGTGAAATCCACAAGCAGCGACCGGCGGTCATCGTAAGCAATGATGCTGCCAACCAGTTCCTTAATAGAGTCCAAGTCGTGCCCCTGACTAGTAGTGTTAGTAAACTCTACCCAAGCGAAACATATGTGACTTTTCGTGGGAAAAAGGCAAAAGCTATGGCCGATCAGCTTACAACGGTGAGCAAAAAGCGGCTAATCAATCCGGCAGGATCGTTCTTCCACTGAGATGGAAGGTATAGGCCGAGCTATCACGATCCAGCTGGATCTTTAAGGCAGAACCAGTCAGTTCACCTGACCACCATTCTGCTGCGCCCTTCGGGCTTGCTCCACGGCGGCAGGTGACTTCACTGTTGTGGTGATAAGGACGAGGCGGTCTCTAGTCATATGCTTGATTATGGCGGCAGTCACTACCGTTGCGGCCAAGACACGCCCGCCCGTGTTTCCTTCCGAGATAGTTACTGCGCTTCAACCCATCATCCCGGCAGGCTGGACAGTCAAGGCCGACGCACGTTCCATCGTCATCGCCCGTGACGAGCAAATTACTCTTCTCAACCCGATCAGCCTGCCACCGTTGGAGCTTGAGGACCTCTTACGAGAGTTTGGTCGAAAGACAGACTATCTCATCATTCTCGTGTTCAAAGAGCGTATGACGGATGAGCAGTACGCTGACCTGAAAGCGAAGCGTGACAAGGCCATCAGGAAGATTGTCGACAACCCCAAGATTGACGGCAAGACGAAGTACAGCATGGTCAACCGAGAAAAGGACAAGTATCCGCTACCTATGTATTTCAACTCGCGGTTCAGCATCTATCTTCACCGGACAGACCCACCTCCATTGAAAGTGTATCCCGAATCAGCAGCGGATGAGCGAACCAAGATTCTTAAGGAACTGTTGAAGTTGATGAGGAAGTACGAGGACCATGGCAACTGAGTGCGCGGCATTCAGTTGTTTCTTCCCCGGGCCTGGAATCAACCCGGGTCGGGAGCCCCGGCGATTACGACCTGGTCATTGCTTCATACGTGCCGGAGCACGTGCCGGACGATGCAGCAACCTTGAGAGCCATGGCCGAGCATACCAAGCCCAAAGGATACGGCCTGTTCTTCCTGCCACTGGAACGGCCCGGCCATAACCCTGACCACGTCAGGATATACACGGCGGCAGGCTTCACGATGCTCTTGAAAGACGCTGGATGGAGGCCTGTGGAGACCTGGGAGAACTTCAGGTACGCGTCGCATTGGGTCCAGGTATTGAACTGGCCTTCCAGGCGTAGGATCCCTGTTATCGGCCAACTTGTGGAAGCTGCCAAGAACGTTACGCTGAGTGCTGGGCCGGCCTCGGTCATGCGGCGGCTCGAAGCCACGTTGAACAGCCTGTACGTCATGTCTTACCAATTGACCGTGCTCGCGCGCAAGCTCGCATGACCGCGATGTGTGCTCCTCATGAATCGACTCCTTGCTACTGGACTTGATTTACAATCTGGCCGCTCGGAGATGATCGAGAAATGTCGACAGGTCACAAGAAAGGCACCTCTGGTTTCCGGCTGTTTTTTTTGTCTGCGAGACCAGGAAGCGTTGCGAGGCCTTGATGATGTCAGCGGCCTTGTTCAGGCGCGAAACATCATCGGTTGACGGGGAAGATGTTAGCTTGACTTCGACAGCCCAGATCTCCTTCCCGAAGTCCAGGACGAGGTCCAGTTCATACTGGTCCGGGGTTCTGAAGTAGTACGCGCTGAAGCTATGCCCCTGCGAGGAAAGTGCCCCCAATGCTTGCTCGATGACGTACCCCTCCCAACTCGCTCCGACCCACGGTTGCACGAGCAACGAGCGCTTGTCCGGGACGTTGAGCAGCGCGTGCACGAGGCCGCTGTCGCGCCAGTACAGCTTTGGCCTCTTGACGAGGCGCTTGCGGATGTTCGCTTGGTAGGCCGGCAACTGCCGGAGCAGGAAAGCCCCGATAAGATAATCGAGATAGTTGTTGACCGTGTGATAAGAGAGCCCGAGGCTTTGTCCCACCTGGGCCGCGTTCCAGACCTGCCCGTGCAGCGCGGCCAGCATACGGAGAAGCCGGTCCGTCACCTGCGGCTTTGCAGAAAGCCCCCACATGGGAAGGTCGCGCTGGGCCAGGAGCGCTAGGTAATCGATTTGCCACCGCGGGTACCGCTTGGGTTCGAGCACGCCGCCCTCGGGATAGCCCCCGCACAGCCAGTGCCGCCGGCAGGATGCCTTTGTCTCCAACTCCGACAACAGGAACGGCGTCAGCTCCACCAGTGACAACCGGCCTGCCAAGGATTCCGACACGTGCGTCATCAGCGATGGGGATACGGAGCCGAGAAGCAAAAAGCGTCCTTTGCGGCCGCGGTCTTGGTCGATCGCCCCCCGCAGGCGGACAAAGACCTCCGGCCATGACTGGGCCTCGTCCAGGATGAGAAGATCCTTTCCGGCCACGAGGTCGTCCCACTCGAGGTCCAGGCGCAGGCGGTCGGACTCCTGCTCCAGGTCGAAGTAGGTCCCGCGCATGGCCTGCGCCAGCGTGGTCTTTCCGCACTGCCGCGGCCCCACCATGGCCACCGCCGGGTAGGCCTTGAGGCGCTCTCCTATCAGCTTTTGTACTGTCCGCCTTATCATGTCTTGTATTATAGAAAATAATTTCTATTTTGCAAGGACTGTTTCTCGCCCGGCAAGCTATCTAGAGTCGGCTCCCCTTGCTAAATGAGATTGCACGTTGCCCATGCCGTAGACACCAACATGGCGTTACACTCTTGGATTCTCCTGCGCCGCGGCCAAGGGCGGGAATGGTCGCACTGGGATTAGATTGTGCAAATTCAGACTTCAACTTGGGATTTGCACGGATGCGAGGGAACCGGGATTACAGCTCCGAGAAGGGCAGGGCCGTGACACCTGCGCTTATAGGAAGCATTATATCGCCTGGATGCACGACGTATCCCGGCAAGGCCTTATCTCCAAAATCCTTCTGGAATATCTTAATTGCAGAGGACATGGCCGGGCGTGGAGTGGCTGACAGCTTTACCTCGATGGGAACGAGATTTCCCCCGGTCTCTACCACGAAATCCACTTCCGTTCCAGCCGTGGTCCGCCAGAAGTAGACCTGCGGGTCTGTGCCACGATGAGTCAAGGTTTTCACGATCTCGGAGAGCACAGCGGTCTCCATGATAGCACCTCCCATGGGACCGTAAGCCGCATGCTCGGGGTCTTTCAGACCGGCGAGGTAGCAGAGTGTGCCGACATCCGTGAAATAAACTTTCGGTGTTTTGACGAGCCGCTTGCCGACGTTGGCGAAGTACGGGCGAAGCACGATTACCTGGTAAGTGGCTTCCAGCACGGATAGCCATGCCTTTATCGTGTTGACAGCTACGCCGAGATCACGGGCGACATCGGTCAAGTTCAGGAGTTGGGCACTTCGGGCTGCCAGGGTTCGGAGGAAATCCTGGAACTGGGACAGGTCCCCGACCTGCCGGAGCGTGCGCACGTCCCGCTCGAGGTAGGTCTGGATGTAACTCCCATGCCATAGGTTCATGTCCCGGCCGGGATGTGCGGCAAGCTCCGGGTACCCGCCTCTTAAGAATCCTGTCCAAAGATCGCGGTATGCAAGGTGTTTTTCTGGATATAACCGACCTGCCTGCGTGCGGCGCACAGCCGGGCGTTTGGATTCCCATGGCAGGGAGATTCGCGGTCTTCCCTCTGCCTCTCGTCTTGAAAGGGGCAAGAGACGAAGTATCGCGGCACGACCTGCCAGCGACTCGGTCACCTTTTCCATGAGCAAAAGGTTCTGCGAGCCGGTCAACAAAAATCGCCCGCTCTTGTGCCGGTCAGCGTCGATTCTCTCTTTGATGTAGGGAAGCAGGTCAGGAGCGTACTGCACCTCATCGAATATCACGGGAGGTGGGTACATTTCGAGAAAACTGCGTGGATCTCCCAAAGCGGACGTTCGAACATCCGGTGGCTCCAGTGACACGTAGTGGTAACGCTTGCCGAAGAGGTGCTGCAATAGCGTAGTTTTGCCGGATTGGCGAGGTCCGGTAAGTAGCACGGCAGGGAACTCGGAGGCTGCCTTCCCGAGGATCGGCTCCAGCGATCTCTTGATATAAGTCGAACCCATGCACAATTTCCTTAGTGGAAATTATGCATTTCAAATGCAAAATGTCAACCAAAAAGCTGTACGTCCAACCTGTTGAAGGCATCCTATGGTCAGCAGCCGACAAAGGCTTGAAGTCATCCCTAACAACAGTCGAGGTGGAGAAGATGGGTAAGGAGCCCGGTTCGTGCCCAACAGTTCATTACTTTAGGCTCTTGCTTCCAACTGCAAGTCTTGCCGCGGCCTTGACCTGTTTTTGGTGTACTCTGGTTGCAGCGGAATGTGCCCGACTTGGGGAGGATGACATGCCTGGTAAAAGAGGACGCTGGCCCGGCAGGTAAGAAGTCACGGGGCTGCGCAGAAGTCTCCCAATAGAACAAACGATACAGAGCCACTGGTGCTTATGGAGTGTCGCGTCAAGGCCCAAGGCGGCCTGGTACGAAAAGGATCCTTACTTCATGCCTGCCGACGGCTGGCGCATACTGCCCGGGCTGAAGCTTGCCAAGTATCCTGGTCCCGGGAATTACACGCTCGAATTCGTTTACGTGAACGGCAAGGATTTGTTCTCCGCCAAGAAGGCCTTTGGCGCTCCCGGCCGCCAGCGGTTGGGCAAGGATCAGGTGCTCTTGGGCACGGTCAGGGCCTCCTGCTCCGTGCGGTTCTAAAAACATCTCCAGGCAAACGCACCGTATTCGAACCCAAATTAGACGGTAGCCGGGCTTTACCTGTTGCCACGCCGGGGCCGTGAACCACCATGTAGTCGCGTCGCACCTGCCATGCCGTGGCGAATGAGCCGTAGGTCCGGCGGGCGAGTTCGGCCGGGGACAATGTCGGGTCTTGCTCCAGGGCTGCCCACATGTCCGCTCTGTAGGTCGGCCCGATAATCACACGGAAACGATAGGTCAAATGCCGCTGGCTCAACGTGTCTGGATCGAGAACGTCATCTTGACGGTCGCGCAGCACACCGGCTGGCACGCGCATGGCACTGCCTGCGAAACGAGGGTCTTCACCACGGCGTGAAAGCTGGAACTCCGTACCCACACTTAGCAGGTCGAGTTTATGACCATTGTAGACCTTCTCGAGGCGGGCAAATCGCCTGTCCCGCGAACGCCAAGAGCCCACGGCGCTCCAAAAAGCGCGTACGCGCTCGGATTCGTGCTCACGGGCTATTCGAACCAGCCGGTCCGCATTGACCCAAGCCGCATGCACACCCAGCCAGGTGGCGAGGACCGACAGCACCCGCAGGTCATCGGATTCCATGCCGACCTCGGAGGCGAAAAGCAGGGTGTCCTCGATGTTGGCACCCCAGTCTGGCCTCGAGGCGAAGCGCATGCCAATACCTGCCATGGCACTGGAGAGCTGGCCCGGTGTCGGGCGCTCCGCAGGCAAGACTGCACGACTAAAGGCCATGGCCGAGCCTCCTTGCAAGGTCTTCCAGTACACGGTCCACGTGCGAAGGCCATAATGGGTTGGCGTCCTGCAAGTATAGCCATGGTCGAGCCTCGGCAAGCTCTTCGGCCGAAGGTGCAAGCGCCAAGCAGTCCGGCAAATCCGTCGCCCGATCGCGCAAGGCGAAAAGCTTTATTTTCAGCAAGTCCGCCCTACCCAATGTATGTAAAACAAGAGCTCGACCATGAAAAACTAGCTGAAGCCGTTTCTTCCACCCCTTTGGAAGCAGGTTTGCAACTGATGCGGGTTCATCATTGAACCAATCGTCCTGCAGATCCCTTCCTGCATCTCGCTCCTTTGCTGCAAAACGCACAGACGCATCCTTGATGTCATTCGGCACCTTGGGTTGAAGTACATCGCAGTCCCGAGTATGCCGGGATATCACTCCGGGAAGTCCGAGAGCCGTCCCCCCAATCACGATAGCCTCGAAGACCGAGCCTTGTGCGGCCAGGAAGCTATCGAATCGTGCTATGGTCTCGTGTGGTCTCATGCTGGGTATCAGTATAACTGATACCCAAGGCCCCTGTCAATAAGCACAACTACAGAAACAGGGGCTCCGTGAATGCGTCGGCAATACCAAACCGAAATCGGGAAGGAGAAAAAGTAGGCAGTTTCCTGGGAGAATAGAAGCCGAGCGCTATCAGGGTGTTGGGGTTCGAAATGTCGTTGGTGTTCTCCTCTCCCAGGTTGATACGCGGCGTCTTTGTAACATTACGTTATCACAAGTAGTTTTTGGGTTCCTCACCTGGGTTGAGCTTTTTTTGTTGCTTCAAAGATTGGTGATCGCCAAAAAGCCGGTGATTAAAATCAGTGGATTGAGCACCAGTTGCAGCAGGTCATGGACCGCAATTATGGTGTTTGGATACCACGTTTTTTTGGGAGCGCCCTATCTTTTTGAAAGCACGAGGTTTTTCAGGGGTGATGTAATCAACCTCGGTGGGGAGGATGCGCTCGGGAGGATGCGCTCGGTGGGGAGGATGCGGTGGGGAGGATGCGCTGGAAAATATGTCCACGTTATGAACACGGCGTGATAATGTGCCCATGATTTGCAATTTTATCGACACGTTTTGCGGGT
>JAADFL010000072.1 GCA_013152945.1 Deltaproteobacteria bacterium | reverse complement strand
GGATACTGACACGGATATGGATACTGACACGGATATGGATACTGACACGGATACGGATGCAGACACAGATACCAATTCTGGTTTACGTGCAGAATCCGGCGGTTGTGGATGCGGATCCCTGGTTAACAATGGAGCAGGAGGAATCCTGTTTACCTTGCTGATGTTGTCGGGATTGCTTGCGAAAAGACACAGGTAGATGGCGATGGTGGGCGCGACGGGATTCGAACCCACGGCCTTTGGCTCCGGAGGCCAACGCTCTATCCAGCTGAGCTACGCGCCCTGGATAAGAACACCTGCATTCTATACCCGAGATCCAACCGGCCGGCAAGGCCAAACTTGTTCCAGTATGTCGCAATAGTTGGAAGCCTTGCCCGGGACTTTTTCATTGTGCTAAGGTTTGATTCAATGAAAGTTGGAAAACATACAATCCGGCGTTTTCGAGTAGTGTCAGTGCCTTTGGCTATCACCTTGGTATTCTGGTTTTTAACAAGTTGTAATGCTTACTGGAGCGTCCTGGACAATGACGCGTCCCGGTACAGGCTGGTGGTGAACCCGGATTTCGGCACGCGCGGCAACAGCCAGGAGCCGGTCAAGTTTTATTTTACAAATATAGAGCCCATGCAGGGCGGTGGTATATGCTACATAACCCGCCTGGAGTTCTCGCCCAAGGATGTGTGGGCCGACAATGTAAACAAGCTCGATGATTGTACAGGTTTCAATGCCAGGGTAACGGTTGCCGAGGATGCCGGACCGGATGGTCCGAGAAGGGTGTTCCTCACCTTCATGAGACGGGGGCCTGTGTTCGAGGAACTGGATGGAGAGGCAATGTTCTATGTAGTTGGCGGCAAAGGCGAATTGAACGTACCCGGCGATAACAAATAATGAACATGAATTCACGCATCGTGATTATATTGTTTTTCACCCTCCTTACTATTATCCCCCGGCCTGTGTCTGCAGGTGAACCTGATGGTGCGGTTTGCCTGAAAAAGGGTCTGAAGTGCCTTTCAGATTTGAACTACCGGTGTGCGGAGAAGAACCTCTTCGAAGCGTTGAGGATTCTAAAGCCGAGCAAGGATGGGCATTACAGGAAGCATGTCATTGAAATAAGGTTGTGCCTCGCTAGGATGTACGTTGCCATGGACGAGCTTGCCAAGGCAGAGGAACAGATACTGGACCTGCTTGCCTTTGCTCCCGGTTATGACATTGATCGCTCTGTGGAATCACCCAAGGTCGTGTACGTGTTCGATCGCGCAATGGAAAGATTTGAGAAGGCCGGGTTGAACGGAGAAAAACAGGTTAAGAAAAGACAAGGCAAGAAAGAAAAGCCTGAATCAATGAATCGAAAGATCAAAAAAATCGTTTCCAAGGGTAAGAAGAAGGGTGAAAAGCCCACACAAGGGAGGAACAGGAGTCCAGGTGGCCCAAAAGGCAAGAGGCCGGCAGGCCGTGAATTACAAAAAAGTCGAAACATTGAAACTTCGATTGATACGGCCGTCTCGTACGTTCAGGTTTTCGGCAAGGACGCAAATGCAGTTGATCCGGGCTTCATGGTATCAATTGGTGCATCGGCCAAGGTTTGGGAGGGATTGAAGATCGGGCTCGTTGCGTACTATGAGAGGCACGGCCAGCAGGCTGTCGACTCTGACATGGCCTTTGATGTGGCCGGTCTTCTCATTGTATCGAGTTATATATTTGAATTCGGTTCAATCGGTATTTCGCCTGTGCTGGGCTTGGGAGCGCAGGGCATGGGACTAGGCAAGGCCACCAAGTCGTATGCCTTCAGCGGTTCGCTGGACCTGAAGCTGTCCTACATGCCTGCCAAGTGGTTCGAACTTTTCCTGTGCGCAGGCCCCAGGCTGGTGGCGGCGTCCGGTTCTGCATCCATGTTGCTCGACATTGGACTCGGCTCTCAGTTTTTATTTTGATCTTGGGGGATATTTGCATTGATTAGACTGATATTGAAGACCGATGAAGGAGGAGATGTGGTGCGATCTTTCGACTTGCCCGTGGTCTCCATCGGCAGGGGGGCAGGGGCGGACCTTCGCATTGCGGACATGAGGGTTTCCTCTCTTCATGGTGAGATAGTCTTCAGCGCCGGGGCGTATAAGTACAGGGACTTGAGAAGCACCAACGGCTCCATGGTGCGAAGATCAAAAGAGAGAATCGTGGTTGATGGAACAAATATTCCGGAGGTGGTGCTGCACGATGCCGACGAGATATTGCTGGGTGATGCGGCCAACCCAGTGCGGCTCCAGGTATTCATCGAGCCGGAGCAAGACCACCAGGATCAACTCTTCAAATCCACGGAAACCGTGATAGCGAGTAGGGCTGTGGCATCCCTGCCGTCCCTTGCTTCAAGCATGGACAGAAAGGCATTGTCGAGTCTTCTTTCTTTTGTACAAGACGTTTCAAGTCTGCAAAATGCAAACGAAGTCATTGCCAAGCTTGCCGCTTTTCTGTTGGACAACCTGTCAGCGGCTTTCCAAATAGTCATCGTAACCCCAGGGCAAGGGGGATTGGATTCAGGCATTGACCTGGAATTACATGTGGATAAAAACGGCCCGGGCAAGTCGTCGAACAGGAGAGCCGCACAGGAATTGGCAAGGCTGTTAAAGAATGCTGAAAAAAAACGAACTTCCTTACTGCTTGAGCCGGGAAGTCTGGAAAACAAAGATTTCGGTTCCCTTATTTGTGTCCCCATGTTCGACCTGCAAACAGCATCGAATGAGAGCCGGCTCCTGGCCGGCTTATTCGCCGATTCATCAAGTACAAGCAAGTTCGACAGGGCAGATCTTGATCTTACCTCTGCAGCATGCTGCCATGCATCCTCGATACTTGCTAACCTGAGACTCGTGGAGCGCTTGAAAGAGGCAGAGGAAAGGCTCGCGGCCAGGTGCGAACACCTTGCAGGTGAGCTGGAGCGATCAACCGGAGGGCGTGATATTGTGGGGAAAAGCCCTGAACTTGAAGAGGTGCTCAAGCAGGCCAGGGCAGTGGCACCGACCGGCACAACCGTATTGTTGATGGGTGAAACCGGAACCGGTAAAGAAATACTTGCCAGGAGGATACACGAACTGTCACCAAGAGCAGGTTCGATCTTTGCCGCCGTGAACTGTGCGGCAATTCCCTCGGGTCTGTTGGAGACCGAACTCTTCGGGCATCTTCGTGGATCATTTACAGGTGCGGTCAAGGACAAGAAGGGCATGTTCGAGATTGCACACAATGGTACATTGTTTCTCGATGAGATAGGTGAACTGCCCATGGAACTGCAGGTCAAGCTCTTGAGGGTATTGCAGGAGGGCGAAGTCCTGCCTGTGGGCGCAACATCACCCAGGCAGGTGGATGTCAGGCTGATAGCAGCCACCAACAAAGACCTTGCCAAAGAGGTGGAACATGGCAGGTTCAGGGAAGACTTGTTCTACCGAGTAAGTGTTTTTCCAATAACTCTGCCGCCTCTTCGACAAAGGCCGGGTGATGCCCTGCTCATTGCCGGCTATTATCTCAAGAAACTGGAAGCAAGGCACAACAGGGGGCCGAAGAAGCTGTCCAATGCATCGAAAAAGGCTATCTCCGGGTATTCCTGGCCCGGCAATATCAGGGAACTCTTCAACGAGTTGGAACGTGCCTACCTCATGGCTGACCGGGAAGAGATAATAGATGTGCACCACTTTTCGCAAAACCTTTCAGAAAATGAAAGCAGGCATGCAGAGGATAAACCAAAATCACTCAAGGAAATACTCGAGGTCCGGGAAAGGGAAGTCATAAGGAAGGTGCTGGCCGAGCACAACGGCAACAGGACGCATGCTGCACGTGTGTTGGGTATCTCCAGGCAAGCCTTGATTCTCAAGATAGCAAAGTTGGGCATCTGAATATTTGCTGTTTTACAAGGCGGGATTGAGCCATAGGGAGATAGCCGAGGCACTTTTGGGGTCGCAATATCAAGTGGCCAAGGTTTTGAGTGGTAGTGGTAGCCGAATTAAAATGTCAGTGGTACTGCCGAATGAATATGTCAGTAGGAAGGGGATTCGTCCCATACGGATTCAGGCTGTTCGCAACAATTCCAGGGGCGTTGTCCCTGGAATTATTGGTACCAAACGATCCCCCTTGCCCGCTCTGCGGGAGAGGGGGACAAAAGGGGGTGAGGGTGGTGGAAAGCCGGCCTTGTCCAGGAGATAAAAAAACAAATTGTTTGGATTGGAGCTCGCATGGGCGGTTCGCGAACCGCCCATATTCTTCATGAAATAACAGCATATTTCAGGCACCTTGAAAATCAACGTACCTGCCGGACCAAGACAAATCTTTTTGGGAGGCACTCTAGTCGCCGTTAAGATTTTCAGCATTTACAATCCTGGACTCGTACCCCTGCGAATCCAGTTGCGCCTTTATCTTCAATACCTTTTCCTTTTCATCACTTGCTATGGCATAGACTTGGAACATGTTTCCCTTTTTTTCGATCCAGGCAGTGCCGGTCAGCTTTATGATCTCCTTTTTTAGGGCCATTGCATTAGGCTCGGTCATGGCTTTTCCACAGGCCAATCTGTACTTGCCCTTTTGTATGGAACGGGTTCTTGCAGGCATAAATGTCAGGCCACTGTTTTTTTCACCCAAGGGCTCGAGGAACTCGACCCTGACACGGGCCCTTCCAAGTATGCCGACGTCCAAGGCCGTGGAAAGACCTGGAGAGATATCACAAAGCCTGGACTTCCCATTTATCTCGATCCTGTCCGTTACCCTTGCAACGGCCGATCTGCCGTTGTCCAGGTTGGTCACCCTTACGATGGACCCGATAGGCCAGGACCTGTGACCGACTGTAAGACGCTTGGGGTCCCAGAGTTCGCCGAGTGAGTTTCGGCGACCATGCATGCCGGGCATGCTCTGCATTGTGCCCATGCCGGACATTCCCTGGCCGTAAACACCTGCAATACCTTCATAGGTGGCCAGGATTTTATACCTTTGATGTTGGAGCGCCAGGTCAGCCGGTCTGAGCTGAAACGTACAGCCCGGCAGGACAATTATTGACAGAGTTCCAAGACACAGCACGATGCCCATTTTTTTCATGGCAACTCCAGGGCGCCCGTAATGTCTGATAGGCGGGCAATGCCATGACGATCCATGTAATCTTCGATTCCATCCAGCATCGTGCATGGAAGGTCCGGATCTATCAAGAGGCCGGTGCCCACCTGGACGGCAGATGCGCCTGCAAGCAAAAAGGCTATCACGTCCCTTGCACTTGTTATCCCGCCGATTCCCACCACGGGAATATCGACCATGGATGCGACATCAAACACCATCTTCAGCGCCACCGGTCTTATGGCCGGACCTGAAAGTCCTCCGGAAACATTGCCGAGAACAGGCCTTTTCCTCTCGATGTCTATCTCCATGGCTCCAATGGTGTTTATCAGGGAGATGGCATCAGCGCCCGCTTCTTGCGCGGCAAGGGCGGTCTCCGCCAATTTGGCCCCCGCCATGGGTGTGAGTTTCAGCATTACGGGAAGTGCGGTGGCTGATTTCACTGTCTTGGTTACTTTTGCAACCAGGTCCGGATCCACTCCAAAAGAGAGTCCGCCTTCCTCCACGTTCGGGCAGGATACGTTCACTTCCAGCATGTCTATTCCCGGGATACCATCCAGCCTGGAAGACAGTTGTGCATACTCGTCAAATGATTCACCGAGTATGTTAACTATGCAGGCCGGCCGTGCCTTGGCCAGAAAAGGCAATTTGTCTTCAAGAAAGGCTTCCACGCCCACGTTTTCGAGTCCGATGGCATTCAAGAGACCTGAAGGAGTTTCATGTATCCTGGGAGGAAGGTTGCCTATCCTTGGCAGCAGGGAAATTCCCTTGGCTGCAATGGCGCCGAGACAATCGAGGTCGCACAGGCCCTTGTGCTCGTCTCCGTACCCAAATGTACCGCTGGCAGCTATTAGAGGTGTGCTCAGGTTCATGCCTGCAATATCGGTTTTCAATCGCGAGGTATCGCGGCTCAAAGCGGATTCCTCCACATGACCAGCTTGGATGGGAATACAGGGCCTTGTGTACAAACATGTAGATACCCGCCATTTGCCGCCGGAACCGCGCAGCCCATGCAGGCCCCGTAACCACACGCCATCTTGGCCTCCAGTGAAACTTGGCACGAAGATGCTTTTTCCGCAATCTCCGCCACCCTTGCCAGCATGGGCAGTGGTCCGCAGGCAAAAATGTTGGCCGTGCTTTTTGGAGCAAGCTTTGAGACCAGATCGGTGACCAAGCCCTTTGTTCCCTCGCTGCCGTCCTCTGTCGAGATGAACACGTCCTTGCACACTGCGGCCATCTCGTTTTTCAGGACAAGCCGGGAAGATGATCCGGCTCCCAGCAATGAAACGGCCTGCTTGCCCATGTCAGCCAATATACGGGCAAGGAACAAGAGCGGCGGCGCCCCCAATCCGCCCGATACAAGGATGTTTTCTCCGGCACCTGGCAGTGTGAAACCATTGCCCAAGGGCCCGATTACATCGATTGAGTCACCTGCTTTTCGCTCGCACAGCCACCTGGTCCCTGTTCCCACGGGCTGCACGAGCAGGAAAATTTTATCCTCCCGGGCGGAAGCAATGGATATGGGCCTTCTCAGGAGCGGACAGGCTCCATCTGTACATTTCACCATCACGAACTGGCCAGGCACAGCGAGCTTTGCAATTTCCGGGGCATCAAGTGTCAGCAGAACGCATTCGCCTCCTTCTTTTGAAACCCCTTCCACCCTGCAAACTGTCTTGTGCAGAGTATCTTCGGCTGTCTTTCGAGTCATCCGGCTTGTCATCTCTTTTGCCGCGGCAATATGCCGGCAAGAAATTTTTTGAACACCAGGGCATCTTCTCCTTCCCTGGAGTAATACCTCTTGTGGATGCCGCCAAGTTTGAATCCAAGTGATTCGTACAGGGCCTTGGCCGCTGCATTGCTTTTTCGAACTTCGAGGCGAACCTGCCTGGCTCCGAGCTCGTAGGCATGATCCATCATGTGCAACAAGAGGGCGGTGCCGAAGCCTTTGCGCCTGTAACCGGGCGCAACAGCCAGGTTCAGCAAGTGGGCGTCAGTTTGTATAACCCAGTAATTGGAGTATCCAAGCAACTTGTCACGCCTTGTATCCCTCAATGCCCAGAGATACGACCACTCTGTATCAAACTCGTCATGAAACGCCTTTTCAGGCCAAGGCGTTGGAAAACTCGTTCTCTCGATTTCCATAACAAGCGGGAGATCTTCAATCACCAAGGGAGATATCGAAATATCTTCGGGCAGGCCGAATCGACTTAAGTCTTGTTTCATGACCTGATCAAGTTCCTTGCAATGACGATTTTTTGAATCTCCGCGGTTCCCTCGTATATCCTGGTTACCCTTGCGTCCCTGTAGTATCGTTCGACCGGATAATCCTTGATGTACCCGTATCCCCCGAAGATCTGCACAGCCTCGTCAGCCACCTTCGAAGCGCATTCGGCGCCCCAGTACTTGGCCATTGCCGCCACGTGGCCGAAGGGCAGACCCTGGTCATGAAGAGATGCAGCTTTTTGTACCAGCAACCTGGAAGTCTCGACCCACACCTTCATGCGCGCCAGTTTATCCGCAATCACCCCGTGTTCCGAAAGAGCCTTTCCAAAGGTCTTTCGTTCTCGGGCGTATTCCACGGCCTCGTCGAGAGCCGCCTGAGCTATTCCGACAGCCTGGGCAGCCACGCCGATCCTGCTTCCATCAAGGGATGCCATTGCAACCTTGAACCCTTTGCCTTCACTTGCCAGCATGTTTTCCGCAGGCACCCGGCAGTCCTCGAAAAAAAGTTCAGTGGTGTCGGATGCCCGCATGCCCATTTTGTCTTCGTGTTTGCCTACAGAGAAGCCGGGGAAATCCTTTTCCACCACAAATGCTGAAATACCCCTGTGTCCTTTCGTAGGATCGGTCTTGGCCATTACAATGAAAACGCCGCCTGTCGATCCACTGGTAATAAACGTTTTTTGTCCGTTGAGCACATAGGTGTCTCCATCCAAGGATGCAGTGGTCCGGATTGCGGATGCATCAGAGCCGCAATGCGGCTCTGTGAGGGCAAAACCGCCTATGACTTCGCCCCTTGCCATCTTGGGCAAGTATTTTTCCTTGGTCTGCCGGTTTCCAAAATGCAGTATGGGCCAACAAGATACCGAGTTGTGAACCGCCAGCACTACTGTTACGGATGCACAAACCCTGGCTATCTCCTCAAGCACCAGGTTGTAGCTGACTGCATCCAGGCCCAGCCCCCCGTATTCTTCGGGGACGAGCATGCCGAAGAACCCGAGTTCAGCCAGTTTATCAAAGATTTGCTTTGGATATTCAGCTTCGCGATCGAGCCTTTCAGCGTGCGGAGCGATCTCCTTTCTTGCGAAGTCCCTGGTCATATGCTGTATAGCCAGTTGGTCCTGGTTCAGAGAAAAATCCAAGGTTCACCTCCAGCGGCTTGATATCATCGTGTCACCGTGCCGTATCCTATACGAGCATGGGGTTTCGGGCAATACCCGAAGTGCCGGAACATTCTTGACAACGCCTTTATTGTATGGGGCCCTGTGGCATTGAAGGCTTTACAAGGATGATTATCCGGCTCTTGGCCCTCAGCAACTTCAACCATTCCTGGAGCTTTCGTTTGAATCGCCGTTTGTATATCTTGGTTGCCGCAGCATTACGGCTGACCCTGGCCGTGACCTCGTCACCGGCAGCAGACCCGGCCGCCTTTACTTCTTCTCTCGACGGCCAGGCGGCAAGGCTTATCCTTTCCTCTACGTATTTCTCAACCCTGGCATACCTTGCAAGCATGCCGGAAAGCTGGTCCTCATCAAGCTCCAGACCCCCCAGGAATTTCTGGAAATCTCTTTTCGTCTTGAAACCCGCTTTGAACGATTCAAGCAATTTCGTTTTCTCGCCTTGTGCAAGCTCCAGGAACTTTAATCTTTCGGCCTCGTTAAGGATCACGGTTTGATTGATCATGAGATCCAGGATCGAATCCAGGAGTTTGGGCGTTATTTTTATCTCGTTCTTTTTCTCACCGGCATTTTCCGGATCGTGTCCTTGCAAAACAGCGAACAGCCTGGGCCAAACCCCCTTTCCTGCTTCTACTTCAGCCTTCAAGCCTTTCTTTTCAATCCTTCTCACGACTATTACCATGGCTTCGATTATCACTCTCGACTGGGTCAATACCCGGCCGTTTACCACTGCGACAATCCGGTCTAAAAGGCGGCCATCTTCGTTTGGTGCAGCACCGGCCCATGCCGCGGATGCTGAAAAGAGAAGCAGGATGGCCGCGGCGCTTTTCATTTATCGGCTCCCTTCACGAGTTCTTCGATCTTTGCCCAAAGTTCCATTCTGCCCTGTTTTGTCTTGGAGCTGAAGGGAATTATCGATGAAGCCTTGTTCATGCCCAGTCCTTTGGCACAGGTTTTTAATGAATTAAGGAGCCGGTTCTTTGCTACCTTGTCCGCCTTGGTTGCCACCAGCATAATTTGCCTTCCCTGTTCTTCCAGTGCTGATATCACCTCGGACTCAGAATCAGTCCCTCCCCTTCGAATGTCAGTTACCAGGACCACGCCGACAAGGTTCTCACGCTTGTTCAGGTAATCTGTCATGGCCTTGGTCCAGGCGTTTTTTTCGGATTTAGACGCCTTTGCATAGCCGAAACCGGGCAGGTCGACCAATACCATGGGTGTTGGCCCATGGACTTTGTAAAAATGCAACCTCCTTGTGCGGCCGGGAGTCGAAGATACACGAGCAAGTCTTTTCAAGCCGGCCAGCGTGTTGAGAAGACTCGATTTGCCCACATTGGACCTGCCCAGAAAAGCTATTTCGGCAAGGTTGTGCCTTGGGCATTCGTCGAGTCGACCTGCGCTCTTCAGGTAATCGATACGAAGAGCCTTCACCATGCACCTCCAAGAGTAAAAAAACAAAAAACGCTTGCTAGCCGTTATTTACAATCAAAAGAAACAGTGCGCCAGGCTTTTCCCATGTGCGGGCCGTTCGAGGAGGATTGTTTTGCTTGCCATCAATTGAAAAGCGTAATATTTAACGGAAACAACAACTCATGCTCACCCATGCCTGGAGGCAGGCTTGAACGGAAAGCACAGGCCGAGAGTAATAGGCATAGCCGGTGGAACCGGAGCAGGCAAGACCACTGTTGCCAAGGCGATAGTCAAGAGAATGCCTGCCGGTCAGGCAGCTTTGATCCAACACGACTGGTACTACAAGGGCCATCCGAACATGCCTTTGGAGAAAAGGGCGGCCTTGAATTACGACGAGCCCGGGGCACTGGAAAACACCCTCCTTGCCGAACACATCAGGATGTTGAAATCAGGTCAGGGTGTGGAATGCCCGCAGTACGACTTTCAGGTCCATTTAAGAAAAAACGAGACAATGCATGTCGAACCCTGCCGTATCATTGTCATCGAAGGTATATTGGCCTTTTCAGTGCCTCTTTTACGGGACCTCTTCGACTTGAGAATTTTCGTAGATACTGCGGACGACATCAGATTGATCAGGAGAATCAAGCGTGACTTAAAAAAAAGGGGGAGGGATATAGACTCCATTCAGCACCAGTACTATGAAACAGTGAGGCCTATGCACAGAACCTACGTGGAGCCGGCCAAGGACCATGCCCACATCATCATCCCCGAGGGAGGAGAGAACAAGCACGCAATAGATCTTATAGTTGATGCCTTGCTATATGGCCTTTCCCCCGCTTGATTGATATTCCTTGCAGTTGAAAAATGGTTCAGGGCGGGACCGGAGTAACCTAGTAACCGGGAAGATCCGCGGCACATCGAAAACCAAGGAAGTTGGCCCCGCCGATTCCCTCGGGCCATCCTCTTTGCAATGCGAGTATCGCAAACACCGGGTTTTCAGCGAAATCCCCGCCTTTGATGACATACTTGCCTTTCTTGAGGTCCCGGTCGTGAATGATCAAGCTCTTATTACGCCTGCCGGGCAGAATTACTATGGGCAGTCCTTGTTTTTCACCAATATTTTCACGAGGCATTTCGTGAAACAAGGTGCTGGTCCATTCCGCTGCATTGCCGGCCATGTCCAAGATATGAAAAGGCGAACAATCGGCATCAAAGGATCCTCCTGCCGCGGGAACTGGGCCGCTTCCCTTGAAGGCCCGCGAGTCTGCCCAAAGCGGAGTCCCGTCGGAACCAAGGTTGGCCCTGCTCTCATTCGAAGGCGCCCTGAAGACATTACCCCAGGGATATGTCAAAGATTGTATTCCCCTGGCAGCAGCCTCCCATTCGTCCCTGGTAGGCAACCTCTTCCCCATCCACTTGCAATACCCGGCGGCTTCGTCAAAATCCACATTGGTCACCGGCAATAACGAGTTTCCACAGCTCGCTCTTCCATACTCGGATAAGGGTCCGCATTTTCCAGCCTCTATGCATCGCTCGTAATCAAGGCAACTCACCTCGTTTCTATCCATCAGGTAGGCATGGAGATATACGATCCGCTCCGGGGACGAATGATCCGAATCTTCTATCACCTTGTTACAATCTTTGCTCGAAAGGCCGAGTTCCCTGCAAAGGCGAAGGGCTTTATGCTGTTCCCCGGCTGACAGGCCGAGCCTGTATATCCCGGCAGGAACACATTCCATCAAAGGCCTCTTTGAAAACCCGGAACAAACCGGCTCACTTTTGGAAAGGGGACCGTCAAAGAGCTTGGCGACACCAAGGTCCATTGCAGAAGAAGCATCACCGGTCATCGATTCGGATGCGGTTACCTTTTTTTCTGTTTTTAAGCCGTACAGTAAGAGTTCCAAGACCAGGCCGTGTTCACGGGAGAAGATCGGCCTTAACAAGAAGTCTGCAGAAAGCACACCGAATGCCCGGGTTCGCGCTTTGGTGTTGCTGCACCCCTCCCCGGGAGCCAAAATTTCCATGTCTCTTACTTGGACCAGGGACATATCCTTTAAATCAGTGAGTAATCTTTGTCTTGGGCGGGTGACGCTTTGCCCTGTATTATTTCCCCTTGACTCGGCCGGGCATACAGCCAGGACCTTTTCGTGCCCGGCCTTGGCATGCACATTCAAAGGAGTTATGCACGACAAGACCATGGCCAGCATGCCGGATGTAATATCGTACGCGGTAATGCCGCGTGAAAACCGGTAATTCATGAAGTCTTGCCTCAATTCAATCCTCCTGCTGCCGGGTTTTGTATTATCCTGGTCTTGAGCAAGGCTGGCAAGGACAGTCTTTGCCTGTTTGGGTGAAATTGTACAGGTTGCCATATTCGGCTGGCCGGGATATAGGAACATCTTGGTTGAGATGAAGGATGGGAAAACATTGAAAAAGGTGTCAAGGGGTTTGGAAGATGAATAAGAGCGCGGTGCTTTCGATGTGTGTCATACTCGTGATGACCGGGGCCTCGACTGTTCAGGCCAGGAGCAGGGCATCGAAAAAAAAGGGATACTCGTTTCCGGTTGCAACCTATGCGGAAGGCAACAATGCCAGCGTCCTTAGGAGGTTCCTTAAAAGAAACGGTTTCAGAACCTTTGAGGAAAGCAAAGACTATGGTTACATCGTATGGGTCGGCCCCTTCAGAGACGAATCACGCGCCAGGTACCTGGAGCCGTTCTTCTGCTTGCGGACCAAGGAATACGGCACCAGGCAGGAGGCAGAGGAGAAAGCTTCGTTCATCAGGGACCGCAACTTCCCCGCCATGGTCGACTCCAGGTATGATATAGGCGAAAAGAAACGTCTTTATTGGGTATACATAGGTTATACAAAAACAAGGCAAGAGGCAGTGGAAGTCCTGAAAGGTTTTGCCTATTATCCCGATGCCACTGAATATCTCAACAGCCTCGATCCTGAAGATGAGACGGCAATCACCTATTCCGGGGGGTACTTGGCCCATCCGGACATGTTGTTCGGTGCAGCGGACATTATTGGAGACCGTTCAAAGGAACTCTTGATCCAGGAAGATAGGACGGACGAGTATGAAATTTTTTCCGAAATAGCCCCTCCAAGCAACAAGGCGGTTGATGTCAAAAGGTTGGGTTACTCAAAGGGTCCGTTGAATCGTGATATCGGTGTGTACTACTATGACGATGTGTCCGGCGGCTGGAAAAAAGCCGGAGTAATGCCTCTCGGATCGGATCCCATGAGTTTTGTCGTAAACTCGGACGTGAAATTGCTTTTTCGAAATTTTGACTCTGACAAGGATAAGGAGATAATCGTTGGTTTCGACCACCAGGAACGCGAAGGCAGCAAGGTCTGCTCCTCCAGGGGAATGGTCCAGGTATTCGACCTGCGTGAAAACCCGGTTATCAGGTACAAAGAAGTAAAGCTCGCCTTCGATGTGCTCGACTCGAATAATGGTGCATTGTTCAAGGCAATCAAGAAAAATAAGAAATGGAAAGGCGACAGGGCTCCGGAAGAAATGCTGTCTTTTGCAGAAAAGAAGGGTCTGGACATGACCGCCTTATCAATAGAAGCGGGCCGAATAGAGATGAAACCATCCCTGAAAGTCAAAGATCAGGATAAGGTTTTGGGCCTGCTGAAGAAAATGGCGGCTTCTTCCAGGTGTAAGGCTGTTACCAGGTGCGGCAATAGCCGGCACGTATATAATTACGAGGCCATTGGACCTACTCTCGAAAGATTGGCTGGAATTTATACGGGTAGCGACAAGTTCTTCGACTTGACCACATCCCTGGCCGCCAAATGCAACGAATGCGCATCACGGGGATGGAGAGAAGGTTTGCCTCATTGCGCCGAGTTTTACAAGGCCATCGGAACTGTGATGCCAAAAAAGGGTAAGCAACTGTCAACCGATTACTTCCGCGAAGGCATGAAAAACTATGTTCGCATCGATGAAAAAAAGTCCGCCGCAATCAAGGCCTTGTTGGATTTCCTGCATGCAGGCGAATTGGATCCTGATAATGGAGAAGCCTTGTACAAGGCTGCATGCGTTGCAGCAAAGAGAAACAATCTTGCCTTTGCCATGGACCTGTTGAACAGGGCTTTTGACATCAGCCTTACATTCAAAGCAAGGGCGAGAGATGACGATAACTTTTCAGAGCTAAGGAAGTCTCCGAAATATTCAGACATGTTCGAGGATCAGTAAAGCTGTCGGCAATAATTTTCCATCAAGGGCCCCAATTTCAGGGCAAGATTCCACTGGGCTTTGCTCGGACAGCATTTACTTGACACGGCCCATTAAGCGAATTTACTCTGGAGTCGATTCAAAGCGGACTTGCCACATGTCTTTCGAGGATTGATTTGAGCTCGCGAAGAAAAGAAAAACAATCTAAAGAGGCAACAAAAACCCCTGCAAAGGCACGCCAATCCGTCCGTCCCGACAAGAGAACCAGGCTTGGCGAGGTCATAGGCCTGTTGATTGTCGGTCTTTCAACATTGCTCTTCCTTTCATTGTACTCGTACGTTTCCAAAGGTTCGAACTGGATCGGTCCTGCCGGTAATGCTGCAGCCGAGATCTTCATAGGTGCTCTGGGGTATTCCAGTTACATCGCAGTAGCCGGACTTGGGGTCCTGGGACTGATGATATTGCTGGGCAAAGAAGTAAGAATCAAGCTCTGGGAGAGTACGGGTTACTCCCTGTTGGCTTTGTCTGTTGCAGGAATGTTGTACATACATGCGCCTCAAGACAAGGGATTGGAATTCGGCGGCCTGGCCGGAATGTGGATCGGCAAGGGCCTGGAGTTGGCATTTGCAGAGATTGGCGCAACCATTCTATTGGGCCTGGTGGCCCTGCTGGCATTGTTCATGACAACCAATTTTTCCCTGGTCAGGCTGTTGGCCGCCATGATGGATTTCGTAATTTTATTTATCGGCAGAACGCACACACTGGTGCTCGTTCACAGGGAGAGAAGGCGGAGACTGAAGGAGAAAAAAGCCGAGCTGGCTGAAAAAAAAGAAGAATGGCTTGCTTCGGAGAATGACTCGCGGTCACGGAGAGAAACTTTAAAGGCAGCCTTGGAGGAAGACAGGAACCGCAAGCTCGATAAGGTCAAGGCTGAAGTGGAAAACAAGGCTGCGGCCATGGAAGAAAAGGAGAGGCAAAAACTGCTGGAAGAGCTCAAAAAGAGATCGCTTCAGGTAAAAAATGATTTTTCAGGGAAGGGTGACGATAAGGAAAGGCAAAAGATCAGCGAGGAACCGGTACAGGTAGGAGGAACAGGCCAGGATGTTAATGTGTCCCATGTTCCGCGGATAGTCGAATCCCCTGCGCTCAAGAAATCGAGGAGGGTGGCGGAGCAGGGGCGATTCAAATTCGAAGAGTTCGGAGATTACCAACTACCTGCTGTTGACCTGCTGGATGATGTGCCTGAAACCAAGATCAAGCGGGAACCCCAGGAGATGTACGACCTGGCCAGGAGGGTGGAGTCCAAGTTGGCGGACTACGGTGTGCAGGGCAAGGTAATGGAGATACACCCCGGACCCGTGGTCACCATGTACGAGTACAAGCCGGGCAGGGGAGTCAGGGTGAGCCAAATCGCGAACCTGGAAAAAGATTTGGCAATGGCCCTGGAGGCCAAGAGCGTGCGAATCGTGGCACCGATTCCGGGCAAATCGGCTGTGGGCATAGAGGTGCCCAACAAGGAAAGGGAAACAGTTTACTTGAGGGAGATTATTTCCTCTGATGAATTTACTTCCAAGCGGGGAAAACTCGTGTTTTGCCTTGGCAAGGATATTCGCGGTACTCCCGTGGCTGCGGACATTGCAAAGATGCCTCATTTACTCATCGCAGGAACAACGGGTTCGGGCAAGAGCGTAATGCTCCATTCTATGTTGTCCTCCATTCTTTTTCGAGCCTCTCCGGACGAAGTGAGGATGATAATAGTCGACCCCAAGATGGTGGACATGATCACATATGATGGCATCCCCCACCTTTTGCTTCCTGTAGTGACGGACATGAAAAAGGCCTCTCAAGCCCTTGCATGGGCGGTGGAGGAGATGGAAAGACGTTACACCCTCCTGGCGGAGATGGGGGCCAGGAACATCTCGACCTACAACAAACGAATTAGGGCCATGAAAAACAACTCAGCCAAAGGAGATGCACCAAGTGCGGGCATTACTGACCGCAAGGCCAAGAAAATCATTGTTTTGAGAAGAAAGGAAGGCGAGAGCGGGCAAGGGCCGGAAAATGAGCAAACAGAAGCCGGACGGTCGAGTAAGCAAGCCATACTGGAGGCTTCGGGAATGCAGGATGCAGCAGGCGGCAAGGACAGTGCCGCTGAATTACCAGAGGAACAAGGTGGAGAACAGGAAAACGACAATAATGCATTCGATGCCGAAATTCCGCAGCAACTTCCATATTTACTCATAATCGTGGACGAGTTCGCAGAGTTGATGGCCCTGGTTTCACGCGAGGTCGAGATGTCCATACAAAGGCTTGCCCAGAAGGCGAGAGCTGCGGGTATACACCTGGTGCTTGCGACCCAGAGGCCGGACTCCAAGGTTATAACCGGCGTGATAAAGGCCAACTTCCCGAGCCGCATCGCATTCAGGGTGCAAGATCAGACCAATTCCAGGGTGGTCCTGGACCAAAAGGGCGCGGAATCTTTGCTGGGTATGGGTGATATGTTGTACCTCGGGCCGGGCAGTCCCACGGCCAAGAGATGCCATGGTGCCTTTGTATCGGAAGATGAGACGCAGAGATTGGTCGAGTTTCTCAAGGAGCAGGGCAAGCCGAGTTACAACGAAGAAATACTTAGGCCGAGGGAAGATGAAGACAAGGGAGATTCCGGGCGGGAAGAGGTTTACGACGAAAAATACGACGAGGCGGTCAGGTGGGTTACAGAGAGCAGGAAGGCATCGATTTCCATGCTCCAAAGGCGGTTGCAGGTAGGTTACAACCGGGCGGCCAGGATGATAGAGATGATGGAAAAAGAAGGCATCGTTTCACCTCCCATGGGGGCCAAGGGGAGAGAAGTATTGGCTCCGCCTCCACCGGAGTGAACAACAAGCCGGTGTAAATCGTTGAATTATTGGAGTTTGAAGTAAGGTAGAAGTGGACCGGGGAAAAATGGATAATCCAGTCAAAGGATATGTTGTCCGATGAATACCGGAAACATCGAAAAGAGACAGGACGTTACGTCTGCCGCGGTGGCCGGTAACGCGGTCTATTTACCTTTTTGTTTTTATGGGGGATTTTTTGACTTATCCTTTAAAGCACTTTTTGGGATGTAAAATGCATTTTTTTGAGTCGACTTTTCTTGTTTTTATGGCGCTTTGCACTTTTCATGCACCTGCTGCAGCAAAACGGGTGTCAATGCCTGCGGCCAAAATCCTGGATCTGGTAAGGACCTTTTACAATAAGGCCGATCAACTGAAGGTGTCGTTCGTACAGATTGCAAAAAGCAAGTTCGAACCCGGGGCTGGAGAAAGGGCCACTGGAACGCTCTACGTAAAGAGACCGAATCGATTCAGGTGGGAATATGACGATCCGTCTTCCGGTTCCCTGTTGGTCTGGGACGGCAAGGACCTCTATCAATATGACGCCATAGACAACACGGTCGAGATCGTTCATGGTTTTACGAGCAACAACCTGACTACAGCCCTGTCTTTTCTTTTCGGCAAGGGCGATCTCAAATCAGAGTTCGAGGTGAAGAGCGAATCAACGAACAAGAATGGAGAAGAAATCGAACTCAAGCTGTTACCTCGAAAAAAACCGTCCAGGTTCAAAGAGTTATATCTGGTAATCAACAGCAAGTCCGGAGAAGTTCTCAAGACATGGTGGAAAGATTCTTACGGCGGCTACAACAGCCTGGTATTCAAAGACCTTGTAATCGGCGGGCACTTGGGCCGGGACGTCTTCAGGTTCCATATTCCAAAAGCGGCCGAGGTCATGGAAAGTCAGGGTAATCCCGGGAAACGGAGCAAGTGACCGGTAAAGTAACTTCAAGCTACGAACGGTTCGGATTATCCGTGCTCCAGTTCTATCCGGAGCAGTTCAAGTCACGGCGTTTTTTGTTTTGGCTCTCTGTCAACACCATGCTGGGATTCATTGCCGTTCAAGACCATTTGTATAACTGCATCCAGGTGGACCTGGCCTTTGTCCTCTCGCTGGTGGCAGGCGCTGCCGCATTGCATCTGGGAATCAATATGGAAAAAACGGCTCCTGCATATCATAGGCAGCCTGCAGCTTTGTTCATCCTGACCTGGGCCGCCACGTGTTCAGCCATGCTGCCGGGGCTACTCCTGGTTGTTACCCTCGGTGCGGACTGCTCCAGTTGTTCGACCCTGGGTTGGGTATGGATGTTACTGGGACCTTTTTCCACGACTTTATTCGCCGGGGCCTTGGCAGTATCCGCAACCTTGATCCTGGGACATCGAAGGGCTGCCTTTTTCGTGACTGCAATATTCTTTTTCGATCTTGCAATAGCTGTCTTCAGGATAGCCACGTCACCTCCTCTGGTGCAAATAGGGCACTTGTACGGGTTCTTCCCGGGTTCTTTCTACGATATGGCCCAACCGTTTCGAAATCAGCTCCTGTTATTACGTATTTCAGACTTGTTTTGGATCGTTGTATTTTATCTGGCATGCACAACTGTCAATGTACGAAAGGCGTTGTCAACGAAAGTGATATTTTCATTTTTTGTGCTGGCAATGATTTCATTCGAGATCTTCGATCCCCTATCGATAAACCCGGACAGGCAGGATATTCTTCGGGCTCTTCCATTGTCGGTGGAAACCGAACATTTCACCATACACATGGCCAGGGGAACGAAAAAGCAGGCTCAATACGCCATGGCCATGGACCATGAATACAACTATGCCAGGCTGGTGAAACTGCTCGGTTTTGCTCCCAGGTCTAAATTCGATTCGTACATTTATCCAAGCAGAACATTGAGAAGAAAACTGCTTGGTGCGGCAAGGACGAGTATAGCGAGACCCTGGTCAGGAGAAATGCACCTGGTCTGGTCAGGTTTCCCCCACCCGGTTTTGGCTCACGAGTTGTCCCACCTGTTCTCCCGGTACATGGGGAATTTTGTAACAGGCCTGCCGGGAAGGCCATGGTCCCTGCCACATATGGCCTTGATAGAGGGCTTTGCCGTGGCATCTGCATGGGATGAGCACGAGTACTCTCCCCATGCGTTGAGTGCGGCGCTATTTGCCTTGAACATGGAAATACCCATAGATAAACTGTTCGAAACCGGAGCCTTTTGGAAGGCGGTTCCATCAAGGGCTTACCTCGAGAGCGGTTCCTTTATTGCCTTTTTGTGGGAGAAACAAGGCCGAAAGAAATTCATGGATGCATACCGGCTTGGAGACCTTCAAGCCGCGTATCATTTAAGCCTTCGAAACCTTGGGAAGAGATGGCGCAGATTCCTGCAGAAACAGGTCATGAAAGGAAAAAAACCCGGGCGTGACTTATTATCCGCTGCCATGTACAGATTCAAAATGCCCAGTCTTTTCAATCAGGCATGTGCGAGAGATATAGCCCTGCAAAAAAAAAGAGGTTATGAATTCATGATTGGAAAAGATCCGGTCAGGGCCATTGCTTCATTCTCCAGGGCGTCGAGATGCGCTCATGGCAGGCCAGACCTGCTCATCGGGCTTTCAAGGGCCTACTTGGCCGAGGGCCGGACTGTCGCTGCAAGGAGGTGTGCCCGGTTGTGTATGCTTTTCCCCGGAATTTCACCCAGGTTGAAGGCGATTGCCCTGGAATCAACGGGTGATTCGTACCTTTTCGATAAAAACAACGCCATGGCGGTCCGGTTTTGGAAACAAGCCCTGAAAATGCATTCCGGGGCAGGGTCAAAAAGAAGGTTGTTCCTGAAGACATCTCTTGCAGGAAAAGGTGACCCCCTGGCTGGATATCTCGTGCCTGGAATGTCTGATTTCAGCCTGTTGCAAAAGGCGGCAAAGACAGGAAGTCCGGGGAAAGAGGCCATGTACCTCCAGGGCATCAGAAAGGCCGATGCCCTTGAAGCAGGACAGGCGGTTCGCCTGTTGGAAGGTGCAGGAGATATGTCTGAAATAGGAGCAGCCGTAGAATTCAACCGTCTCTTAAAGCTTGCGGATTCACTTTTACTTTTGAACGAGCCGGGCAGGGCGTATCACGTGTACGATAAATTGTTTCAGGCCGGCACAAGGGACGGAGAAAAGGCCATGCTCTCGGACCGTATGAGCAGGTGCCTTTTTGTTGAGAAAAAGAATAAGGAAAAGAATAAGGAAAAGGTCGATCCCTTTACCGGGCTGATTCACCCGTTTTCTTTAGCTGCCATTCAATGAATAAAAGTGAGCACGCTCCCAAAGGCAGGACCTTCATTAAGGTTGATCATGGCCAGGGAGGCTCCGTCAAAGTCGGGCACAAAGGCCACGTCGCCAAGGCCGGTGAGGTGACCTGCCTGTATTTCATAGGGGCCATCTCCGGCAAACGATGCCATGATCACGGACAGTGTTTCGGCATCCAGTATCCACAGCCTGCCATCTTCGAAACATGTTACGAGAACCAAGTCGTCGAGAGGATTGGGCCTGTCCAGGTATTTAACCATTGCCGGTGAAGCAGGTAGAGCGGCCACATCCACCAACTTGTCATTGGGTTCTCCGTTTTCACCTATGGAAGTATCGAATACAAGCAATGAATTGGGTCCCCTGTCAGCTACGTACAGCTTGGACCCGTCTGTTGAAAAGGCGAGCCCCCGCATGTCTGTGCCGCCGGCGCCGTAATTTGAAACAGTTATACGACGATGGTTCCATCCTCCCTGGCACTCGTCGGGCAAGACACAGGAACCGTCTTTGGTGTTGCCCTGTTCACAGAACTTGCAATGGTAGCAAAGAGTCCCCGGATCAGGTGTCAATACCTCGATACTGCTCGTAAACCTGCTGGTAACGTAGAGTTCCCTCGTGGCCGGGTGCATGGCAACGTCGTTCGTGCCTCCGGGCAGATCGATTTGGCCTGCCAATACTTCCCGTCCCTGTTCGAGTTCGCCCCCGGACAATGACGTGTCAAGGGCATCGAGATCAAGGAACACCATCTCACCTCTTGCCAAGTGCAGGACCGCCAGCATGGGAACGATCTGCAGCCCCCTGCCCTGCCCGCCCGGACATTCCACTTCTATATCAGCCATGACCCTGAAGGGATCGCCTCTCCTGGTCATGACTCTGCCTGACGAGGACAGGGACGCCCACACCTGTTGTGAGTCGCCGGACGAATCTTTGACCTCTGTCCGTCCTATCCTCACCACCTCTACTGCGTTGTTCTCCCTGATGGGCACGTACGCTCTGTAGAATTCTCCCTTGTCGTCTTTGCGCATGTGCTTCTCGATTGCGATGTTTCCTGCAAAGGAATCTATGAGCAACCTCGAGTCCAAGGGATCTCCCTGTTTCGATCCCAGTATCCTCGAACCTGCAGGGTCGTTTGTATCCAGCAATACGGAAGCTATGGAACCCTTCTTGTACTCGGCATTGAAGTTGGAATTGACAACGTACGCTATCTTGGCTTCCGGTCCCAGGGTTACTCCAATGGGATAGTGGAATTTTCCCATGGGAGGAGACTCCCCTCCTATTTCAGTGGCGCATCCCAATTGTAAGGCCGATATGATAATCGCTGCCACCAAGCATTTCCTGATCAAACCGGACCTCCTATCGCCTTGCGGTCTTTTTTGCAGACTTTTCCCTAAGAGCCGCCTGGGCTGCGGCCAGTCTGGCTATGGGCACCCTGAAAGGAGAACAACTCACGTAATTGAGCCCTACCCTGTGACAGAACTCGACCGATCTGGGATCACCTCCGTGCTCACCGCAGATTCCGAGCTTGAGGCCCTTGTTTGTCTTCCTGCCCTGTTGTACCGCGATATCAACCAATCTACCCACTCCTCCCTCGTCCAGGGACTGGAACGGGTCATATTCGTAGATGCCCATTTCCACGTACTTCGGCAGGAACTTGCCGGCATCATCACGGGAAAAACCACACCCCATCTGTGTCAAGTCATTGGTGCCGAAAGAAAAGAAATCGGCATGTGCAGCGATCTCGTCCGCAGTGACTGCGGCCCTGGGCACTTCGATCATGGTTCCTATGGATATGGGGAGGCTTCCTTTCCTGATTTTATTCTCTTTGAACACCTCTCCTATGACTTGTTCAACCATCTTTCTGGCAATGGCAAGTTCTTCGGCCTTTCCAACCAAGGGTATCATGATCTCGGGCCGTACCTTGGTCTTGGACTGCTTGACCTTAATCGCGGCTTCTACTATTGCACGCACCTGCATCGTGTTTATTTCGGGATAGATCAGGCCCAGCCTGCAACCTCTGAACCCGAGCATGGGATTGAACTCGCTCAATGCCTCGACCTTTTCTTTTACTTTCCTGATGTTGACACCAATGATACGGGCTATTTCCTGTTGGCCGTCCTTGTCGTGCGGGAGAAATTCGTGCAATGGCGGATCCAGTAGACGTATAGTGCAAGGTCTTCCTTTGAGAGCCTTGAAAATGCCGATGAAATCGTTGCGTTGCATCGGCAACAGCTTGGCCAAAGCCTTTTTCCGGCCCTCCAGGTCGTCGGCGAGAATCATTTCCCGCATGGCCAGGATGCGGTCACCTTCGAAGAACATGTGCTCGGTACGGCAAAGCCCGATTCCCTCGGCCCCGAATCGAACGGCTGCCGCCGTGTCATGAGGTGTGTCTGCATTCGTTCTGACACCAAGTCGCCTGAACTTGTCCGCCCAGCCCATGAGTGTCTTGAAATCTCCGGTCAGTTTTGGTTCGGTGGTATTGATTCGTCCAAGGTATACTGCACCGGTACTCCCGTTCAGACTAATCCAGTCGCCCCTTGATACCTTTACGCCGGCTATAATCATCTTGCCTGAATTGGAATCGATAGAAGCGCCGCCTGCCCCGGCCACGCAACACTTGCCCATTCCCCGTGCGACCACCGCTGCATGGCTTGTCATTCCCCCCCTGGCCGTTAGTATGCCCTGGGCAGCGTTCATGCCGCCGATATCTTCGGGAGATGTCTCGGTTCTCACTAGGATGACCTTTTCCTTCTTTGCCGCCCATTCCTCGGCCTCTTCTGCTGTAAAGACCACTTTGCCGCTCGCTGCGCCGGGACTGGCAGGCAGTCCTTTCGTCAAAAGCTTGGCCGCCTTTTCAGACTTTGGATCAAAGGTCGGGTGCAATACCTGGTCCAGTTGAGACGGATCGATGCGCAACACGGCCTGTTCCCTGGTTATCAGCCGTTCCTTCACCATGTCTACCGCAACTTTCAAGGCAGCAGCAGCCGTGCGTTTGCCGGTCCTGGTTTGAAGCATGTATAGTTTGCCCTCTTGTATAGTGAACTCGATATCCTGCATATCCTTGTAGTGTTTCTCCAGCACCTTGCGTATTTTCATCAACTCCTTGAGTGCCGCGGGATTTTGTTTGGCCAGGTCTTGTATAGGCCTTGGAGTGCGTATTCCGGCAACGACATCCTCTCCCTGCGCATTCATCAGGAATTCACCATAGAACTTGTTGGTCCCTGTGGCCGGGTTCCTGGTAAAAGCGACGCCGGTGCCTGATGTTTCGCCAAGGTTGCCGAAAACCATAGTCTGGACGTTCACTGCTGTTCCAAGCAGTCCCTTGATATCGTTCAACTCCCGATATTTCACGGCTCTCGGATTGTTCCAGGAGCCAAAAACCGCATTGATGGCCTTTTCAAGTTGAACCATGGGATCCAGGGGGAAATCTTCCCTGGTGAACTTCTTGTACAATTTCAAGTAACGCTTCACCACCTTGTGCAACGCGCCTTCATCCAGGTCGGTATCAGATTTTACCCCGTATTCCTCCTTGACCGATTGGAGTATCGCTTCAAAATTGTCATGTGGAACACCCATTACGACATCGCCGAACATCTGGATAAAACGGCGGTATGCATCCCAAGCGAATCTTGGGTTTCCCATCTTGTCGCCTAATGTCTGGACGACTTCGGGACAAAGACCCAGGTTCAACACGGTATCCATCATTCCGGGCATAGAGATTGCCGCGCCTGAACGGACCGAGACCAGGAGCGTCTTTTTCGGATCCCCGAGTTTGGCGGACATCATATTCTCGAGCTTTTTAATGTTCCTTAAAACCTCTTCCTTCAAGCCCTTTGGCCATTTGCCCTTCAGATCCTGGAATGCGGCACAGGCCTCGGCAGTAATGGTGAATCCAGGAGGAACGGGTAGGCCCAGCCTGCACATCTCTGCCAGGTTCGCGCCCTTGCCGCCAAGGATATCCTTTTGTTCCGCCCTTCCCTCTGTCTGCTTTCCTCCAAAAAAGTATACCAGTTTCTTGGTCTTCTTCTTTGTCGTGATTTTTTTCGTTGATACCCGTTGTTTCCTAGTCTTACGAGCTTTTCTAGCCATCTGCCGTTCCTCCCTGTCGAAAACCTGTGAAAAATACCTTGTAACTTCACCTGCCATTGCCCGCTGTTCCAGGCGGCGGCGGCCTGGGAAGTTTGCGATTCAACAGCTTCAATGCCTTTGATGCTCTGCGGCCAAAAGGCCTTATCTTGACGAAATTGGCTGCTGCCTTCTTGGCCTTGTCGGGCTTTTCGTCCTTGAGATAAAAATTCATGAGCCTGTAATATGGATTGGCGTATCTCCTGTTGATTTTTGCAGCCGAAATGAGGGCCTTTACCGCATTGGGTCTGTTGCCGAGTTTGAACCAGGCTTCCGCCATACCTTCGTATAGAAGTGGATCCCTCGGTTTTTTCTTAATTCCAGCCATGAATACCGTGGCTGCCTCCCGCGGCCATCCCATGTACATCAACATGTTACCTGCGGTAAGCGCAGAGCCCGGGCGCCTGGAAATGACTTCGCCTATCATGTCGCGGCCTGTCGCCATTTCACCGATGGCCATGTGTGTAATTCCCAGTACGATCTTGACATCGGGATGATTCTGCAGCCTGTTCATACCCCGGGCTCTTTTTATTATGTCGAATGAAAGCACCGGCTCACCGTTATGGATGTTCTCCAGTGCCACAGACACCGGATCCGACACGCGAACAGGATGAATTTTTACTTCCACTGGCCTGGCAGGTGAATCAGGGGTTTCCGGGAAAGGTCCGGTCACGGTGACTACAATGAAATGATTATATCCGCCTTCGCTTTCTTCGGCATCCAGGGGAGCACCGCCGCCGCCGGTGATGAACTGGGTAATCCCATCCTTTTCGACCTTGGCGTAAAGGTGCTCGTGACCGGTGAAAACAAACCGGACGCCGTATTTTTTAAAAAGGCCGACAAGGTAATCCCTATGATTCCTATATGCATCGAGGGAATTACCTTTTTGCCCGTCCACGGGCCATAGCGGTCTGTGCATTACAATGAAAATCTGCCTTGTGGTCTGGTGGAATTTTTTTAATTCCGTTTCCAGCCATTTGTACTGTTCGCTATCCAGCCTCATTGGAGCGCCCGGTGTTTCCGTGTTCAATAAAATGAACGCGCACCCGCTTATTTCGACCGATCTGTATAACGGACCTACCTGCGTTTTAAACAGGTCTTCGGAGATTACGTCGAATACATCATGATCGCCGGGTACTGCATAGACAGGGACCCCGAAACCGGATGCAACCCTTTTGAATTCCTTGTATGAAGCAATAGAATCCTGTTTATCAAGTCCGTATCCGTCAATGATGTCACCTGTATGAAACACGGCAAGGGGCTTTTCACGGGCAACCATGTCCACCAACTCCTGGAAGGCGTATGGCTGGACACCTGTGCCTACCGGCCGTGTATCACCTAGCAACACGAAGGTAGCAACAGGAGGTCCCTGCACGACAGGCTGTCCTCCTGCACATGCCGATACGAACGCAGAGACGGCCACAAAAAGAAGAAGCTTTCCTGGAATAGCTTTAACTCCCATCATGTACTGTACCCCGCCTTGAAAATGCGATCCGAAAGATACAGGGAAAGCTTTTCCACTGAAACCCTCGTTTGTTCCCATGTATCCCTGTCCCTTACAGTAACCGTGTCGTCCTCCAGGGTCTGAAAGTCCACGGTGCAGCAAAACGGGGTCCCGATCTCGTCCTGTCTCGCATACAGCTTCCCTATTCCACCGGTATCATCGTACACGGCTCTCAATGAAGCTGACAGTCTTTTTTTCACCGACTTGGCCTTCTGCACAATCCTCGGCTCATTTCGCTTCAAAGGAAGCACGGCGGCTTTGATAGGAGCCAGGCTGGGATTCAAGGAAAGAACTACCCTGGGCCGCCCCTTACCCGTATCCCTTTCCCCGTATGCTTCGCAGAGCAGTGCCAGTACGATTCTGTCCACGCCTGCAGAGGGCTCCACCACGTAGGGAAAGAAATGTTCTTTTTTCTCCGGGTCGAAATAGGTCAGGTCAACATTGCTGTGCCTGTTCTTTCGTTTTCCCTCGTTGTCCTTTGGTGACTTTGAGTGCGAGGCCAGGTCGAAATCCGTGCGGTTCGCTATGCCCTCTATCTCCGACCACCCCATGGGATACCTGTACTCGATGTCGACCGTGGCCTTGGAATAATGAGCCAGATCCTCCTTCGGGACATTGTAGAGTCTTATCCTGTCACTGGAGATGCCGAGTTCCAAATACCATTTCATGCGTTGCTCGACCCATTGGTTATGAACTTTTTCATCTTCCCCGGGCTTACAGAAGTACTCTATTTCCATCTGTTCGAACTCACGTGTCCTGAATATGAAGCTGCCTGTAACTATCTCGTTCCTGAAGGCCTTGCCAATTTGGGCGATGCCGAACGGGAGCTTGCGCCTCATAGAGGTTTGAACGTTCGCATAGTTGACAAATATCCCCTGGGCGGTTTCGGGCCTCAAGTAAACTCTCGATCCTTCTTCTTCGACCGGTCCCATGTGTGTCCTGAACATGAGGTTGAACTGTCTCGGTTCTGTAAGTTCTCCCCCGCATTCGGGACATGTTCCGGTCCCTGGTTCGAGAAGGTCTGCCCTGAAGCGTTTCCGGCATTTCTTACAATCCACCAGTGGATCGTGAAAGGTCTTCTCATGCCCGGAATACAGCCACACCTCCCGTTTCATCAGGATTGCCGCATCCAGGCCCTCCATGTCGTCCCTGTCGTATACATTGGCCCGCCACCAATCCCTTTTAACATTATTCTTCAGTTCAACACCAAGTGGGCCATAATCCCAGGTCGATTCCAGTCCTCCATAAATTTCACTGCTCTGGAACAAGAATCCCCTTCTCTTGCAAAGGGACACGATAGTATTTAGATCAGGTGCAGGCATTTGACTCTCCTTGCCACCGGATGGTTCTCATCGCCATGCAGGTATCTGCCTGCAATGGAGGTTTTGCAATTAACACAGGCTGAAACCATGGTCAAGGATGGAGCAGTCACAGTTTGCCGGGCCGGATGCCCGGGTAATCCTTTCTTTAAACAAGCAGATCTTTTATACCCCTTAAAATGTTTCCTGCGATTGTCAAATTACTCATCTCCCAAGATAAGGTTTCATAGTTGTTAATGGCCGAAAGTCGCCAAGTTCTTTCTTTGGTCATCGAAATTCGTTACCCAAGTGCTGAAATATGTTTCAATGTTGCAATACATTACAATACATGTTTGGCAAAAAGTCTAACATGTGGGCTTAAATTTAATATCCGACCTATTTATAGCAAGAAAGAGCTTGACATGCTCAATGGGACTGCATATACGTGTAGGCCGGTTGAAGAAATGAAGGTGAACCGCTCGAAATTAGACACCAAGAAAATGACAAGAAGAGTCAAGATCCATATCGGGCGGGTTGTATTTTTTTGTTGTTCAACTTTTTAACGAAACGGAGGTAGAGGATGCCAAGTTATGTCAATCCGGAAAAGTGTGATGGGTGTAAAGCGCTGGATAAGACCGCATGCCAGCATATTTGCCCCAACGATCTAATGGTGCTCAACAAGGACATCGAGAAGGCTTACAACCAGGAACCAGAGATGTGCTGGGAGTGTTATAATTGCGTCAAGATATGCCCGACCCAGGCGGTCGAGATGCGAAGTTATGCCGACTTTGTGCCCCTAGGCGCTTCTGTGACTCCAATGAGGAGCACGGACTCGATTATGTGGACTGTCAAATTCCGTAACGGCACACTCAAACGGTTTAAGTTCCCAATCAGGAAAACCCCCGAGGGTTCGGCCAAGCCTGATGGCGAATTCAAATCCGGGACCGAGGACCTGAAATCGCCGTTGCTCTTTACTGAACCGGAATCCCTGAGGCTTCCGGAATTGGCAAAGATTTGACCGAGTTTGGAAATCGTAACCTGAATGGAAAGGGGTGCAAACAATGGTAGCAGAGTTTGAAAACGTAGAAGTGACCACCGATCTCTTGATAGTCGGTGGCGGAATGTCTGCCTGTGGAGCAGCAGTAGAGGCGGCTCACTGGGCAAAAATGAACAATTTGAAGGTGACATTGGTCGACAAGGCAGCCATGGATCGCTCCGGTGCGGTGGCCATGGGCCTTTCGGCAATCAACCAGTACGTAGACCTGAATTCCGGCAACAATACGTTGAAGGATTATATCGACTACGTGCGCAACGATCTCATGGGCGTAACACGCGAGGACTTGGTGGCGAATATTGCGCGTCACGTGGATTCAACTGTACATCTATTCGAAAAATGGGGCCTTCCGATTTGGAAGGACGAAGAGGGCAAATACGTTCATGAAGGCCGGTGGCAACTCATGATCAACGGTGAATCTTACAAGGTCCTTGTTGCCGAGGCAGCCAAGAATGCCCTTGCCGAGCTTGGTGACAACGGCGAATATTTCGAGCGCGTCTTCATAGTCGAGCCCTTGATGGATGGCGACAGGGTGGCCGGCGCCGTGGGCTTCAGCGTACGTGAGAACAAGTTTTATATTTTCAAGGCCAAGGCTGTCCTGGTTTGCATGGGCGGCGCAGTTCACGTGTTCAAGCCAAGGAGCACGGGAGAGGGACTCGGACGTGCCTGGTACCCACCGTGGAACTCCGGGTCGAGCACATACTTCACCATCAAGGCCGGGGCGGAGATGACCTGCCAGGAAGTCAGGTTCATTCCCGTGCGCTTTAAGGATGCATACGGTCCTGTCGGAGCGTGGTTCCTGCTCTTCAAGTCCAGGGCCACCAATGCAAAGGGCGAGGCCTACATGGAAACCCGCAGGGACGAACTGGAAAAATGGGCTCCGTACGGCAAGGTAAAACCTGTTCCGGCCAACCTTCGTAACTGGCTCGGGATGCTCGACGTAATGGAAGGTCTGGGTCCCATATACATGCGGACCGAAGAGGCCATTGGCAAGCTGGCCGAGAATTACAAAGATGATCCCAAGGCTTACAAGAAGAAGATGAAGGAACTCGAGGCCGAGGCATGGGAAGACTTCCTGGACATGACCATCTCCCAGGCTCTCTTATGGGCAGCCACCAATGTTGCTCCTGAGGAGAAGCCATCCGAGATCGCTGCTGCAGAGCCTTATTTCATCGGCTCTCACTCCGGTGCGTCAGGCGCGTGGGTTTCCGGACCCGAGGACCTGCAGAACGATGCCACCAAGTCCGAGTACTTCTGGGGTTATGCTAATATGTCCACGGTCAAGGGCCTATTCTGTGCCGGTGATGCATCCGGTGCATCCAGTCACAAGTTTTCCTCCGGTTCTCACACAGAGGGCAGGATAGCAGCCAAGGCAGCCATCTCCTTCATCGTCGATAACAACACCCAGCCCAACGTGGACATGGCAAAGACCGAAGATCTCAAGAAGACAATTTTGAAACCCCTTGAGCTTTTCGAGGAGAACAAGGGCAAGACCACGGATCCGAATATCAACCCGAACTACATCAGGCCCAAGCAGTTCATGTTCCGTCTCCAGAAGATCATGGATGAGTATGCAGGCGGTGTGACATCACAGTTTACGACCAACAAGGCGCTTTTGGACAAGGGCATGGAACTCCTTAACTTCCTGAAGGAAGACTCGGAGAAATTGGCAGCGGAAAACCTGCACGAACTCATGAGGTGCTGGGAAAATGTGCAGAGAATGTGGCAGGCCGAGATCCATGTCAGGACCATACTGTTCCGCGAGGAGACCAGGTGGCCCGGTTACTACTTCAGGTCGGACTTCCCCAAGATCGACAACAGCAACTGGCTTGCTTTTGCCAATTGCACCTGGAATCCCGAGACCGGTGAATGGAACATGATCAAGCGTCCGCTCAAGTACCTCACCCAGTAGTGAAAGGTATCCGATCTTTTTGGCGGGTGGACTCAAAAGGGTCCACCCGCTTTTTTTTGACAAGTTGCACGTTTAACTTTACTACTGGACTCTCCCCACCCAGGTTGATTTTGACTGGACTCTCCCCACCCAGGTTGATTTTGAGGGCATCAAAAACGTGCTGTCATTTCAGGAAGTTTCGCATCAGTAAAAATCCATTGACGCGCA
>JAADFL010000071.1 GCA_013152945.1 Deltaproteobacteria bacterium | reverse complement strand
CTCTCGTCGTCTGCATTACCCAGTAAGTCCTTATTGGGTTTGGTTATCTCTACTACCGGCGCCACTCTGTCCACGTGCACGGTCAACTGTGCCGGGTCGCTCTCCTGGTCTGCGAGATCCTTTACCTTTGCTTCCAGCACTGTATCGGTGTTTTCGCATGCAGCCTGGTCGCATAGTTTTACGTCTTTGAAGGTGCCTGCCCCGGATGCCACTGTGGCTGTATAGACATCCGTGCCGTTCACGGTCAGGGTGGCAATGCTGCCGTCTTCAGCCTCCAGGGTCGTGAACTGCACGTCGTACTGGAAACCCGGTGCGCCCGGAGAAGAGTCTTCGTTGGAAAGATTCAAGTATTGGCCGTCAGCCAGGTTGGCGAACTGTATCGAGGGTTTGCCAAGCTTGACTGTTACGCTGTGCATGGCAATTGTGCACACCTTGCCCGCATCGTCCGAGGTTATCCTGATGGTGTTCTCGCCCTGGCAAAGCGGAACAGCCGGGAACGTTGCGTCGCCGTTGGAATCACTCGTTTGTACCTGCTCGTTGAGCTGGCAAGGCAGGCCCATGCCCTCATTGATGTATAACTTGAATATGACGTTCGGCCCTGCATCCGAGTCCACGTGTATGTCTGCCTGCACACCATCCGTGTTCGGATCAACGTCGTCGTCGGTAGTCACGTATTCACCCGCTCCGGGTGTCACGGTTGCAACAGGACACCCGCAGTTGGCTGTAAACGATGCATTTGCCATGCCCTCGTTTCCTGCAATGTCGGTTGCCCTGGCAGTCATCAGGTTGCTGCCCTCTTTCAGGAACACGTTGTCAAAGAGCACTGTTCCCGAATCGTCTGTGTTGGCTGTAACAGGAGTTGCAGAGTTGAGCCACAATCTGACCTCGGTTCCTGCTGGTACACCTTGCACGTGAACTACGACATTGCTCTGGAAGCCGTCCGAGCAGTCGCTGTCAAGGTCGTCGGCCTCGACAAGAGCAGCGCCGTCCGCAGCCCTCTCGTTGCCGTCGGCGGGTTTCAGGAACATCCCTAGGCTGGGCGGAGTGACATCCAAGGTAAGCTTGATGGTCTTGGATGCCTCGCACCCATTATCCAACTTTACTGATACCGTGAGATTGTGGTCGCCTTCGCCTGTGAGCGTGACATTCTTGAAAGTGAATCCTCCCTCGGCCAGAGTAGTCTTGACAGGATCGTTAGTGTCCACGGTAAGGACCACGTCAGTGCCGTCCGCCGCTCCCGCAACCCCGCCAGCAAGATCGAAGACAGGCGTGTTGATTGGCATGCCATCGCCATAGTAGTCAAAGGTTATCACCGGTGGAGTCCAGTCCACGTCGACCGTGACCGGGTCGCTGCAAACCTCGTCAAAGCCCTGTACCTGTACGCAGGCAACCAACTGGTGTTCTCCATCTCCCAGTGCAACCATGAAGCATGTTTTGCCTGTGTCGTCCACGGTGCCCGGTATGGGCTCTCCGTTGTCAATGGAAAGAGTTGAATTCGGTCCCTTCGGAACATTGGCCGTGTCTGCGCAGACAAGGTATTGAAGGCTGTCCACCTGGTCATTCAGGTCATCTCCGCAACCAAGCACTGCCGGGTCTGTTCCGCTCTGCATGGGGTCGGTAATGTGCACCCCGGGTTCTGCCATGCTGACTGTCAGGCTGTTCTCCGCTTCTCCCTGGTTGCCCGCAGGATCCTGGGCCGTGACCTTCAATACGTGTGTCCCTTCATCGAATGGCACCACCCTGAACCTGAACTGGAAAGGATCATTCGAGACATCGTCGCTGCTCATCGTATACGTTTCCACCGGGTCCTGGGCCTGGTCCAGGAACAGTGAAATCACCGTGCCCTTGTCTCCGTTGGAAACGGTTCCCACGACGTCGTGTTCGAGAATGTCCGCCGTGGCAGGGTTATAATCGTCGGCCTTGCCGAGTACCGCACCGTCAGGGGGATCGGTAATAGCAGCCACGGGCGGCACAGTGTCAACACTGTATTGCACCAGGTCATGACCTGTCCTATTGTCCGGACTCGAAAGGTTGGCCTCGACCTGGGATGGTCCGGCAGGGTTCCTGTCGATGTCGTCCGGCAGGGTTATCGTGAATTTCGCCGTGTGATTGGAGAGCTGGGCCGTGGGCTCATCAGCGCCGTTTACCGTGAGCACTACGTCTGTTCCGTCCGGACATTCGTCGGACGTGACAGTTACGGTTTTTTGCAATCCATCCGTGTCGGCGTCTTCGTCGTCAGAGGCGTTGAATGTGCCGGAAGGAGGCGTAATAGTTACCTGGCAGTCAGGTAAATCTACGGCAATCGTTACCGAGTCCGAGCAGGTGTTGCCCACATTGTTTGTACATTCCACGGTCAATTTCAGGCTGTCCGGTTGCCTGGATATGGGCAGGTCCGCGTCCTGGAATGTAACCGTAGTCCCCTGTGGCTGGGCTTGAACCGCAGGCCTGTCTCCAGCGGTAAGGGTACAGGTATTTCCGGCCTCCACGTTGATTGCCGAGGCAACCACGTCATATTGCAGGTCCGGTCGCTCATTATTCTTGTCGTCGTCGGATGTCAGGGTCGCATGGTTGGCGGGAGCCTGTATCGTGACTGCACATGCATTCGGGGCCAATGCCCTTACTTCGACTTGATCCTGTGCTTCTTTTCCCGACTTGTTCGAGGCGGTCACCCTAAGAGTTTGTAACCCAAAGTCCAGGGTATAGTCGGTAAAGGTTACGAAAATCCTGTTGCCATCCTTGACCAGTCCCTGGGTTACACAGTCTTTTTCCTTCTTGCCTCCCTGGCCGTCATCGACGAGTTTGCACAGCTTGGCTTGTTGGCCTGACTCGATATTAGTGGCGTCGGCGACCAGGGTGAACTGGAAACCCTCGGTCGATGTGTCCGTATCGTCCTTGTCCTGCTCCAATATGTTGACTTTGTTGGGATCCAGGTCTTTTATCTTGATTCCCGGAACCAGTTCCGCAGGTTTGCATTTGCCTGTGTTCACATCGCAGACCTGGCCGTTGGAGCAGTCGCTGTCCAGCTTGCAGCCGTTATTTCCACCTCCGCAATCGCACCCGCCAAGAAACATTGCAACAGTTGCCTGCATGACCACCAACAAAAACAAGCCAAATTTGTTCATTGGAACTCTCCACCATGTTGTCGATCCCGCCCCAAGGACCGACATCCGTTACCAAAAACAAGGGATCCGTTTTCGGGGCTCTCTATTATCGTATTCAAGGATCCACATACCCCCTATCTCTTCGGTGAGACAAGAAAAAACTTTACTTCAATTCAGGTTTCATGGCAATGCAATTTGTGCGGATTTACAGAAAAAAGTGAACCTCCGGCTTTTGTGGTCGAAATATATTGAATATTTTGGGAATAATATTGTTATATTTAAATTATTAATATATCAACTTCCGGATAAAAGGTGTTTTGCGCACGGTAGCGTGTACGTGTAGGTTGACAACTCTCTTTTCTGCGGGTAATGCCTTGATCCAGACATCGAGCAGGTAGTGAACACGAAGGCACGCGCTCGAAATTTAGGGGAGAAAGAGATGATGCAAAGGAAGAGCATGAAGAGGCGGTCATCCGGATCTTCTGCGAATTCAAGGAGCAAGTGGGCCCACCTGCTCGGCAAGTACATGGTTCACCATCCTGACATTGCCTGGCAGGTAGTCGAGGGTGAAACAATAATCGTTATACCAGGACCACAGCCTGTGATGCACGTGCTCAATGAGACAGGCACATTTCTGTGGAAATCCGCGGAGCAGGGGGACAAGACGATCGAGGATCTTGTCGCTGTCTTAAGGGCTGATTACGACGTAGGGCCTATTCGGGCCAGGCGGGATGTCTGCGAGCTGGTTCAGGATCTCGAAAGGGTGGGGGCTGTGCTTTTAAGGGATGAACCCGGAGTAGTGGAGCCGCTCTGGGAGTAAATTATACTGGCCCCGGAGTTTGAACCCATTTTCTTTTTCTATCTTGCCCGGTCCGTTTCGCCGGCATCAAGGGTAGGCTCGCTTTGCTCTGGCAGGCCACCGTTGACCCGGGCTCATGGGCTTGATTTTTTCCTGTTCACGTTCCTGCAAGGCCGAATCGTTCGATTGCCTCGGCCAGCCAGATTACTTCTGCTTTCCTGTTTTCCCTCCAGAGAAGGTCGTATAGTTGCAGGTAGCATCCGGAGCATTCGGTTGCCACTGTTGAGGCGCCTGTGCCGAGCAGTATCTTTGCTGCCTTTGAACCGATTTTGCCGGATATTTCAGGATTTTCCACCCCGAATAGTCCGCCTTGTCCGCAGCAGGCAGGCTTTGTCTGCCTGTAACCGGCATTTTCGATACGTTGCATGACCTTTGGACCCGAAGTTGAATCTCCCAAGGCCTTTGCAAGATGGCAGGGCGTGTGATAGGCAATCGTTTCCGTTCCCTCTTTGGTGACCTTTTCCCTTTGAGCGATTTTCCCCGTGTGTTTTGCAAGGACCTGGCTTAGGACCTGTACTTTTGCAGCGAGTCTTTCGGCAATGCCGGCTTGATTGTAACCTGTTTTCGAGGCCAATGCCGGGTAGTGCACCTTGAGCATTGCTGCGCAGGATGCACAGGGGGTTACTATGACCGAATATTTTTCAATATCTATTACATCGAGGTTGTGCGCCATTGCCTTTTGTGCTTGCTTTGTATTTCCTGCAGACAGGGCGGGCAGGCCGCAACATCCCGTGTTTTCAAGGAGGTCAACCCGGAAACCGGCGGCAGCCAGCACCCTTGCGAGTGAAATCCCTGCTTTTGGAGTCAAGTAGGTATGTATGCATCCCGGAAAGATGCCGGCTATGGCGTTTGGCGACCCATCCCTCGGCATCAGCGAAACTGGTTTCCCGTTTTTTTCGTTCCTGGGCCAGATCTTCTTCAGGTTGGTTTCAGCCAGTTTCGGGAACCTTGCGCCCGGCTTGGCCAGTCTCATTACAAGGCCCTGGTCGTCCGGCAAACTCGATGCCCACAAGGGACGCAGGCTTTTTGCAATACCTGCCGCATGACTGATTGTTTTTTCACGTGACATCAGACCGGCTGCTATCCGGAAAACCCTGCCCGGTCTTTTTCCGGGCAGGACCTGTTTGGCGGCAAGAAGCGTCTCCTTTGCCATGACGAGGTTCGGGCATCTTTCAGAGCATGCCCCGCATCCGACGCAAAGGCAGAGAGCCTTTTCCAGTTCTTTTGTGCATGACAGGTCGCCTTGACCTGCAGCGGCAACGAGCTGGAGCTTACCCCTTGGAGAGGCGCACTCGAGGCCCAACACATCAAAGACGGGACATACGGATGAACAGAGCCCGCATCTCCTGCAGGCATCGGTTGACTCTGCAATCCGGCTAATGGAAGTCAACCCGACAGGGCTTGCAGATTTATCCCGCTTTGTGGTCACTCTGTATTTTTCCGCACGTAACCCGGCATAGTGTCATAATCTTTTGGCAGCAACTTGCCCGGGTTCATGATTCCTTTCGGATCGAGTGCCTGTTTCACGCTTGCCATTATATCCAGGCCGGCCCTGCCTGTTTCTAGTTCCAGGTACATTCTCTTGGCCGTGCCTATTCCGTGTTCTCCTGAAATGGTGCCTCCGAGAGAGATTGCAAGTTCAAATAGCTCCCTTGCGACTTTTTCAGCCCCTGCCGGTTTTTCCCCGGCCGGCACCAGGTAATTGACGTGCAGGTTTCCATCGCCTGCGTGTCCGTAGCAGGCGCATTTCAATCCGTTTTTCAAGCCGATTTCACCTGCTCCCCTTACCAGTTCGGCAAGGCGGGACCTTGGAACAGCGACATCCTCGTCGATCTTGAACGGAGCCAACTTTCCAAGGGCGGGTGAAATTGCTTTCCTGGCCTTCCAGAGCTGTTCCCTGGCCTCTTCGCTGTCTGATATCCGTGTATTATATGCCCCCAGGTCGGTGCAAATCGACCGGACATCCCTGATTCGCCGCTTCGTATCCCCTATTCCTCCATCCAGCTCTACGAGCAGCATGGCGCCTGGAATGTTCGTGCCGAGTTCGTCCAATTGGTCTGCAACACACTCGATGGTGTAACGATCCATGAATTCCAGGGCAGTAGGGTCGAGTCTTGCGGTCAGGATTGCCGGTGCAGCAGATGCCGCCTGGTCCGCTGTTTCGAACAAGGCCAACAGGGTGCACCTCGATTCGGGCAACGGCAAGAGCTTCAACCAGGCTTCGAGGACCAGTCCCAATGTTCCTTCCGAACCGGCCAACAGGCTCACCATGTCCAGGCCGGCAACAGACTTGACCGTCTTTGCTCCCGCCTTGATCCTGGTTGCGTCTCCGAGCACGGCATCCAGCCCGAGCACGTAATCCCTGGTTACCCCGTATTTCACGGCCCTTAAGCCGCCTGCGTTTTCCGCGATATTGCCTCCGATGGTACATGCCTCGCTGCTTGCAGGGTCGGGCGGGTAAAACAGCCCCGCTCTTTCCGCTTCCTGCTGGATCCTTGATGTTATTACTCCGGGTTGCACCCGCGCAGTCAGATCCTTGTCCAGGATTTCCATGTTATTCATCCTGGAGAAAGCCAACACGAGCCCACCCATGGTGGGCCGTGCGCCGCCTGTCATGCCGGTTCCCGCGCCCCTCGGTACGATCGGAAACCTGAATTCATTTGCAAGTGAAACGATTTCACATACCTGGTCCGCGTCTCTCGGCAGTGCGACCGCATCAGGCATTACCCTCTGGTTGCCTTCAGGAGAATAGGGCATTGCATCGTACGAATAACAGGTGAGGCCGACCGCATCTTTTATCAATCCCCCCGGACCAAGGATCTCCCCGAGCTTCTTAAGGGCATTTGGTTCTATCACCCCTGACCTCCGGGGCGTAAAAGGCTTACTGCAATATCATCGATATCGAAACTTGTGTTGTGCGATCTCATGCAGAAAGGAATCCATTGTCGAGTTGAACTCCTGCGCCTTTTCCACCATGACCATGTGTCCCGCGCCTTCCAGGATAACGTGTCTTGCATTCGGCAATCCTTGTGTAAGCTGCCTGCCCATAATGACCGGCGTCATCCTGTCCTGCATGCCTGTGATGACCACGGCCGGCGCCTCAATCCTATCGATTTCGGGTGTCAGGTCAAGGCGTTTACATGCCTCGAAATCCTTTTGAAGCACCTTCGGATCGGTTTGTTCGAGCATGGCAATGGAACGTTTGATAATGACCCTGGACACGCCGGGAGCGCAAATCCATTTACTTAACAGCTTCGGCAAAGCGGCAGGATTCGTACTTACGAGGTCAATGATCCGGCCGGATACTGTCAACCTGGCGCCGGTGCCCGCCAATACCAGGCCCTCCACGAGATCAGGGTAATTGATGGCGAACTCGAGGGCTATGCCCCCTCCCATGGAATGTCCGGCTACAACAACCCTGGAAAGGCCGAGCTCCGTGACCAGGTTTTTCAAGAACCGTGCGTATGCCACGAGACTTTCCCGGCCGTCGCCCGTACTCTTCCCATGCCCGGGCAGGTCGGGTTGAACAATAATTCTCTTGCCCCTGAAATGCCTGTATTGAAGTATCCATGACAGGGAATTGCCGCCGGCGCCATGCACGAACAGCAAACCGGGTTCCGACCCGTCGTGGTACCTGAACCAGATCCTTTCTTTTCCTATTTGCTTGGAAGGCAAGGTGGGTTACTTGGGAACTTTTTCCCAGTCTGCGAGAAACTTTGCGATACCGACATCCGTCAGGGGATGTTTGGGCAGTTTTTTGAGCACACCGTAAGGAAGGGTGACAATGTCGGCTCCCAGTCTTGCGGCTGTAAGCACATGTGTCGGTGTCCGGACAGAGGCTACTATGACCTCTGTCTCGAACATGTAGTTGTCGAATATCTCCAGAATCTGTGATACGAGGGACATGCCGTCTTCGCCTACATCATCGAGCCTTCCAACAAAGGGCGAGACATAGCTTGCGCCTGCCTTGGCCGCCATCAAAGCCTGCAAGGGAGAAAAGACCAGTGTCACATTGGTACTGATGCCTTCTTCCCCCAGTGCCCGTACTGCTTTCAAGCCTTCCTCTGTCATGGGAATCTTTACCACTGCATTTTCGCCGAGTCCGGAGATATCCCTTGCCTCGGCAATCATGTCTTCGGCCTTTTCCGAGACAGCCTCGATGCTGACCGGACCCGGAACCAGGTCGAGGATCTCCTTTACCACGTCCATGAATTTTTTGCCTGTCTTGGCTACCAGGCTCGGGTTCGTGGTTATCCCGTCCACCATGCCCATTTCAAGGCCGGCACGTATCTCATCGACCAATGCAGTATCGAGAAAAAAGTCCATCTCTCCTCCTTGTCTTCCGTGGGCCGGTTTTTTTCAGCCTTTCTTTTTATGATCTTGTTGTTTTGTTCCGGATTTTCTGGACAATGCCACGAATCTTGGATCATGCCTGATCAAATCGAATCTCGGATCCTCCCTGACCCAAAGAAGCACGCGTTCTCTATTTCTTGAAACAGCCTTTTTGAGCCAATCGAACGCCATTGCCCGTTTGCCTGCAGACGCATACAGGGCAGCCAGGTTGTACAAATCCTCGAGTCGTTTCGGGTCCAGTGCTATTGCCTTCTTCCAGGCCTTGGCGGCGGCATCACGAAAACCCTTGCTGGCATAAGCGAGGCCGAGGTCGGACAAAGTCTCTGGATCGTCAGGTTCATTGTCTATTATGGATTTCAGTTCCTTGACCGCTGCATTGAGTTCCCCGAGATCGAGCAGGACCCGGCCGTATCCCCTGTGTAAGTCGGCGTCTTCGCCGTCCTGGGCCAATGCAGCCTCGTACCGTTCCCTTGCCTCTTCAAGCCTCCCCTCCTCGTGAAGCATGTAAGCCAGTCCGGCCTGGGCCTCCAGCGAGTCGGGGTCGAGGTCACAGGCGCGTTGATACAATTGCTCGGCTGTAGCATAGGAGTTCATGGTGAGGAAATCGGCCAGGCGCAGGTATGCCTCCGGATCATCGGGTGACAAGTCAATGGTCGCTATTGTCTCCTTGAGTGAAGAAAGATAGTTCCCGTTCTCTGCAAGCAGGGAGGCAAGGTTGTCCCGTGCGGCAGTGAAACCGGGATCGAGTTCAATTGCTCTCTTGAACTCACGCATCGCCTCTTCCCGCCAGCCCTTGTCAGCCAGGAGCATTCCGCGTTCATTGTGTCTCCTGGCCTTGTTAGACCTCTGTATCTTATCCGTGCGTTTCATATCCATGTTGAATCCTAAGTTTCTCTTCGCCGTAAAATCATACCAGCCGCTTATAATAGTCAATAGGAAAATTAAGGGCAAGAGCGTATATGCGGGGAATGCCGGATCCCGGTTTCGTGCTGTTACTGTTGGTCCTGCAAGGTCATGCGAAAGATCATGCCTTGCCCATCGTCGACTCCGGCGGCAAATACCAGAGTTTGGCCAGAATTTTTTCCATCCGTGACCCTGACCATGGCAATTGCACTGAAATCGGCCTTCGATTTGTCAAGGGTAAAATCTTCCGCCCAGTCGATTCCTCCGTTTTTGGTAACCAGGATGCTTGGCCCCCCGGCTTCTATCGCATACCCGAGATTGTCGTCGAGGAATACTATGTCCAGGAGACTGTGGTCGGTTAATTGAGCCACCTTGAACCATCCTGCGGATGGTGAACTCGTTTTATAGATAACCGAGCCGGAGCCATTATTGCCTACAACCCATCCATGTCCCGACTCAAGGAAGAACAAGCCGGTCATGTCATATGCAGGGGGATTCCAATTGTCCGGCGGTTTCAACATGCCTGTCCCTGACAGCCTTTGTATCAAAGCACCATTCGTGCCGCACGCAAAGACGGAACCCGAGTCTTGTGCCAGAACTCCAAGGAATGAATAGGTGCCGTCCGTGGTTTGACTGGACGAACTCTCCTGTTCAACATCCACCTTGGCGATCCAGTCCTGGCCGCCAACGGCATAGCAGTAGGTTTTCGCGTCAACTTTTGCACAGCTCACGGCCGAGGGCTCTGTGCCGGATGGACTATATCCTTTGTACCGGTTCCAGGTTTCGCCGTGGTCTTTACTGAAGTGGAATACGCCGTTTCCGGGAAAACCCCCATAGCCGCCGGCGGCAAGGCCGTATCCTTGTTTCAGGTCTACACTGTACAACTTGTCGCTGCCAGAGGTTCCCTTGGCGTCGTTTTCGGTCCAGGAATCTCCGAGGTTTTTCGTACACAGTATAAAGCCTGTGCCTACTGCGCATCCATGGTTTTGATCATTATCGAATGCAATGTCATTGATACCGGAGACCATGGTCCCCAAATCGAGTCGTGTCCAGGTGCAGTCGCCGGGACAGGATTCCTGTGTCTCTCCGCAGTTGCACCTATTGTCGCCGCACGAGTTCTCGAAATTTCCTGTTTTGCAGATACTTTCGCCTTGGTTCGGGTTGCATTGACCGGGATCTATGCACGCATCTCCTGCGTTGCATTTCGGAGAATCGCACTTGGTGTCTGTGTCTGTGTCTGTGTCTGTATCTATGTCTGTGTCCGTGTCCGTGTCCATGTCTGTGTCCGTGTCTGTGTCCGTGTCAGTGTCAGTGTCAGTGTCAGTGTCAGTGTCTGTGTCTGTGTCCGTGTCCATGTCCGTGTCCGTGTCCATGTCTGTGTCCGTGTCCGTGTCAGTGTCCGTGTCCGTGTCAGTGTCAGTGTCTGTGTCCGTGTCAGTGTCAGTGTCAGTGTCCGTGTCAGTGTCCGTGTCCGTGTCAGTATCTGTGTCCGTGTCTGTGTCTGTATCAATGTCCGTATCAGTATCTCCTGCATTTACACATCGGCCCGAGTTTGTGTCGCAGGTATAACCTTGATTGCTGCAATCTTCATTGGTTTTACAGGCCTTACCCTTTGTGTCCACTACCAGACTACATCCCGGGATTGAAAATATCGCCCAGGAAGGCAAGAAAATGAACACGAGAAAGATTGCTATGAAAAGCGGTCCGTCTTTTTTCCTCTGCCCGTTTGCATAGTACATTGTTTTCTCCAAGCAATCTCCGGAATTACCTTACAGGAGAATGGAGCAAAGGATCAACAGGCAGTATCTACCAGACCTGGCAGCGTTCTTTTGGAGACATTGGGTCACCGGGTTTACAGGAAAAGGCCTTGGAAAAGTCAGCCAGGTTGGAGAGAGGGCCGTTCACCCGCCATTTCGGAGGCGAATGAGGATCTACGACCACCATTTTTCTGGCGTACTCGGGCCTGGACTTTGAACACCAAACCTGTGCTGCTGAAAGGAAGAATTGTTGTTGCGGGCTGAAGCCTCCTACGTTGGGTTCGGGTTTCGTATTTTTATGCGCAGTCTTATAAGCAGAGAAGGAAAGCTTCAGCCCTCCGAGGTCTGCAATGTTCTCCCCAAGGGTGAGCTTGCCGTTCAGCTTTAGATTGTCGACCGCCACATAGTTTGAAAACTGCTTTACAACGCAAGATGCACGATCTTCGAATTTTTTGCTCACATCGGGACTCCACCAATCCGCCATGTTGCCCTGTGCGTCGAACTTTCGGCCCTGGTCGTCGAAACCGTGAGTCAGTTCGTGGCCCATGACAAAGCCGATGCCGCCGTAATTTACTGCATCATTGGCGCCTTGCGTGTAGAATACGGGTTGCAATATGCCTGCAGGGAAAACCATTTCGTTGAGCTGTGGCTCATAGTACGCATTTACCGTGGGCGGGGTCATCTCCCACTCTGTACGGTCCACAGGCTTGCCGATCTTGGCGATTTCACGGTTGGTCTCGAACGTTGCTGCAGCGGAAAGGCTCCCAAAATAGGATTTTCGGTCGATTTGAACACTTGAGTAATCACGCCACTTATCGGGATAACCTATCTTGTTGGCAATCTTGGAAAGCTTGGATATCGCCTTTTCACGGGTCTGCTGATCCATCCAGCCCAGGTGCTCCAGGTTATCATGCATGGCTTGTTGAATGTTTCGGATGAGTTGGAGTGCATTCTTCTTAGCCTTTGGCGGGAACCATCGCCTCACAAACGCCTGGCCGAGGGCCTCTCCGAGCATTTTATCAGTCATCTTAGTGCAGTGTTTCCACCTTGGCTCCATCTCCTTGGCTCCGGTGAAATTCTTTGACACAAAGGCGAAGTGCTCCTCTGTGAATTTTTTCGGCAATGCTCTTGCCCTTGCCAGGGTGTCGAGAACCCGCCATTTCAGGTATGTCTTCCAGGTTTTGGGGCCTGGTTTTGCAATCAAGGATGACAGGTGCTTCAATGCCTTGGGCGTACTGACTGCAAATATTCCTTTTTCACTGATGTGCAGATCATTGAAGTATGTCTGCCAGTCGAAATTGGGACAAGTTTTTTTAAGCTCTGCCTTGCTCATGGGGTTGTAGATACGGTGAGGGTCGCGCATTTCAGTACGTGTCCAATATGACCGGGCAAGGGATTTTTCCAGGTTGAAAATTTTCTCGGCTTTTTTTGCAGCCTTCTTTTCCTTGCATCCCGCCAGTACCAGCATCTGCTTGATGTAAGAACGGTAGTTTTTTTGTATCTCCTTGCTTTTGTCATCGGTCTTGAGATAGTAATCCCTGTCCGGCAAGGTCAGGCCGCCCTGGAATATCCAGGCAACCACCTTTGTGGAATCCTTGAAGTCCTGCATTGCTTCCAGATCGAATACGGCGCCGACCCCGATTCGGTGCAGGTGTGCTACAGCAGAAGCAAATGATGCGGGCTTGGAGATGGAGTCGAGCTTTTGCCATTCAGTCTTCAGGTTTTCGAGTCCCTTCTTTTCAATACCCTCTTCATCCATACAGGCAGCATAGAAGTCTCCTACCTTCTTGCCGAAACGGTCGTCCGGATCGCTCTTGCCTGCTGCAGCGTTCTCGCATATGTCATGAAGCTTCTTGAGGTCTTTTTCAGCAAGCTCGTCAAAGGTGCCCCACCTGGCCTTGTCCGCAGGTATCTTGTGGCTGTTGATCCATCCTCCGCATGCAAATTGGTAGAAATCCTTGCAGGGATCCGCGGTTCGATCGATCGAGGCCAGGTCGATCCCCGTAACCTTTGGAGCATTCGGCGCTTTTGTTACTTTTGTCGCTTTCTGTTTCGGAGTGGCCTGGGTCTCCGGTTTCTGTGCAGCGCAACCTGCCAGTACGGCAAAAGACAAAAGGACAATCTTTTTCATCGTTGCCTCCTTGAAATAAATTCTACATGCACGGATAAATACACCCCCTTGCAAAGGTTTGGCAAGAAGTGAATATCCATGTTGAATGTTCTCCTTTTTATGAAACTGTTTAGGGCTTCATGATTCGTGGGAACGCGGCTAATACTATCGGCAACAGTCCTAGAGCTTTATCTGTGCGCCCACCTCGATTACCTGGTTTGCAGGGATTTTATAGAAGGCGGTGGCGCCCAGTGCGTTCCTCGACAAGAAGGCAAAGATTTTTTCACGCCAAACAGACATGCCCTGTTTTTTCTTTCTGGCAAGGAATCGCTCCCGTCCAAGAAAGAAGCTGGCATCCTTGGGATCGAAATCCAGTCCCTTGGCTTCCGCAGCGGCAAGCGCTCTTGGAACATTGGGATCTTCCATGAAACCATAGTTTAACGTAACCGAAAATATACCCTGGCCGAGGTCTTTTGCTTCCGCCCTTTCTCTTGCTCCTATCCTTGGGACTTCCTGTGTTACTATTGTCAGGAATATAACCTTTTCATGAAGGACCTTGTTGTGCGAGAGATTGTGCATCAAGGCCGGTGGCACCAGCTTCAGGTTGCCTGTCATGAAGACCGCTGTTCCCTGAACCCGGGGCGGAGGCTGGCTGCTTATTTTTTCCATGAATTTCTCGACAGACATGGTCTTTGCCCTGAACCTTCTGGCCAACACCTCGCGACCCTTGTGCCATGTGCTCATCACTATGTAGACCGCTACGCCTATTGCCAGGGGAAACCATGCGCCATGGGATATTTTTATTATGTTGGCCCCGAAAAAGGCGAGGTCGACCAGGAGGAACAGGAAAACAAGGAGCCCTGTGGCAAACGGGTTCCACTTCCACCGGTCACGGGCCACGACGAAGAAAAGTATGGATGTAATTACCATGGTTGTGGTGACTGCCACGCCGTATGCAGCAGCCAGGCGGCTGGATGTCTTGAATCCCAGGACAAGGGCGATCGTGGCTAGCATCAGGATCCAGTTGATCTGCGGCAGGTAGATTTGCCCGATCTGCTTGGGCGAAGTATGCACTATTCTCATGCGGGGCAGGTATCCCAATTGGATGGCCTGGAAGGTCAACGAGAAGGCGCCGGAAATCGCCGCCTGTGATGCTATTATGGTTGCCAGTGTGGCCAGTATGACCAGGGGATAGATTGCCCACCTTGGAGCCAGGCTGTAGAAAGGATTATGGGCGGCTTCAGGGTGAGCCAGGAGCAGGGCGCCCTGGCCGAAGTAGTTCAACAGCAATGCAGGCAGGACCGCCACGAGCCAGGTCAGCCTTATAGGGCGTTTGCCGAAGTGGCCCATGTCTGCGTACAAGGCCTCTGTGCCTGTTACTACCAGGAATACTGCTCCAAGGACGAAGAATCCAAGTACGCCGTTGTTGATGAAAAAGCTGACTGCATGCAGGGGATTGGCTGCGGTCAGTATGTGAGGTTCGAGAAATATCTGGCGTACTCCAAGCAAGGCAATGGTCAGTAACCATAACAAGGTAATAGGGCCGAACACGATTCCGATTCCTGCAGTGCCCCTGCTTTGCAGCAGGAAAAGGCCGACCAGGATGAATATGGTGATGGGCAGGATGTAGGGCTGAAAGAACCCTGTTGCCACGTTGAGCCCTTCCACGGCACTCAAGACCGAGATAGCGGGAGTTATCATGCCGTCGCCATAGAGCAGGGCGGCTCCGAACAACCCGAGGATTATGATATACATGAGCCCCCTGCGTTTGGATCGCTTCTTGTAACCGACCAGTGCGGCCAGGGCAAGGACTCCGCCCTCACCGTTATTGTCGGCCCGCATTACGAATACGAGGTACTTGATCGAGACCACGAGTATCAACGCCCAAAGTACGAGTGAGAGCACACCCAGAACGTTGGCACGACTAGGCTCGATACCGTATTCGCCGAAGAAGCATTCTCTTATGGCATAAAGCGGGCTCGTGCCTATGTCTCCGTACACGACTCCGAGCGCCACCAAGCTCAACAACAACAATCTTTTTCCGCCGGGCTCCTCTTGCGAATGTCTGTCTCTTGTTTTGCCGTTTTTATTCCCGTTTTTCTTCTTTGCCATCTTCCGCCTGTCTCCACCTTTGCTTTCAGTGTTCCGGGTGTCACGAATGAAATCGGTTACACCCGAACCCGACACATTCTAACGGCATTTTCGGGCCGGAGTAAAACATGGAACACAGGATAGTATTTTACCGCGTTATTGTGCGAGAGATTTTTCCGCCTGCGACATGTGGGTTATGAACTTGCCGATATCGTCGAAATGTATGTTGAAAGGATCGGTACCACTATCAAAACGCATGGCGCCGCCCTGCCACGTGATATCCTTTGAAGAAAACCCGTTGAAACCGCTCGTGTCGGGTAACTCCGGGAGAGCGAAGGAATCCATGGAAGAGTTGAACAATGTCACCGAGGCAAGCTTTTGGTCCTCGTCCTCTGTTGCGCCCTTTATTACAAGGTCCGAGGTAATGATATCTATGTCACTCGGGGCCTTGAATGAGAAAGACCATGAATTCGTGTCGACATCCATTTCTTCGAGTGGTTCCAGGAGGTCGTAAACCTCCTTGTTTTCGAGATCCTTGAGGGCAACTTTTTTCTCGATCTTTATGCTGGACGGAGGCTCTTCTGTACAATTCTCTTGGTCTCCCTGGCCCTGGCATACCTGCTTGAAAGCCTGAACAAAGAGTGTCAATGAACTGCCGTCGAGGTCGCCTGCAAGTTCGGGAAGAGATGTGGTCAACTCCTTGCCTTCCCGGTCTCCGGAAAGTGAAAATAGTATTGTTCCCCTGTCGTTCATATCCAGTAACACGATGCCGCCGGCAGAGTCCGACCCCTTGGGTAATTTTGTTACCAGGATTTTTGCCGGCTTACTGAGAGGAATAGAGAGATCGATATCGATTCCCTCCTTCATCTCGTCCTTTTTTGTAGTTATGTCTGTCAAGCCGAGAAACTTGAGTTCGAATGTATCGGCCTGGTTGTTTTGCCCTGGTGTGTATATTCCGCCGAGCGCATAAACCGCGTGTTTTCCCACTCTGGTGGTAAGCTCGTATGTGTCCCTTTGCATCTGGGGTGAAACCAGGTTCAAGTTGCCGGGCGGTTGTTCTATCTTCTGCACGTCTTCGAACTCGGGAGTAAAGATGGAAGGCAGGGTGAAGCTTACGACAGCCAGCTTGAAAGAGCCTGCCGGAGGCGTATCAATCTTGTCCAGGCCGGTTACCTTGCCCTTGACGGTCGCTGTTTCAACGGTCGCTGTTTCAACAGGCGTGGTAGGTTTCATACTCAGTGTGATATTTGCCGCATCCAGGCCGAACATGACACTCAACGGGAACCCTTCCTTGTACACCGTAAGTTCCTGGGGCCCGTCTATATTGCTGTTCCTGAAGGTGATGAGACCTGTTTCATCTGTAAAACCCCAGAAATCGGGCTCGGGTCCCGGGCCCAGCATCACAAATGCTTCCTTGATAGGTTTATCAGTGTCGTCGTCATATACGAATACATTGAGCCTGCCGTCTATCTTGCCTCCGTTCGTGCCCCCACCCTTGATGTATTGGGGCTCTGCGTCATTACCTATCCCTGACGGCGTGGTTCCGCTGTCACAACCTCCAATGAGCAAGGTTGAAACGAACAGCAAAAAGCAGTTTTTCAGAATATGATTTTTTTTCATGTGCTCCCTCCGTAAAAATTATTCAATACTACTACTACATATACATACAGACACCATTACGAGCAAGAATGGAAAAAACGCACTGGAAAAAGTGAAATTAGGTCTTTTTGGGCATACCCTTGTTTTTTGACGGCCCTGATCAGAGTTCGTCGAGTTTGTGTTCCAGCTTTTTCATTCTTTGTTCAAGGTGTTTTTCCCTTATCCTGGAAGAAGCAACAACAGATCTTCCGAGTTCCAGTGCCAATGTGTCGAGGCGCTCGCGTATGAGCGCGCACCAGATGTCATTTGTACCTTTACACTCGAAAACAAGTTCATGGCCCTTGTTGAAGGTGAGCAGGGCCACATCACCATGGTCGGTTCCGATAACCACCCCCGGCCGCCTTGGATCGGCCTTGGTTACATTTTTCGACTCCACCACCCAACCGCCTGTGTTTACTGCCGCCACGCTCTTGAAATCGCCTGCTTCTATTGCTTGAAAATAGGGCTTGTGAGTGTGGCCGTGGATGAACACTGTCTTGTCGATGGAAGGGCGATCTCCTTCCGAGGCGAGTTGCCTGGATATGTAATTCGTGATGTACGCCTTTAATTCGGATTCGAGGGACCTGGTGAAGGCCCCGGCCCTTGCCGAAGCGCGATGATGTGAGCCGATGACACCCATCTCGCCCAGGATTTTTTTGAGCACTGCCTTGAATGCACTGTCTTCGAATGCCTCTATCACGTAAGGAATATCGTATTCTTCCTTGAGAACCACCGATACCCGGTCCAACAAGGCGGCCACCTCGCGATCCCTTACCATCACAGCCTCGTAGATTCTTTCGAAAAGTGCGCCGCTCTGTCCCGAGCTCGCAATACCGGACCATACGAAATCTATCCATGCAGCATTGTCTTTTTCGAGTTCTTCCACTGTTTTCCTCGGGGCCGTTGAAAGTTTTTTCGTGGGTACATTCTCCATGAGCCGCCTGGCAACAATGCTCATCAACTTGTATGAATCCTCCATGAAGTGACCATGGGTGAATATGAACTCATGGTTGCTTCCCGCAACCAGCCGGTAGTTGGGGTATGCAACCAGCATGTCTATGTCGTGTTCGTATTCAGGGAAGAGTTTCCCGAGTCTTTCCAGCACGGGTATCCTGGCAGGTCTGCTAATCTGGGTGGTGTAGTTGAAATCGTTTCGTGCTTCGAGATCGGAAGGTGAACAAAGACCTTCCAGCCATGCCGAATTCCTTGCCAGGGACCAAAGACCGTGATCATGGTTTCCGGGGCAGTAAACGACGCGGTCGGCCAGCTTACGCTGGGATAAGAGGAACAACAATGTCCTGAAAAAAGATGTGGCCAGGTGGAAAGGAGCCTGGGCCAATTCCACTACATCTCCAAGGAGGACCAGCCTTGGGATTGGCTTCCCATCGTTCAATTCACGTTTAATTGAGTGCAACAGGTTGACCAGTGTGGTCATGCACCTGTTTGGTCCCCTTGGGTTCAACACAGGCTCGCCTAATTCCAAATTGGTGAGCACCGAGTCTTCTTCCCCAAGGTGCAAATCACTGATGGCGCAAAACAAGAGCCTCGAGTGGTTGTTGTCATTAACCATGAAATCCACCTCCCAACCCTGATCCAGGCGGCGCCTGTTACAAGAAACGATTGGAACAAGTTCAAGAATTGACATATCATCCCTTCATGCTTATTTCCAGGAACAAAGACTCTATGCCGGAACAAACGGGACCGGCCCTACTGGGCGAAAAACTGGAGATGTTCGAGCAGGCCTCTGCTCCTCTTACAAGGGACGAGGTGTTGGATGCCTTCCTGGATTACACGGCCTCGTTGGGATTCGAACTCTATTCCGCCCAGGAAGAGGCGATCCTGGCTCTGCTGGAGCACAAGCACGTGGTCCTGGATACGCCGACCGGGTCCGGCAAGTCCCTTGTGGCCATGGCGCTGCATTTCATGGCCCTCTCTGAGGGATGCCGATCCGTCTACACCTGCCCCATAAAGGCCTTGGTGAATGAGAAGTTCTTCGACTTTTGCCGCGTCTTCGGCCCGCAGCGGGTGGGACTCTTGACAGGAGATGGGAGCGTGAACCGTGATGCGCCGATTATTTGTTGTACTGCCGAGATACTGGCGAACATGGCGCTCATGGGAAACGAATTGATCGATTACGTGGTAATGGATGAGTTTCATTTCTATGCAGACCCGGAAAGGGGAGGGGCCTGGCAGATCCCGCTTATTACCATGAAGGACACGGTTTTTCTGCTCATGTCCGCCACGCTTGGAGATATGACGGACACGTCCCGGATGCTCGAGGATTTCACCTCCAGGAAGGTCGCCGTGTGTTCGGGGAGTGAAAGGCCGGTTCCACTCGAATTCGAGTACAAGGAGAGTTTTCTGCAGGAGACTGTAAAGGAACTGGTGGAATCAAGGGAGGCCCCGGTCTATGTTGTGAATTTCACTCAGAGAGAGGCGGTGGAGCAGGCCCAGGCATTGAGCAGTATAGACTTGTGCTCAAAGGACGAAAAGAAGGCCCTGGCGCAGGTAATTGGAGAATTCAAATTCGACACTCCTTTCGGCAAGGATCTGCGCCGGTTACTAAGAGTAGGGATCGGGATCCACCATGCGGGATTACTGCCGAAATACAGGAGACTGGTGGAAAGGTTGAGCCAGTCCGGCATGCTCAAGGTCGTGAGCGGCACCGACAGCCTGGGCATGGGTGTCAATATTCCGCTTCGCACGGTGATATTCACAAGGCTGTGCAAGTTCGACGGCGAAAAGACACGGATACTTTCAGCCAGGGAATTCCACCAAATAGCGGGCAGGGCGGGCAGGAAGGGGTTCGACGATCACGGTAACGTGGTCGTGCTGGCCCCGGAGCATGTCGTGGAGAACCGCAGGATCTCATTCAAGATCAAGAACCAGCCTCACCTGAAGAACAAGTTGCACCGCAAGACACCGCCGAAACGCGGTTACAAGCATTGGGACGAGTCAACTTTCGACAGGCTGCTTTCCTCCCGTCCCGAACCGCTTGGACCGGTGCTTGAACTTAACCATGGAATGGTAGTGGCTGCATTGAAAGGAGATCCGGGGGTTAAGGGGAACGGTTACAGGAGGCTCATGGAGTTGATTTCCAGAGCCCACCACAAAGACGGCAAGAAGAGGATGCTTCGAAGGAAGGCGAAAATCCTTTTCAAGGAGCTTGTGGACGCAGGCATAATAGAGCTTACAAGAATCGAAAACAGGCATGGAACCGTTATAGGGGTGAACCGGGATCTCCAGGACAACTTTTCCCTGCACCACACGCTTTCGCTATACCTGGTAGAAACCATTGAAATGCTGGATACCCATGCCGCTGATTATGCCCTTGATTTACTATCTCTTGTAGAGGCCGTGCTCGAAGACCCGGTATTTGTTTTGAGAATGCAGGAAAAAAAACTAAAGGACGAGTTGATAGCCAGACTCAAGGCCCAGGGAGTGGATTTCGAAGAGAGAATGTCGCGGCTCGAAGAGGTCGAATGCCCGAAGCCCAAAGAGGAATTCCTCCTGGAGACATTCAGGGCTTTCAGCGAGCTTCATCCATGGGTAAAAGAGAACGATATCAGGCCGAAATCAGTGGCGAGAGAGATGTACGAAAAGGGTATGGGATTCAATTCATATGTAAAGGATCTTGGATTGGCCAGGGGTGAAGGCGTCCTGCTCCGGTACTTGTCACAGGTATATCAGACAGCCTCGCAGAATGTTCCCGTAAACAAGAGAGATGACCTTTTTTCCGATATCCTTTCGTACTTCAGGACCATGTTGGAATTGGTCGATTCCAGCCTGTTGAACGAGTGGGAAGGATTGGCTGCAGAAGCTCCTTTGGTCACCTCGGCCGAAACACAGGGCGGCCCGTCTGTAACCGAACAATTACTCGCGGATCCCCGGAAATTGGCGGCAAGGGTAAGGAACGAGTTGTACATGATCCAGGCTGATCTCAATCGTCGGGATTTCGAATCTGCTTGCGAGCATATAAGGCAAATCCCGGACAATCTTTGGACACCGAAGCGAATGCAGCAGGAAATCGGTCCGTACTTCGGGAAGCACTCGTCTATTATTCTTACACACGAGGCCAGGTTGCCTCACAACACAACGATTCGGGAGCAGGAAAAAGGCTTGTTTCTGGTTCAGCAAAAGATAGTGGATCCCGGGGGTGAAGAGGACTGGGCTGTTTTTGCAAAAGTGGATCTGAGAATCGAAGTGAATGAATCCGAGCCGTTAATAGACCTGGTCAGAATAGGCATATAGGACCGGCTTTTTAAAAGCAGAAAAAAAACGGGAAAAAAACGGGGACGGAGGTGGCGACTCCCTTGATATTATTTGTCAAATCATGCAACTGGCTTGAGCTTGTCTGCTTAACTGTTTGAGCCCCAATTGGCTTATTTCTTTTTTAAATTCTTGGTCTGGGTTTTTGGTCAATAAATCGTTGGTCAGTGGACCGGGATTTTTTTTCGTTTGAGAAACCGAAACGAGCGGTTCCAGGGATACAGGTGTCCAATCAGGCACCCAATCCATGTAAGTGCGTATAGTTGCAGTAGATTTAGGCCTCCGTCCCCCGTCGGTCCCCGTCGGTCCCGTCGGTCCCCGTCCCCCGTCGGTCCCAGTCGGTCGGTCTTTCGATGTTGCTTGCATGTCATTTATTTTACATGATATGTCTTAAAATATTAGAGAGAAGGTTCTGAAAGAAATGGTCAGGGTTACCAAGACCAAAGGGATTATAATGAGGGATTTAATGAGGGGTTATAAAAATAGTTGATTATGCTTTGCCCAAGAATAAAATTGGTTAAAATTTGATTCGTTTTAAAGGTTGCAGTGAAAAAATGGAAAGGCAGAGAGAAGTTTTCAAACGGGAAGAAAAAAACAAAACCACTGGGTATGATGGAAATGGAAGATTACAATGAGCATTTTCAATACTATAACGGGCCACATCAAATAACACGGCGTATACGCTGTGGGATTCGCCGTTGCCCTTCGGAGTATTGCCTTCGGAAAGGTCGAATATGCTGGAACGTTAGCCGGCATGCTTATGTGTATACAGCACATTCAATAGAAATTGTGGGGGATTTATGAATATTAAAAACCGTCCAAATCATAAAATATACATTCAAGTACTTCGCCAAATGTCACCCGAGAAAAGGTTGCTTAAGGCATTTGAATTGTCCGAATTTGCCAGGCAGCTTTTTATTCATGGATTACACAAGAGATTTCCGAAACTTCGTGATGAAGAATTTAAAAAAATACTCTTGGAGCGTCTGGATAAATGTCACAACAGGAATTATTAAAGAGGGTTATTCAAACACTCGATCTAATTGGAATCAAATATATGATAACAGGTTCTGTTGCCTCAAGCTTACAAGGTGAACCACGATCTACCCACGATATAGATATGGTCATTACTATTGAAAAACCACAAGTCATGAAATTGGTAGAAAATTTCCCGCCGCCCGATTTTTATTTAGATGAAGAGAGTATCCTTGATGCAATCAACAGGCAGAGCATGTTTAATCTAATTGATGTAACCACCGGTGATAAGGTTGATTTTTGGTTATTAACCGACGATCCTTTTGATCAGACACGTTTTTCACACAAAATTTGTGAAAAGTTTATGGACATGGAAATGCGAGTTTCAACTCCGGAAGATACCATCCTGGCCAAATTGAGATGGGCAAAACTCTCTGGTGGAAGTGAAAAGCAATTTACCGATGCCCTGCGAGTCTATGAAGTACAGTATGGGGAATTGGACATAGATTATCTGGAGCATTGGGCTAAGAAATTACAAGTTGAATCATTATGGAAACGTTTAACGGAAGAAGCGGAAACACCCTGATGAAGGCAATGCAGATAACAGTGTGTTCGCGACACTTCGTTTAATTGCTTAAAGGCGTATAAAGGCAACTTCCTAAAAAAAGACAAACGGGAAGACAAAGACAAACGGGGACGGACGGAGCAAGGGGGATGGTGCCACGTGAACCTGATGCAACGATAAACGATTCGTGGCGATTTCTTGAAGGAGGAATGTCATGGGAGAGAGGATGGTACCCGAAGAAGAGTTGGAGCATCTTTATTGGTGTCACGAGTTCCTGGACAGGGCTCCGTTCATTGCGCTGAGGATTGACATGGACGGCAAGTACATCTGGGCCAACCAGGATTCTCTTGCAGACATCGGGCTCACCCTCGGGGAGTTGAGAGGAAAGGGGCCTGAAGCCGTAATGCACGTGCTTCATCCGGATAGTCAGCCGCTTGTTGCACAGAGCGTGACACGGGCGATGACCGAGAAAAGGCCGGATGAAGTCCTTGTGAAGATCAAGAAGGCGGGCAAGGGGTGGCGGTGGATGCGCCATATCATCGCACCCTGGTACAAGCTGGACGGTGCGATGGGAGGGCTCGACCTGCTGTGCCTGGATATTACGGACGTCAAGGAAAAAGAGCGGATGCAGGAAGCGCTCTCAAGGACACAAACCCTGGAAGCCGTTGGGGTACTGGCTGCCGGCATCGCACACGACTTCAACAACCTTCTGCAGGTGATTTTGGGGTTCTCCGAGCTGGGGATCGAGGGAACGAGCGAGGAGAATGAGAACTTCGAGCGTTATACAAAGATAAAAAACGCGGCCAAGAAGGCCTCGGATCTGGCGATGAAGCTACTGTCATTCACAAAGCATGCTGGGCAAGAGGAGTTCCTCGAATCTCTCGCGCCGCACAGGCTCGCAGAGGATGCCATGGACCTTTTCAGACGCGGACTGCTGAAGAAGCGGCCGGGAATAAAAGTAGAGATGTCGATAGCGGCGGGGCTGCCCAAGGTGACCGTGGACAGGAACGATCTTACGAGAGCCCTCTTGAACCTGCTCAAGAATTCCATGGAAGCCGTGGACGTCCAAGGCGGCAGGATTATACTCGAAGTCGTGGCTCTCTCCCTGGAAAAGGACGATATCCACGACCTGACAGGGGTGGTGCTCGTGCCCGGGCCAGGGGACTATATCGTTTTTCGAGTACAGGATAATGGATGCGGTATGTCCGCCACTGTGAGGAAGAGGGCGTTCGAGCCCTTCTTCACTACCAAGGGAATGGGAAAAGGCACGGGACTCGGGTTATTCACAACGGCCGGCGTGGTAAGACGCCATGGGGGTGGAGCGCTGCTGGAGACAGAGGAAAACAGGGGGACCACCGTGACTTTGCTGTTACCGGCAGGGGATACCAGAGGGGAGCAGGGGCAGGGATTCGAGTGGTACAAGTCGGAGCAAGCCGGCAAGAAATTGCCTCGCGGCACCGAGACAGTCTTGGTGGTCGACGACGAGGAGATAAACTTGGACGTAGCGCACCTAACCCTCTCGTCCAGGGGTTACGAGGTACTTAGGACCCACGATCCAGACAAGGCCTTGAAGTGGATTCAGGAGAGGAGTGTGGATTTGGTGCTGTTGGACATGGTTATGCCAAAGGTCGGAGGCGCACAGCTTTTCAGGCAATTGAAGAAAGTAAAACCGGAACTCAAGGTGGTTGCGGTATCTGGTTATGCCGCCCCCGAAGACATACACGAGATGAGGCGTGAAGGACTGCGAGGTTGGCTACAGAAACCGTACTCCATTGCAGATCTATGCTGGAAGGTAAGGTCCGTGCTCGACTCCCCATAGGCGTCTCGTCCCCTTCGGCGTCCCCCCGCAGTGCCTGTTACATTCGAAAAGGTCTCCTTGAAGTGGAACCAACCAATTTTCTGTTTCCCTGTTTCCAGGGATCTGCTATTGAAGCTCGTCTGCGCCGACGTCGGGTGCAGGATCCCTCTCTTGGCCGTCTATGTCTTTGTCGCACAGGCCCGGCTCGAGCAGGATGCCGGCATCCACAGGGGGTACTCCGGCTTTAATGTGCAGGTCACCGGAGGCAGGTGATTGGAACCAATCAAGCTTGGCTTCCGCAATATTGCCTTTCAATGTTGCAGTGCCTCCCCTGTCCCTGAGATTGTGGGATACCAGGTTGTTGGCGATCAAAACCAAGGTGTTGTCGAACCGCCACTCTATGGAGGAGAAAGGCGGCTTGTAGGAGACTATTGTGTTGTGCACGACCTTGGCTCCGCGTGCCTGCTCCAAACCTATGCCGGAGTCAAATCCAGATGAAGATGCGAAGAGATCATTTGAAAAGGCTGCAATGAAGTTGTTTCGTATTATTCCATCGTAGTGACCGATATAACCCACGCCGGCATACGGATTGTCTTTGTAATGACGCTCGGCGCCGTTTTCGCCGAGGCCGAAGCCTATCCCTCTTGCACAATCCAGTATGGTGTTTCTCTCGACCAGGGTGTCTCTGCTGCCTGTCCAGAAGTGGACTCCATGCTCGCTCAGTCCCTGTGAACACCAAAAGCCTATGATAGTGTTCGACCTGATAGTCCATCCCCGGGCCTGGTGCGCATCCACGCCGCCGGTATAACAGTTGTTCCTCACGTGCTTTTGGCCTTGGCCGGTCAGTTCGATATGACAGCACTCCACTGTTCCCTGGTCTACGAATCCACCGGCAGAGGATGGGTTGATCTTGATACCCTGCTCTGCAGGGTCGATGACTCTTACTCTGTATATCCTTACGCCGCTTATTGTGTTGCCGTCCGGGGTTCCGGTAATGTGTATCGGATGGTAGTAGGCACGTTTCAAAGTCAGCTCTGCAATGGTGACATTGGATGCGGCGATGGACACGAGTTCCCCGGTTACATAGCCGCCGTCCAGGACGACCGCACCGGGATCACCGGACTCGGACCGCAGGGTTACGCCCGGCACATTGAAGGAGAGCCTGCTCTGGTTGTCTCCCTTGTCCATCAAATAAAGACCGTCCTTCAACACTATGGTGGTACCTTGTCCTGCAGAAGCCACAATAGACCGAAGGTCACCCGCTTGCCCGGGCCCGACCGTTACTACCTTGCCTGTAGGTTTCTCCAAAGGCTGACAGGCTTTTTTGGTTCCGTTCTCCTCGAAATCGACATCCCGGTCGGTTCCGGCCTGCTCAGCCGATGCCTCGTCGCTTGATTGCTCTTTTGCGTCAATGTAGTCCAGCGAGGCATCATGGTCGAACCCGGCAAGATCGGTCGCGTCCAAAAGCTCTTTTTCCGCGTCAGCCCCGGTTGTCTCCGCAGGCGGTTCTTCGTTGCCGGAATTGCTTATGGTTCCTTCTTTACAGCCGGATGAAACAAAAATCAGGCTGACTATCAAAAACAGGATTTTTGAAAAATATTTATTTCCCATGTCAAAATGATTAACAGTCTTGTAATCAAGTGTCAATTGCTGCGTTGACCATCGGAGCGATGGTTGGGTGCTTTTGTGGATTCTTCTGTGATGTGGTAAAAAGTATCGATGTGCATCGATAATATCCGGATGTATAGGCAGGTGCATGGGATTTTGGTGCTTGGTTGGGATGCGGAAACAGGGATTGTTGATGGAAATTTCGAGCCAAGGTACACAGGAGGTAATAATGAAAAGATTGTGCCTGTTATTGATATTTCCGGTTTCGGTCTTGTTGGTCCTGACGGCCGGATGCGGCAGCAGCGGCAAAGGTGGTGATTCGGATACTGATACGGATGTCGACACTGACATTGATAC
>JAADFL010000070.1 GCA_013152945.1 Deltaproteobacteria bacterium | reverse complement strand
GTCAGCAACTATTGCAAGCACCTGGTCCTGGATTTCTTTTACAGGGTTTTCATCCATGACCTTTGCCGGCTCCTGCGCGACTTTTTCTTCCTGTACGGAATGTCGCGCCAAGTTCGGGGCTGCATCATCCGTATCCTGCTTCCACCCATTTTCAGGTGAAGCGGAATCGCCGGTGTTTAGGGATATCGGCTTATCATGTGCTTCCGCCATGGCAGGCGAAATATTTCGGATTTCGAGCCCTGGTTGAGGGGCTTGTTGAACCGCTCCCATTCGGATCCCCGGCGTTACGGGAATCGTCATTGATGCCTGAAGCCGGCCGGGATTCGCACCCGTCGCATTCACAAAAGTCTCTTTGAAAGAGGATTGCTTGGCCTTGTGCTCCGGCGGCCCCTGATCTTTGATTCGAAGCACTCTTTTCTCAACTTCGATTTCCGGTGTTTCGCGGCCGGAAACTTCGGCCAGCCATTCTTGCCATTTTCGTCGATCCACGATCCTGTCCGGCGGGCCGGCCAACCTTGCAGTCATGGTGATACTTACTTGAGAGCCGAATCCAGCAGCCACCCTGATTGCATATTTCACAGGATAGTAACCGCCTCTGCTCAAATTGATATCGCCCAAGTCGGGATCCTTTTCCTTGAAGTTGGGCACCGGCGGCACAATGCCGTGTTCAAGGACCTTTACACCCACCACGTCCTCTATTCCGACAGCCATGGGATGTCCTGTATATCCCTTAGTATTGCATATCACTATCTTTGACGCATCATTACCGAATGTCTTTTTTATTGCTTCCACCTCGGCCGAGGCGCTGCCGCCTCTTGCCGGTGTGTATGTCTCGTGAGAAATAAATACTGTATTGGCCGCCATGAAATGCCTGTCCAGACCGTAATTTTGCTCGACCGATGTAACCAGTTCGTTCAAGGTGTCTGCAATGTGGTCGACTTCGAGCTTGGTTGCATGATACGCGCTGTTTCGCTTTGTACTCGCCAGGAGCTGGACTATTCCGGTCCTGCCTCTTTCAGCCGCGGCCTTTGCGCTCTCCAGGACCAGGCCGCAACTTCCCATGCCTATGATCATGCCATGCCTTCTTTTATCAAAAGGCAAGGCTGCATCTTCAACCTGATAGTCGGTCGCGGCTGCTCCGATTGCCAAGAAACCGGAGCCTATCCATTCCATCAGTTGATTACCTGTCGCATTGTCGGCCGCCACAACTACCACTCTCCTGCATCTTCCCGCACGAATCCAATCTTCCGCCATTGACACGGCCTGGGGAGTACTGGCGCAAGCTGCATTTACCTGCGTGCATGGGCCCCTTGCCCCAATGTACTCGGCAAACTGGGTATGCCCCATGGAGAGTACCTGGAGCAGGAACTTTCGATCGAAATCAAACGGCTTTGAACGAAGCTCATCTTTCAATGCATTGATGTGGCGGTATATTTCGTCGAGGGCAGCGGGATCGCTGGTGCGACTTCTCAAATCCTCCAGGTCTTCCAGCCATTTCACCTTTGTCTTGTATGTATGGTAACGCTCCAGAATGTCTGCAAAGTTGGAATACCCTGGAAAGGCACTGGCGAAAATAATACCGGTCTCATCCCTCAAGGCCTCTGGAAGCTTCCAGGCGGATGGGAGCATGCTGCCGGTCTTTGTCTTCTTGTATTCCCTTACCAGCGGTATTCCAGCCTCCCGCAGTGCATCCAGACCGGCTGCCATGGCAAGCTGTGTGGTGATATCCATTGCCTGCACCAGGTCCGGAGAAACCCCGTATTCTTCAGTCAGATCGAATTTACCGGGTCTGCCTGCAAGATGTATCACAGAGTCCGGATCGGAAATCGTCTGGAAACTGCCGTTTCCATCCCTGTCTTTGACCAACCTGTTGATGCGTTTCGCCACCATCTTTTCATGGAAACGGTGGGGTAAAAGGTCGATGAACTGTTCGCCCCTCAGGATGCGCATTACATTGTCGGGATCCATGATATGCTTCTCCGCACCCGGAAGGCCCAGCCCGGTGCCGGTTATCACGACCTGGTCATCATTCTCCCAAGCAGTGCCGCCGGCCATGCCAAAGGATACCATCCGGTTATCATTATTTTTGAATCCGTACGGCACATGTTCATTTGACGATCCAATAGGCTTTGAAAAAGTTTTAAATCGGTTTTTCATCTCATTAACCTCTTTTTTTCCGGTTTCCTGTCGGAAAACATCCAGGCTCACAGCGTTTTCTTTCTGTAAGTGTTTGCCTTTTCCGGCAGCAAGGAGACCGCATATGGCCTGCCTCAACGACTTGATGTCACCAAGCTTCGGGTGATTGGTAAAGGTTGACAAAATCCCGGATTCATTGGCCAAGACATCTTCGGTAAAGGCCGACAGGGCCTTCTTCGGGCCCACCTCCAGGAAAATTCCCGTATTCATCCGGTGCAGCGTCTTCAAACTCTTTATCCACTGCACCGGGGATGAGATCTGTTTCTGCAATAAGTCTTTTATTCCTTGCACGTCGTTTGGATATGGTTCGCCCGTCACGTTCGAGATCAATGGAATGCCCGGCGGTCTGAAGTCCAGCCTGTCCAAGACTCTCCTCAACGGGATGGCTGCGGGCTCTACGATGCGAGTATGGAAGGCATGACTCACCGGCAATTGCACAACCCGTATTCCGAGACGTTGAAACCTTGCGCTTGCATCCTCTATGGCCTTTGTAGCGCCCCCAATCACGAATTGATTGGAACTGTTGAGGTTGGCGATTATCACATATCCATCTACTTGTTTCAGTATCTTTTCCACATCTCGCTTGGATGCAAAAACAGCGGCCATCCTGCCTTTATCTTCAACCTTCACGTCAGCCATTTCTTTGCCTCTGGCGGCGGCAGCCTCCAGAGCATGGGCGAAAGGCAAGACACCTGCTGCTACGAGAGCAGCATACTCACCAAGTGAATGCCCCATGACAACTTGTGGAATAAAGCCCTTTTCCTCGAGAACGCGCGTCAATGCTATATCGAGCGCGAGCACGGCAGGCTGTGTAATGGCAGTGTCCATCAATGCCATTTCGGCTTTCTTTTTCCCTGCCTCGTCCTTCGGGTCAAGGAACAAGTAGGATGTAAGGGGCTGGTTCAAGATAGGTGTCATTATCTTGTCGGCTTCTGCAAATACCTTTGCCGCAGCAGGTTCTGATTCGATCAGTTTCCTGCCCATGTTCAGGTACTGCGAGCCTTGCCCGGGGTAAAGAAAGGCCAACTTGGTATCCGTATCATTATTGGATCTGAAGATACCCTGCCCTTTCAAGGCGTTCCAGGTGGCCTTGTCATCCTTTGATATCGCGGTTTTCACCAACTTGAGCTTTTTCGTCAATTCTTTTTGCCCGTTATGTTCGATCACCAGCCGTTCTTTGCCTGAAAGCCTAATAAAATCGTTTAAACCATGTTTTTCGACTGCCAAAGAAGGATCTTCGAGTGCTTGCTCGAGCATTTCGAACAATTCACTCTTTGTGTTCGCTTGGAATGCAATAATACCTGAAAGCAAGTAGCTCCTGCTCCTTACATTACCATCGCCGGGATCGATCCCGTACGAGCCGGTGATTCGTTGCCCTGATTCTCCCTCGATTCCTGAAACAACCGGCTTTTCACCACTGTTGTTTCGTGCATGCCCGAATTCCGTTCGACCGGCTTTAATTGAGCCCCCACCATTTATACCTTTAATCTTTCCATTGAGTCTTCCGGTGAATTCTTCCAGAATGACATGAAAGTTCGTACCGCCGAATCCATAGGCGCTCACACCCGCGCGCCTTGGTGTGTTTCCATGCGTGTTCCATTCATCGAGTTCCCGGGAGAGCCTGAATGAACTCTTTGAAAAATCTATTCCCGGGTTGGGCGGATCAGAATGCAGGGTGGGCGGAAATACTTTCTTGTCTATTGCCATGACTGCCTTGAGTAAGCCTGCAGCCCCGGCCGCAGCCTTGAGATGACCGATATTGCTTTTCACCGATCCAAGGGCAATCATTCCCGGCTTTGTGCCAGAAAAGATATCATTCAAAACCTGGGCTTCGACCATGTCCCCCACGGCCGTGCTGGTACCGTGTGCTTCCACGAGCCCTGTTGTCAATGGATCCAGGCCGGCTGTTTTCCAGGCTCTCTCTATCGCGAGTCTCTGTCCGTTTGGATTTGGTGCAGTAATGCCCTTACCCTTCCCGTCCCCGGACGATCCGATTCCTCTGATGACCGCGTAAACCTTGTCACCCGAGGCGATTGCGTCTTCAAGTCTCTTCAACAGGAGCACGGCGCATCCCTCTCCCATCACGAAACCGTCGGCACCCTTGCCGAAAGGCCTGCTGCCCTTGCCGCTCAACGCCCCGACCTTGCAGAATTTCACAAATGTGGATGCAGACATGTTGTGGTCGACCCCGCCCGTAACCACTGCGGAACAACGCCCTGAAAGGAGCATTTCCGATGCCGCGGCCAAGGCTCCAAGGCTGGATGCACACGCAGCATCAATCGTGAAATTTGTCCCCCTCATGTCGAACACGTTTGCTATTCGCCCTGATATTACATTCGGCAATTCACCCGGCATGGAGTCCTCGGTGATTGCCTTGAAACGATGGTCGACCTTTGAGTACCAGGAAGTGATGAGCCCGTTCCTGGTTTCCTCGGGTAGTTGCATGAATTCGGGCAGTGACTCGAGAAGGCGCCTATACTCTGGAAAAGATATTCGCAGGTGGTTCTCAAGATGCATGTCGCCGCCCATAGCCGCTCCCAGGATCACGCCGGTATTTTTCAGGTCCAAAGACCTTTCTGGAAATCCATAATCCGTCAATGCCTGTGATACCGCCTCCACTGCCCATTGCTGTGCCGGGTCCATGGCTTCTGCCACCTTTGGAGGAATCTTGAACCGTTTCCAGTTGAACTCGAAGCCTGTTACAAAAGCGCCTATTTTCGAGTAGGTCTTGTCCTTGGCCCTTGGATTAGGGTCGAAGTAGTCTTCTGCGAGCCAGCGATCCCGTGGCACCTCTCGTATACTGTATTTTTTTTCTACTATGTTTTTCCAAAAAGCATCGGCATCCAAGGCATCGGGCATGACCGCGCCTTTTCCGACTACTGCTATTGCTCCAAACTCGTCCATAATGAAACTCCTGTCTATTCTGTACCGGCCGGATAAGCCTCGATTAGTGACTTTGCCACCAGGTCCATGTCTTGGATCATCCCGGTCTGACTTTCAATTGCAGCCGAAAAGTCTATATTTGGAGGTGTACCATTCGCTGCTGCAATCAACTTGGAACCATGCCATGCGATTTTTTGAGCAGCTTCCCGGGCGCATATTCTTGACATGGCATCCATGCAGTCCTGGCCGAACGGCACGGCCTTGCTTGGACTGTGTTTTACCTGTCCTGCAAATATGGCTGCCCCCTCGGCAACGGTTATTAATTCGCCCAACCTGTACATCACGTGTTGGCTCCTTGTGAGCCTGGACTCGCGGCAGCGCTCCAGTATTTCAGCCAACCAAAGCATTGCCAGACCTGCCTGCCTACCGCCACTCGTTTCCAGCGATGAATCATTCATCAACCGGTTGCTCCAAGTCTTGAAATGCTCTCCTCTGGTCTTGAGATGAAGCTGCCATCTACTCCTGGCAATGGTGTTTTCCAGTACCTCGGACGTGCCCTCGTATATGGTGGTTATCCGAACGTCCCGCTTGATCTTTTCGACCATGTATTCCCGTGTATATCCGTATCCTCCATGGGCTTGAATCGCATCTTCAGCCGCCTTATTCCCTCCTTCGGTGGCAAGGTACTTGGCTATTGCTCCTTCTACCGCCATGTCCCGGCCGCCCTGATCGATCTTTTCAGCGGTCCACTCGATAAATGACCTGGCGGTCTCCAACCTGACTGCGTTCGGCACAAGCAATTTGTGGGTAAACGCCTGCTTTTCACAGAGCAGGGAGCCTCCCTGGTATCTTTCCTGGGAATATCTTATGGCCCTTTTCAAGGCAGCCCAACCTGCACCAAGTCCGAATGCCGCCACCATGAGCCTGGTGTAGCCGAACACTGCTTGTGCCTGGCTTAGGCCCTTGCCTTCCTCTTTTCCAATAAGACGGTCGGCAGGTACAAAAACGTCATCCAAGAAAAGTGCCGCCGTATTACTGGCTCTTATTCCATGCTTTTCCTCCGGCTTGCCGTGGGAAAAGCCCTTTGTATCCCTTTCGACAATGAACCAGGACGGGCCTTTGGGTGTATCCGCAAGTATGGTATATACCTGCGCCACGCCACCGTTGCTGATCCATTGTTTTTGTCCATTGAGAATGTAGCCCTTGATATCCCCCGTGACATCGTCCGATTTTTCAACAGGCTTGGCCACGGTCTTGAGTGTAGTGAGATCACTGCCTGCCTGTGGCTCTGTCGCTCCATAAGCCACCAACAGCCCCTCACCGGCAATCCTCTTCATCCAATGATTTTTTTGTGCCTCCGTCCCGCCCACGGATATCGGGTCAGTGCCGAGAAAGGTAGCCAGCACGGCGGTTGCTACTCCAAGGTCAATTGAAGCCAGGGTCTCGGATACACGATAGATATCGTATGCACCGGCACCGAATCCGCCGAACTCTTCCGGAACGAACAACAGGTGCAATCCGATTTCATTTGGATTGTAAAGATCCTTGAGTACATCTTTAGGAAATATGTCCGCCTTGTCCAGGGACAACAGGTATTCAGGGGTAAGTTTCTTTTGAGAATACTTTTTCAAGGAAGAAATAACGAGTTCCAATGTCTCTCCATCCAGCCCACTCATTATGACACCTCCGGTTAGACCGATCGGTCAGGTTAACAAGTGGCGGTATTCTAGACCGACCGGTCGGTCTAGTCAACATCTGTTTAAAAAAATCTTTTTATACGTTTTTGGGTTTCTTCAGGTAAGATTTGAGCACAGGCATGAATCTGCCCATCTGCCGTTTAAAGTCGGCTTCATCTGGATCGGCCAGGTATTGGCAGATAAGACCGAGGAATGCGGCAAACACGACCCCGGATATTGCCATGATCTCCTGTTCATTGAAGCGGTATTTCAAATACGGCCCAAGGAGCATTGCAATTGCCTTCCTGATCCTCTTGTGAAAATCAGCAACAACGGTTTTGATTTTTGGATCCCTATTGGCATGTGTTAAAAAATCCAGCCATACAGGCATTATCTTTCTTTCTTTTCTTGCTTCCAGTTCCAGGGCCTTGGCAACTGCCTCAATAGGCTCCCTCTTGGCAAGTGAATCCTTGAACTGCTTGGCCAGCTCTTGCTCGACTTCCTGTGCCCAGTTCGAAAGTATGCTTAGGAATACGTCCTGCTTGCTTTGGAAATGCCAATAAAATGCCCCTTTACTGATTCCAGCAGCCTTGCAGATACTGTCTACAGTTGTATCATGGTATCCTTGTTTTTTAAAACAAGTATACGCCGCATAACGGATCTCTTTGTCCCTCTTCCTCCGGGAGGCATCCTTTCTGCCCTGTTTTCTCGTATCCTTTTTTTTATCAGCCATATTTATTGAATAAGAATAGAACTAATTAGATGAAGTTTCAAGTCTGATAGAAAATCCGATCGGCAACTGCCCCGGAGCATCCGGCCCTGTTAACATCCCGGTAAAATAATTGTTAAACAATAGGACGAAGAACAAACGGCCGGGCATGAAAAAGAGAAGTTCAAGTGACTGAAAACAGGGCTATAACCGACGATCATCCCTCCAACTTTTTCAGTTGATCCAGCAATAACCCCTTGAAACGATCCATGGAGACATTGGCGGCCTGCATGGGAATGCCCATCCAGTCGCAGTAATCGAGAAAGGCCTCAGGTTCGTTCGCCATGTACTGATCCATGTATCCAACAGCATCGAGCACTATGGCTCCGCCCGTATGCCTTGGAAAATTTTCGTTTGCCGTGGCCTTGGCCCAGTCTTTGAATACGTACTTGCGGAATTTGACCCAGCCCGGAGTCATCCACCAAACCGGCTCTCCGCCTGCCAAATTTTGTTGAATACGATCCCGCTCTTCTTGATCGGCTATCATGTCCATGCAGTGGGTTGCATCGATCCTGGCCACGTTCGGCCCCATCTCATCTATCAGCACCCTCATTGTACGGGTGGGGTTCCCGACATTCACGTAGCAGAACTTTCCGCCATATACCACTATGACCTTGTCTTTTCTTTTTTTCGCCTTTTCCACCTTGTCAAAAAGCTGGCGCTCGAGTTCGTGCATGTCTTCATGAAGGCCGGGCCCAGTATATAATATGTGGTCGGTATCGAGGAATCCATCCTTCCGAAGTTTATTCAGCTCCAGGCTCATGGTTCCGCAGGACACAATAGCTACATTCCTGAAAGAGTTGGTGCTCATCTGATTTCTCCTTTCGTTTCGTCCGTGCGCCCCGGTCGTCGGTGCCTGACCATCGATATCACGGCCCGGTGCCGTCTTTTTGAAAGATAGTAGAACATGCGATGCCATATCAAACAGTAAAACAGAAAATCAGGTTGATTGCCTGTAATTGCTTTACATCAAAGGGTATTTTTAAAATCGTTCTCTATCCGTACCGCAGTGCCGGGTCTCAATTTTTCCGCATAAACACGAAAGAAATTCAAAGACCTTTAAAAAAGTTGTTCTTGGCGGGTTTTCTGGGTTGTACAAAAAATTGGCGACCCCAACGGGATTTGAACCCGTGCCGCCAGCGTGAAAGGCTGGTGTCCTAACCAGGCTAGACGATAGGGTCGCACGATTTCACTGGTGAGCCGTACTGGATTCGAACCAGCGACCTGCGGATTAAAAGTCCGCTGCTCTGCCACCTGAGCTAACGGCCCAAAGAACAGCGCCTTGAAAAAGGGACGCAAGCGGTGTGAATAGCTACATTATCACGAGCCGTCTGTCAAGCAGACTTGACCGGAGACAACCCTTTATTATTAGAATGGAGTTCGAAACTGTTTTGGATATTCTATCTACGGCTTGGGAATGGTGTGAAAATACTTTAGGAACGGAGGGTGTACATGAGTGATGAGGACATTAGTTTACGGGAGATTAGGAAAGAAACAATCGAGACCAGGAACACAATGATCCAAACACAGAACCTTGTGCAGGGCCTCCAGGCAGATCTGAAATTACTTGCCAAGAGACAGGTCAAGTACGGAAGGCAGTATTTCCTGAACAGCGTGCTGGGATATTTCTTTTTGCTGGCCGTGGTTGGAACCTCGATGTATTACGTGTTCAGTTTCAAGCTGAATAGTACTCAAGCAAAGCTGAAACAAGCCGAAATAAATGCAGACAAGGTTACAAAGAAACTTGCAGAATTGCGAACGATCCAGGAAGCAAGGGAGCACGAATCCGAAGTCGCCATGAAAATACATCTGATGCTTCGCAGCAGGAAAAACCTTGTCAAGGCTGCAAAATTATTTTCATCCCTGAACAAGAAATCACTGGATCCCACTGCCTTTAAAATGTTGAGAGAAGAAGCGGAAGACATCTTTATGGAAGAGGGGAAAAGCAGGTTCGAACAAGGCAGGAGTCAAACGTGGAAAGGAAGGTACGAGCAGTCATTGCCGCTCCTTGACCAGGCGATTGCCATGGCACCCAATGCTCCTTTCAGTGCAGAGGCATTTTGGAGACGGGGTTTCGCTCGTTACAAGGTCGGCAGCCTGAAGAAAGCAATTCAGGATTTCAAAGCTGCAATCAAGGCGGATCCCAAGTCTGATTTCGCTGATGATGCTGCATATTACCTTGCATATTGTTTCGAGATGATCGGAGAAAAAACACAGGCCATCAATGCATACCACAGGTTTCTGGAAAAATATCCATCCGGCGACAAGGCATCCTTGGTAAGACACAAGATAGAGCAATTGGAAGGACCAAAGAAAAAAACAGGGGGAAGTGCGGTTGTAAAAAGCAATCAGGGCCGTAACACCAAGAGAACAGTCACTACCAAGGAAAACCAAGAGAACAAGGAGAACAAAGAAAATAAAGAAAACAAGGAGAACAAGGAGAACAAGAAATCGGCATCTTCACCAGAAAAACGGAAAAAGCTCAAATCTCCTGTCCAGTGATGCTGCATTCCAAGTACAAGTCTTTATTGGCCGGGCTTTGCTTCAGCCCCGACCGTCCGAAAAGTTACCGGCGGCGTTCAAATGACACAAGTCTCCATGGAGCAATTAATATATTCTGTATGAAAATACCTTTGGCGGTTGGAGCCGTTACCGATTCTATTTCTTGTCGTCCGCCTTTTTGTTGGAGGCGCTGCCGGATGGAACAAGGACACAAAATCTTCCGTTGTTACCTGAAAAACCATTTTCTTCCGCCTCTGCAATCAATTCCGCGGGCCAACCATCCTCGGGAGAATTGAAGATTTCGACTCTTGTGGGTCCCATGGGATTTCCCTTCTCATCCAGCACGGATCCACAAAGCCTGGTTCCTTCAAAAAGTTCAAGCTTTACCCGGCTATCATCATTTCCCCTGTGAAAGTAGCCCTTCAATATTGCTCCGCTCAAATTGGATGAAACAGGCGGAATCGCTATTATGTCATATACTCCGACATCCAAGGAAAGTGCGCACTCCCCTTTTTCGTCGGTCCAGGCGCTTGCTATTTCCTGCTCACCCAATCCGGCGATTTTCCTCGCTTTTACCAAGGCACTTTGACCATTCGAAATTCCCAGGGGACGGTTAGACGAAGCTTTTACCAATTGTACCATTAATCGGGATTTTTTTTCCAATTGTATGTCCAAAGTCATCTCCCTGGAACTTTTAGGTGATTCTATGTACTTGGTTATCTCGGTGGAGCGCCTGTCGCTTCCTGGTGGAGGAACCGCCATTATGTGGTACGAACCCCCCGGCAGTATTTCCAATTGGTATTCCCCGTTTTCATCTGTTTTCATGCTGGCTTCGAACGAGGCTCGAAAGACCTTTGCCTCCACCATGAGGTCTGATGAAAACTTGACTGTAACATCCTTGAGCGGCATATCATCAGCCGAAGATGTAACCTTGCCCCTGACAGTAACCGGTTGGTTCGTGAGCCCGGAGGGAAAGACGATATTCTTTCCGGTCACCTGACGGTTTTTTACTTTTCCTGTTTCAGGATCCTGTTCGAATACAACGGCGTTATTAAACTCTATTGTCGGGAAATAGAGTCTTTTTTGGGGATCTGTTTCGCTTGGAGACCATACTCTTAATGTATACGTGCCGGCCCCGGGAGGAAATGCGAGCTTAAAATCGCCTCCCTTACCTTCAGGGCCTCCTGTACGGGCTATTGTGGACGCCTTTCCCGATTCCATATCATATGCTTGAACCATGAGCCCGGCAATCTCCGTGCCTGATGCACCCTCCAATCTGACCGTGCCGGACAAGGTGTTGAGTTCGGAAGTGGATGGGTAGTGAAAATCGAGACGTTTTTCACTGTTTGACCAATCCACCTTGACATTAACATAACGAATCGGCGGCAGCATCGGATCATCAGGAGTTACGAGCACATCATAGGTGCCGGCAGTCAACCCTATTGAAAAGGGCATCATTTTGCCGTTTCTCTGATCCTTTCTGGAACTGGTGGTTCCCGGAAGGACCACCAATCCGGGAATAGATTCTCTCGGCGTAAAAGTAAGCCCTGCAGCCATACCTGAAAAGAGATTATCCTTGTTCAATATCAGTCCGGTCACTGTCCTTGAAGGGTTTAGATTGAAATTGAAATTGCCAAGCTCCGACAGCGAGACGTCAACAAATGCCTGTTGCTTGTAACCCGAGTCATTTGGAGGGGTAAATAAAAAGCTGACTATATCATCGGGAACAGACTCCTGTGTTATCGGCACAGCCCCTCCCTGGCACGCTGTTGCAAATGCCGACAAGGCAATTATACTGACGCCGAGCAATATGAATTCAACACGACGGATCATCGATGACCTCTATAATCCAGAATAGTTCGGTCCTTTTTGCACCTTTAGCCAATTGGCGATCATTTTCAGCTTCCGCAGGCCATGGACGATCAGTAACCAGAGCGTACAATACCAACCTTTGCGGGGTCGGAATTCGCGCAGGCACGATTTCCACTACATAACCGTTTATGTCCTCCCTTACATCCGCGATTGCCCCGGCAAGACTCCATCCGTGCTGGGTGCTGTAGAAAAATCTTACGAAATGCTGGTCACCTTTGTTTTGGTCGGTAATTGCTCTCCATGGAAGAAAAAACGTCATGTTGGGCGTATCACATTGCTCGTTTATATTGAGTTGAAGCCAGTTCTGGTCATCATCGCCAAAGGGCCGCGGCTGAACCAGGGAAATATCTACCTTGGGCGGATAGTTGGGCTCGACCTCGATATCAGGGGGAATAATGCAACCGGGCAATAGTGTCATTGCAATCAAAGCGCTTCCTCTGCTAATACCGGCAATACTTATAGCAAATCTTGTGCCACACGACGCGAGCCAGGCAAAAAACGTTTTAATAACAAATAATTGACGTTGGTTTGCCGGTTTGTGCCGTGCTGCTTGGTATGACTTTCTTGTCAGATATTTTGCAAAGTCAAGCCTTGTCACGGTTTCGATCCTTTTCCAGGTACCTGAAAATCGTCCTGGGATCCACTCCGAGATCCTTGGCAGCCTTTGTTCTGTTTCCCTGGTTTCTTTCCAAAATCTGCTCGATATACCTGCGGGTAAACTCGTCCCTTGCAGCAGATAGAGTCAAAATCTCACTCTGATTCTCCATATCAAGATCCATGTCGCTCGGAGTGATTATTGGTCCATCGGACAACACAACGGCCTTGCGTACTCTATTTTCCAGTTCCCTTACATTACCTGGCCAGGAATGTCTTCGCATTGCCTTTATCGCGGCCGGTGAGAAGCGCTTGGAATTTGTTTTCATTTCAAGAACAGCCTTTTCAAGAAAATACTTGGCTACCAGGACTATGTCCTCGCCCCTTTCACGTAGCGGCGGCAACTGTAGATTTATGACATTCAACCGATAGAACAGGTCTTCCCTGAAGGCCCCGTTGGCCACCTCTTGTTGAAGATTCCGATTGGTGGCAGCGATTATTCTGATATCAACAGGCTCCGGCTTGGTGCTGCCTACCCTTGTCACCTGTCTCTCCTCGATTGCACGCAACAGCTTGACTTGCAACAAAGGAGACATTTCACCGATTTCATCGAGTAACAAGGTCCCTTTGTCGGCTGCCTGGAACTTGCCAATCCTGTTTGCAACCGCACCGGTAAAAGCCCCTCTCATGTGTCCGAACAATTCGCTTTCCAGTAAATTTTCCGGTAGGGCTCCACAATTCACGGCAATAAAAGGCCCCTTGTTTCTATGGCTTTTTCTATGCAGCTCCCTTGCAACCAATTCCTTTCCGGTTCCTGTTTCTCCTGTAATAAGCACGGAAACATCTGCAGGCGCCACCTTCCGGATTTTTTCGAATATATCCATCATGCTCCGGCATGCGCCTACGATGTTACCGGTGTCGGTACTCTCGATTTGTTCCCGCAAGGCTTCGTTTGCCAATCTCAAGTCGTTTACCTTCAATGCATTCAATACGAGTAAAGACGCTTGGCCTGCAAAGACCTTGAGGACCTCGAGGGAATCTTCATCAAAGAGGTTCACGATATTATCGTTACCAAGGTATATGATGCCGAATACTTCCCCCCTGTCAATGAGAGGCGCGCAAAGTACAGACGACAAGCGCAGGTTGATTACGCTGGCCGACGACCTGAATTCTTCGTGGGACAGGGCGTCTGAAACCAGCAGAGGTTTACCTGTTTCAATCACCCTGGAAATTATGGTGTCGCTTACCTGATCTATTGCATCGAGGATCTTTTCTCCCGCGATGTTTCTGGCCACCTTGAAATGATATTCGTCTCCACCGAAGAGTACCAGGAATCCTTTGTCCGCCCCTGTTATCTCCATGATCTCTCGCATCAGGGTGTCCAGGATGTCCGGTATGGATGTGTTTTCGGTCACCTTCTTGGTGAACTCGTACACTTTGCGATAATATTCCAACTTATTGTTTTGTCCATTGTCCAAAAGGGCTGTTTCATAAAGATTGAATACGAGCACCCCGTTCCCAATCTGTATATTATCTCCATGGGCCAATCTCACCTGGCGTTTTGCCCTACCATTAACCAATACCTTGGCCTTTCTGTCCACGGCATGCAATGTGAAGTCCTTACCATCGAAAATTATTTGTGCATGATTTTCCTCGACACCTGTTCCCTCGATCACGATATCATTGTCCGGGCTCTTGCCGATGGAAATAAATTTTCTGTGAATAGGCATGGTTTTGCCCGGGTTGGGAGTTCCTTCCTTGAGCAACAGGAAAGGCATGCTAGAACCTCCAAGAAGCCTGGAGTATGAAACGGCTAAGGCTTGAATTCTTGTCATGACCCGTTGAATCGGAAACTTCTTTCCCCAGGGGGCTCAATTCCACTTCGTATGGCTTGAAGTTAATCCAGGCATCAACCACGCCGTACACAATGAGGACCAAAAGGGCGCCGAGACTCGCCATCTGTGTGACCCTCATTCCCTTGGCGAGTTCCATGTCACGCGAAGGAATCGTGCCGTCCGGGTTTTTCAAGCCTACTATAACATGATAGGAAATGATGTTCAGTGCCAGCAGGGCTGTTTCCCCGCCCAGAACGGCAAATCCCTTCGTTAGGTCATTGTTCTGGAATTGGCCGACCCCGAAAGGCACGAACACGAGGGGTAACGAATTTTTCTTGCTGTGCCTTTCGATGTAAACTTTTTCAGCCTTTTTAGCCGCCTTTTTCCTGGCTTCTTCTTTTTTCTTTCTCTTTCTTTCTTCCGCCAAGCGTTCTTCTTTTATTCGTTTCAACTCTTCTGCGATCTCTGTTCGAATGGAATCGAAGAATTCCACTAGAGGAGGTGGATACAACAAGGGATCGAGATGGTGGTTGGGATCCATTTTTAGAAGTTCTATGAACTCATAACGTGACTTGTCCAGATCTCCTACATAGAAATAGCAAACGCCGAGAAGCTCCCTGGCCTTGTTGGCATCCTCTCTTCGATCAAGTCTCACCGGGTACAACAATTCGACAAGCTGGGAGATGGCGTCTCCGTACTCACCGTACTGGAGCAGGTTTTCCGCCCTTTTCAGTCTTGGATCTTCCTGTTTTCCGGCAAGGCTCGAAACTGGAAGCAAACAGAAATACAGGACCGTCAAGGCTCCGGCAGCCATGTTCTTCGACCGGAAACAAAAGCAGCCGTTCTGCTTGGCCTTGAGAATATTCCTCATTTTTTCTCCAGTGGCAACTCTGCCTGGATTTTCCTGGTGTCACCCCGCTTCAGCAAGAGTTTTTTTTCAAAGGGCTTGTGAGCCCGCTTGGTGATCCTCAAGGTTACCTTTTTCTCAAAAGCCGGTTCCGGCCAATCAAGCTCCAAAGGGGTCTTTAAAGGCGTGCTTCCCCTGAGTTTCTGGTCGACAAAAACCAGTGCCCCGGGTGGCGCCTTCAATATTATCCTGGCAGGACAATGCAGGTGTACCGGCAGCCTCTCCACTCCTGGTTTTTCAATATCGAGCTTGATTACGGTAGGATCGCAAAATGCATTGACGAGTTTTATCTCATGTATTCCCGGAGAGAGATCGAGCGGGATGGGCGGCGGTGTCCGGCCTTTTTTTTCACCATCCAGGTACACGTCAGCCCAAAATTGAGCCAAAATAATTCTTTTTGCTTTGAAATCATTCGAATGAAAAATATGGACTGGTCTTTTAATCATCGGCTTCGGCCGTGATACGTACTTGCGGCCGGGTGCCTTGGCGAACTTGGATTTCAGCCTTGCCACCTGCTTTTCCGCGGATTTGCTGTTCAGGTCATGCTTTGTAGCTTTCAAGTCAACATCGATAGATCCTGGCTTCCTATTACCTATTGCCGTTCCTTGTTTGCGCGCGGCACTATTTGTTCTTTCATGAAACGCATTTTCCGGCTGTTCTTTGGACGATTCTCCTTGGCCCGGATTCTTTTCCATGGCTCCATTGTTCACGAAGAAACCCGGCGCATATATAACAATAAGAACCAAAAAAGTCGCTGCTGCGGCAAGCACGGATGCAATTTTCCAATACCTCTTCAACCTGTTACTTCTCGATATTTTTTCCAGGAGAGTACGGCTCTCGTCATCATCCGGCGCAAGCGCCAATGCCCTTTCGAGGCAATCGAGAGCAAGGGGCGATTTATTTGCCCGTCGGTAAGACTCGGCGTTTTTCTTGAGTCTCGAAACAACATGGGGCAGCAGTTCCAGTTCTCTTTTCTCCGGATTCTCCAGGACAAGCTTGATTTCCCGCCTCGGTTCTTCAAAACCCAGTTCCCCGGTGACATCCAGCAATCGATCCCTTAGTTCGGCTGCGCTTTGGAATCTGGATTTCGGGCTAATCCTCAAGCACTTGGATACAATGAAGGACAGCTTCCTGCCCACGGCCGGGTTGATGCTCTCGGGTGGAGGATAGTCCAGCTCCATTATCTTTTTGAATAATATGCTGGGATTGTTTCCTTTGAACGGCAATTCTCCGGTTATGCACTGGTATAAGAGTATTCCAAGAGAAAAAATATCGCCCCTGGAATCGACTTCCTTACCCTGTATAAGCTCGGGACACATATGGGCAGGAGAACCGAGCACGGTCCCTGTCATCGTCATCTGGCCTTCATCCAGTATCCTGGCTATGCCGAAGTCCGTAAGTTTGACCACGCCATCTCTTCGAATCATGACGTTCTGCGGCTTGATATCTCTGTGCACGATATCGTGTACATGGGCATGGTCCAGTCCGTTGGCAACTTCGGCAACTATCAGGACTCCCAGTTCAGGTATTTTAAAGACATGCTCTGACAGAAGTTGGGCCAGATCCTTGCCGTCTATCATTTCCGTGACTATGAATGTTCCTTCCGGCCCTTGTGCGCTGAAATCGTATATTTCCAGGATGTTGTCATGATGCAATCTGGCGACCGCCCTTGCTTCTCTCTTGAATCTCTCCATTATGTCAGGTCGTAAAGCAAGTTGCGAATGAAGCACCTTCAAAGCCACCAGGCGTTTAAGCTCGGTATCCTGTGCCGCGTACACGGTAGACATTCCACCGCGCCCCAGTTCTTCCAGTATCTTATACCTGGACAGGCTAACCCCAACCATATTGATAGAGTTTAGCCTTTGGATTTGTCCGTGTAAAGGCATACCCACGAGGAACATGGGACATATTATCTAATGGCCCGTGAATAAAGAATTGCATGATTAGTTCGAGAGAAAAGCAAGACATAATCGGTTTTACAATCTTTTCAGCCTGTCTATGAGCTCCCTCTTGTCTATCAATTTTTTTTCGATGAGCAGATTTATCAACTCTTTTTGAGCCTGCATGACCTTTTTCAGCTTATCTCCAAGTTCGGCCACAACCCTTTCATAATCTTCCTTATGGCCCGGGCCTGCCGTTGAGCTGCCTTGTCCGGCTTTGGGCATATCGGATCTGCTCTTGATCCTCACGATGGGTTTGCTAATCCCTTCCTCGACCAAATTTTCCTGGGAAAAATCACCGAAGGCCGTGTAGCTCATGGCTCCCCTGCCTGACATCACGCCTCCAAAGCCTTCATTGCTTGTCTCGCCGTAGTGGTATTTCCTGATTGCCTTGTGTATTTCCGAAGGGCCGCAGACCGCAACCTGAACGCGATGGCCAGTGGAGAATTGTATCTCATCCACCGCCTCGAAGTTGGTGGGATCGGCCATGGCGATCAGAAGAATCTTTTTCCCACTGTTTACCGCCACCGGGAGCAGGCTGTGTTTTTCGCAAACGTCCACATCGACAAGTTCCAGGGCATCCTCTGATACTACGCCTTCCTTGAACCTGAACCTGGGTATGTTCAGTTGTTTCGAAAGGGCATTTACCAGTTCGTCCTCTGAAAGCATCCTCATCTGGACTAATATGGTGCCGAGTCGTCCTCCCCACTTTCGTTGCTCTGCAAGGGCTGCCCTGATTTGAACTTGGTCTATGACACCTGCATTTACCAGGATTTCTCCAAGCTTGGGTCTCATACCTGCACGATGCCTCCTCGAGGTAGTGCGTTCCAATTACTCCGGTTTCCTACCATGATGTTACCTTGTACAATGATTAGCCCATCCTCGTTGCCATGGCAAATAAATAATCCTTTGAAGTTTTTTGTCCCGGTTTTGTTCCGGTTGGTGAAGTACTACAGGAAATATCCGGCGATGTATAAACAAGCCAACGATAATACAGCCCCTGATAAGACGAATTCGATCAGCCGGGCCGGTATTTTCAACTGCAACGAAGCACCGATATACATGCCCATGATGCCGCCGCAACCGAAAAGTAATCCAAGAAGCCAGTCAGGCGATATGTAAGGCACGTTTAAAAAAGAAGATAAAGCCCAGAAGAATAGGGCGGCAATCAGGGAAGATACCCAGGTACAAAAAAGGGTGGCACCTGCAGTGGTATACACGGGCAACCTGAATACACCTATTAGCAGAGGTGAAAGCAATGCGCCGCCACCGACTCCGTACGCACCTCCCAAGATACCGACCAAAAGCCCCATGCCTGCCAAGACGGGCGTGGAAATCCTGTAATGGTCGCCCCGGTATTCATATTCCAGAAGAAGGTGATCAAATCGCGTTATTTTTATTGGAGCATCAAAATCCGGCATATTTTCATATGTTACGGGATTTCTTGATGTGCTTGACATCGCTTTTGCCGCCAACCTCGATCCGATCAATGCCAACACTACTCCCATGAACAACTTGAAGTCCGTCGAATCAGACAGAATGTATATCCTTCCAAGTGATCCCAAAACCACTCCCGGTCCCGTGCCCAGCAGCATGGTTCCTGCCAGGGGCCAAAGCATCCTTTTTTCTCTGATATATCTTGCAATACCACCGGGAATGGCCATCACATTGAATATGTGGTTTGTGGCTGTGGCTCCTGGTGATGTAAATCCAAGTACGCTCACCTGGAACGGCAGTAGAATGAATGCACCTGAGACCCCTGCAGAAGAAAGGAAAAAGGTCAGGAAGAATCCGGCTCCAAGGGGTATAAAAGGTGATATTTCGATTCCAGCTACAGGAAATGTCATGGAGCTTTACCAATTGTTCCCGTCATGCCCGATTCATCTCTCAATTACCAGATAGCATCATTCGATCATCCAGTCCAGAAATTGGCAGGGGTTGACATGTTCGTTGTCAACGATAAATATTCAAAAGCCAGCATCCGGGAAGGCATGATGGCGAGAAAGGCATTGATTGATGGAGGGGGTGCTATGTCTGAAAAGGAAAAACAGCCTGGAAATAGGAAAAAGGCGGGGAAATCTCGTCATATCAAGAGAAAAAAGAGAAGTACAAAAATCGACAACCAAGGATCGCCTGGAATTGAACACCTGCTTTTTCTTGGTCCTGCCAAGTCGAATCGTTCCAAAAACAGGGCTTATGGAATATCACTCGGCAGGAAAAGAGACCATGACTCCATAGCCGGACTTGTACGGCTCATGGAGGTCGAAGACTATTCATCGGCGGCAGCGACTGCACTGGCGGCATGCGGAGAAGAGGCTCCTTCCACGATCATGCCTTTTGCAGACAGGTTCCTGGCCTTTCTGAATGCCGAGCAGGATTGGCTGGTGGCTTCTTCCATGGAGGCGCTGACATGGATCTGCAAGTATGCGCCACAGGTAGTATGGTCGAGAAGAGATGAATTGATTGGGGCTTTCAACAGTGGAACCCTTGAGATACAGCACTCTGCCGTAAAGATATTGGCTTCTCTTGCCGATTCAAGTCCCAAGAGACGAAAATTGTTATCTCCCATGTTGCTCGAGATATTGCAGCAGTGTGGGAAAAGGGTCCTTCCTGATTGGACTGAAATTCTTTTTCCGGTGCTGGCAGGCAGAGCAAAGGCCGGAGCGGTTCGGGTGCTGAGGCTAAGGATGGATGAATTGCAGGGGGAATCCAGGGAGCGAATTGAACAAATCATCGGGTGAGAGTTTAAAGCAGGATCGCCAGATCAACCTGGAAGTAAGCCTGGGTAAGGCATGTAACAACAGATGTTTGTTTTGCGCCAACGGAATAGTCCCGCCTGCAGACCGGCAATGGACTCCAAGGGAAGTGGTAAAGGATGAGATTGAACGAGGATTGGGTGAAGGGTGCACATCTCTCGGATTCCTCGGTGGAGAGCCCACGCTCTACCCGTGGCTGGAAGAAGTGGTCGATTATGCGCGACGGATCGGGTACTCAAGGGTGGCCCTGTGCACAAACGGAACAAGGCTGGCGGTAAATGAACTGGCCCGCAAGATGGTTGATTCCGGGGTCACAAGGCTGGCTATTTCTATACATTCCCGTAATGGAATGCTGGAAGACAGGCTGACAGGCCGGCCAGGTTCTTTCAAGCAAAAAATGGACGGACTGGTCCAGGCGCTTAATCTCGACAGCCTGGGACTGCTGGAACACGGCCTTGCCCTGGAGTCTGTACTGGTGGCACCGGTTCTCCCCGACCTGCCGGGATATTGCAAGTTTTTTTCAGACATGGGCGTGAGAGATTTCAGGTTCAATGTGATGAGGCCTGAGGGCAAAACCGCAGAAGACAAAAGCATGGTTCCCTGCATGAGGGAAGTAGGAGAGGCATTGGGAGAATTGTTTATTTACAACCTCGAATCATTGAACAGAAAAATTACGTTCGGGGATTTGCCGCTTTGCATACTTCCTCCCCACATCCTTGCTGACATGAGCTTGCTCCTACCCTGTCTCGGGGAACGCCGTGACATGGAGACACACGTGGCGGTATTACGCTCGCAAACAGGCTTGGTTGACAGGTTCCTTTGGACCGCCAGGAAGAAAGACAGGCTCAAGACCAAGCCGGGATTCTGCATGTCTTGTTCTCTGTATGATTACTGCGAGGGAATATGGCTGCGATATTTAAGTCTCTATGGCGATTCCGACTTTGTACCTATCCCCTGAGGCTTTAGAAGCGGCGGAATGCGGAAAATATTATCGGCAATGCACCAGTTAATCCTTTCCTGGTATTCCCTTGAACTTGAACAGGCTGGCATCAGAGCATATTTTGCCGGCATTCTCTTGAAAGAGCCTTTTGCACCCGTTTTCCCCTTGAAGAAAGCCGGTGCCCGGCCACAAAGCATCCTTGGCCGGTTTACCCTGTTTGATGCCGGCCATTATTTCAAAGGCCTCTTTACATCCATGACCACCAGGGCCCTTGCTGCAGCGACTAATGTCCCCTGTCGAAAGAGCCATGCAGAAATCCTTCATCCTTGTAATTCCATTGCATGCTGCCGTTCCGCTTGTTCTAGCATTGCACAATGCCTTGCAAATAGATCCGTAACCCAGCGAATTGCATTGCTCAATCAATTCTCCCGGGCATTCCCGGCCCAGGGCCAAGTGGGGCATAAGCAAGCCATATATGACGGCTTTTGACAGGCACTTTGTCCTTGCCGTACCTTCTTTAAAATTGGTGGAACAAGCTTCTTTCCGGCCGGCAGCCTGTAAACAGGACAAGTAATTGATACGAAGCTCTCGTGCTGTGCTGAAAAAGGAATTATTTGGGGCAAGTGGATTTGGGTTGCTGTTTTCACTGGAGTGCATGAGTCTTTTAAGGAAAGTGAGACAAAGCGTACTTTGCGATGAAAGCTTATTTTTTATAATGGATTTATCGAACCATGGCTTTCTGGTTCCTCCCGGTGGGGGTATTTTGGAACACTTGGAGGCATGGTTTGACGCCTTGGTCCTGCCGGAAACAGTCGTGTCGGTGTTCTTGGCCGGTCTTGTTTCCGTGCCGGGTGCTTCCTGCCCAGACAGCTCTACCAATGAAAAAACAGCCACTGTTACGGATGCCAGTGCCACGAGAATGGCAAATGCATATGTAGCTTTCATGCAACTCGCCTCCAATTGTTCAAAGCGGGTGAAACTCGTCCCATCCGAAATGTTCCGCATATGCCTTGAAAACCCCCCCGCATTCGTTTGCCCTGGAGCATACCCGACATGGAGGGCCCATTACCTGGCCCCGATTCGGTTCCAGGTTGATGTCCAGGCCATCTTTCCGCATGACAATGTTTTCCCTATGTCCGAAATCGACCCGCCCTCCGGGCGAAACGCAAAATGGCAAGCCCTGTACCACGATTTCCCCGCCCGGCCGTTTTTTTTCCAGTGCATGGACAATCCCTTTTGCCATCAACGAATATCGCTCCATTACTGATCTGAAGTGGCTCAATGCCCTGCCTGCAGGTTGGATCGCATTCAATACGATGGAATCCGGTTCGAAAGCGGATAAGAGTTCCAGGAGTGATGCCAAATCGTCCAAGTTACCCTTCTGTACAACAGTGCTGATCGAAAGTCTTATGCCTGCGCCTTTGTCCCTCAACTTCGACAGGTTCTTGAGGCCCATGAGGGTTTGCTCAAAAGCCCCCGGTGTCCTTGTCAGCCTGTCGTGAACCCTTGAACAAGAACCGTGTACTGATACTGTTATGCCAGTCAATCCGGCTTGGACCAAGGCATTTGTATATATGGAATATGCAAGTCGCCGGCCGTTAGTAACCAAGAGTATCTCTTTGTACCCCAAGCCGGCGGCAGCCTGTATCATTTCTATAAGGTTTCCGTGCAAGGTCGGTTCGCCGCAGGTAAAGACCACGCTCTCCAGATTCCTGTTGTCATTAAGCTGTATATGAGCATCCTGAACATTGAGGCCGGGTCTCTCTCCTGCTTCGTCAATGCAGAATAAGCAGTTGTTGTTACACACCATGCTGGTAATAAGATGCAGGCGTTTTGTGCTATGGGCGGTGTTCATATAATTCCCCGCCCTTGTTCGTGCGACTTCAGTGTTCCGGCGACAGGCATACCCGGACAGGTTATGTAAAAGGGACACGAACTGCACCGGTCGATTCTCATAAAACCTTTTTGCACCAGGTCTCCAAACCTTAATAGCCTTCCGCTCGCAGTTCTTCTTACACGATCCTGCTTTACTCGCTCCATGGCAAAACTATCGGTCAGCCCGGAATCGCGAAGGAGGCAATAAGGTATGTTTTGCAACACCAGGTCCGGTCCTTCCGGCCTTATGGAAATTTGTTTTAATGCCTTTTCTGCGTCTTTCCATTTCGGAGTCATTTTATTGGATGCAGCCCTTCCTATTGAAAGGCAATATTGTATGTTTACACTGCCTGTAGCCATCTTGCAGGCCCAGTTCACGGTCATGGCCAAAGTGGACAGGGTGTATGATGAAAGCACGGTGTTTATCGAGACTGATTGAAATCCGGTTGCCAGGGCATTTTCTATTCCCATCCCGGTTTGCCTGAAGGAATCCCGGACCATGGTAATACGGTCGTGCTCCTTGGGAATCGCCGAAGGAACTGAAATCAGCACCTGATCCAAGCCCGAGTCCAACAGCTTGGCCGTATAACTTTGGTATGCAAGGCGCCGTCCGTTCGTAACCATGGCAATGGATTCATAGCCAAGATCCTTTGCCGCCCTGATTATTTCGAAAAGTTTTGGATGCAAAGTCGGTTCTCCACCGTCCAGCTCGAGCCTTCTTTTACCGTTACCAAATGATTCTTTCAGCCATAGAGTTACCTCTTTTAAAGATGGAAAAATGTTCGATCTGGAAAGAGTGGAACCGGCGGAACAAAACAAACACGCATTATTGCAGGCAGTTGTGATCTCCACCATGACTGAATCGTCTGTGATACCTGCCATTGCCTCTTTAAAGGATTTCATGAACAAGGAAAGATCATTCGGCGACAGGTATTTTCCGTTGATAATCGATCTTTTTTCAAATATCCCCAGCAGGTCAAGGCTGCTTGGATCAGTTTCGAGAAAATCATTGTCTTTGCATTCGGCGTGCAATCTGGTGCCGGGCACAGGAGTTGCAAACTGGACCAAAGGCTCTGCCTTGAACCTGCGCATGCGGTCCAGGGCGAAAGACAGGGTGCGGTTGACCTGTGCGGGCGTCTCGAATGGAAAACCGATCATGTAGTGAACCTGCTGGCGAAGGCCTGCCTTATTCCCTGCTTCAAGAGCCTTATCAATCCTGGCCAGTTCCAGTCTTTTTTGTATCATCTTGTCCAGCACGGCCTGGTCACCTGATTCGGCACTCATGGTCAGTTTTATGGCACCGGCCTTTTTCAATTCATGAATAGTCTCTTCTGACAATAGGTCGGCCCGCAAACCATTCATGAAATCGAATGAAAAATTCTTTTTCATTAGGGCCTGAATTAACTTGTCGAACCGCCGCGGATCAGCATTTGCGCAGTCGTCCATGAACAAGAGGACCTTTGCCCCAAGGCTTTCCGCCTGGGCAAGTATTTTATTTTCAAAGTACTCCGGGCTGTGTGACCTGAAATTGCCCTTGAATGCGCCTGCACAAAAAAAGCACTCAAATGGGCAGCCCCTGCTCGACATTACAGGCAAATACTCGACTTGCTCCGTATGCTCATGGATGAGGTCCATACCTGCCGCCATGGCCTGCATCTTTGGATAGTGCCCGTCGCCAACCAGGTCGAATGCAGGCAAGGGAAGGGTATCAAGGTCTTCAATGAGCATTTGCCTGCCGGGCGACATGGTTCCGCAGTGGTTCGCCCTGTATACCACACCCCCTGGAAAAGCCCCTTTCCCTGATTGCAACCTTTCAAGTAAAGCGGTCGTGGTAAGCTCGGCCTCACCTTGTATCACAAAGTCGATTTCCGCGTTCGAATCGAGCAGTGCTTTGGGGTCGTATGGTAAGTAATCTATGCCACCGATGTACATGTCCGCAATTATTACTGGAGCCCCTGGATTAGCCTTTCTGAAGACCGAAATAGTCTCCTTCAGCATGGTAGAGTGGTAACGTCTTGGACTTGCATAGAGCGGCGCGGACATCAGGATTGCATCTGCGCCAGCCGGTATCATGGCTGAAAGTTTTGCCGGCTCCGTGCCCAGCAGGAACCTGCCGTTGCCGCTTTCTTTGTAGGATATTTTTCCGTCGCCCGGACAAAGCGAATCTGCAACAAAGACGTCAAAGCCTTTTTCCCGCAGGAATGCCGCAAGGTACAGCATACCCATGTCGGAGAAACTCGGGTAATTAGCAAAGTATGCGCCAAGCAGCAAGGGCGGGTGCACCAATAGAACCTTCATGTCAAAACAAAGTCTCCCGTGACAATTTGTACCTGCAGGCTGTGTTCCGGTCAATTAGGTTCGCCCATGATCGAAGAAGGATGCCTTCAGCTTTGTGGCATAGGCCGCCGGAAGAAAGCCATTTTGGCACAGGTGCTATCCGGTGCTAATCACAGCATCGGCCTTGGTTATTACGTAGTTGTCCTCGCTGGTTCTTGCATCAAGGCCGACGGCCATTTCTCCGCTTTTTTCTTCGACTTTCCATACCCTGGTGGTTATTCCCTCACCCGGAACCACCATACCACTGAACCTCACCTTGAAGGACTTTAGCCTTGCGGGATCCCTGTCACACATTCCATCGATCAGAACCTTTTGGCAGATTGCCATTGTGCAAAGACCATGCATTATGCGGCCTGGAAGGCCGACACTCCTTGCAAAATCGTCGTCCAGGTGGATCGGGTTCATGTCTCCACTGGCTTGTGAGTACCGGTCGGGCTGGTCCTTATCGGTTACAATTGTCCTTTCAAGAAGCAGGCCTCCTGTGAAACCGGCTTCTTTTTCTTCCCATGCTTTCAAATCTTTCTTCCCGGCCTTTTCCTCGGCAACTTCTGACTTGTCTTTTTTCTTTTTCCCTCTTATGAACATTACTCCATTGGAGACAACAAGAATCTCGCCCTGTTGATCAGTGGACGTAACCTCCAGTTCCAGCAACTCTCCACTCGATTTCTCTTCCATGCCAAGTATTACGCACTTTGAAAGCACCTTGTCGCCGGGCCTGACAAGCTTGTGAAACTTCATGGCCTGCTCACCGTGAACCAACTTCATCATGTTAACGCCAACATCCTGGTCAAAGAGTGGGGTCATAACCGGTTCCAGTTGGAAAACCACGGCAAACATGGGAGGCGCCACAATGCCCTTATCATCGTAGTTCTCCAGAAAGGCCGGGTTGTCGTCACCGTACGCCCTTGTGTAATCCATTATCCTTTCCTTGGTGACATCCCATTCGAATCCACTGTATTCCTTGCCTATGGCGTCTCTATTCAAGGCCATGTATTCACCTCCATCAGGGCCAAAGGCCTGTTTTCCCGTTTTATGAAAAAAGAGTTTACCACCATAGTAAGGGCAGAGATCAAGCCCGGATTCGATATCCGCCCGAATACGGGTATATGAAAAACGCAAATGAAATATGATTTACCGTAGGGGCGGATTCCATATCCGCCCAATCGGATTCGATGTCCGCCCGAATACGGGTATATAAAAAAACGCAAATGAAATATGATTTACCGTAGGGGCGGATTCCATATCCGCCCGATCGGATTCGATGTCCGCCCGAATACGGGTATATAAAAAAACGCAAATGAAATACGATTTACCGTAGGGGCGGATTCCATATC
>JAADFL010000069.1 GCA_013152945.1 Deltaproteobacteria bacterium | reverse complement strand
TGTAAATCTCCTCCCCCGCAGGCCCCACCACTATGGCTGTCTGCACACCTTCCACGACAGGCCGCGGCGTCCTGCGCCCGGGACGAAAGGGTATCTCATAGGGGATGCATGTGAAGTTGTTTTCATAGGAAATCTCCCCGGCCTCTTCCACGGGCGAATACTCCTGCCTCGCCTCATGCTCTACCGATGTCAATACATATGCCTTGTTGTTCATGTCATCACGGTAAAACTCCTGAAGCTCAAAACGGTACCCGCTCGTAAACGCCCTGCACGTCCCTTTTCCGCTTATCCTCGTGACCTCCGCCTCTTCCTCCTGCATCCGTATGTTGGCTAATCGCTCTCCTTGCGCTCTCTTCCCGTATCTCCCGGGATAATCGTACACCTCCCGCTCCCCGGGGCCCAGGTCCTGCTGGCTGGGAATCTCCACCTTCAGGTTGGTCGCCGGCATTTCAAAGTTGTAATCACTCAGGGTGTATTTCCCCGCCCTTATCTCCTGCATTACATCAAGCCTGCTGATCGTGTCTTCCTCAAGCACACCGCCTGCACTTACCTGGTACCTGGCTGTCTCCTGTCCCGGGCACGGCTTGTGCTCTGTGGGCACGTCGGCCAGCACCATCGTGTGCCTGCCGTCTTCATGCTCGAAAAAATAATATATTCCCTCTTCTTCAAGAAGTCGCGATATGAAGTTGAAGTCCGTCTCGCGGTACTGCACGCAGTACTCCCTCTTGTCATAACTGCCGTGCAGTTGTATCCTGTAATCCGCAAAACCCTTCTCGCTGAATATCTTCTCCACTATCTCAGGTACCGAGAGCCCCTGGAATATCCTTGAATCCGCCGTCCGGCTGAGCAGCCACAGCCAGGGAACCAGCTCCGCCGTGTAATGCGAGAAACGGGCCTCAACACCTGATTCACCGCCCCATCCCCCCTGTGAAAACCGCGAGATTATCCCGTTGAAGTAACGCTTTCCCCCGTCAGCCAGTGTCACGGAAACCGTGACGTTCCGGCCGATAATGTCCTTGAATACTATGCTGTGGTTTTCAGACAGCAGGTCAAGCTCAAAACTGAACGGCCGGGATATCCCCTCTGCGCCGCTCAAGCCGGTTATCAGCAGGACATCTGCTCCCAACGGTGTGCTGATCTGTAAAAGCCTGTTTTCCTGGGTAAAGGGCACTCGCTTAAATCCCCCTGGGGCTTATCTCATTCTGACATTACATATACCGCGAATGAGATACGATACTAAGGAAGACACGTTTTAATGAATTGTTCAACCGTATCCGGTAGTGTGTATTTTATCAGATTATATGAAAAATGCAAGGAAAAAGTTGTCATCGAATCGGTTTGTCCTTCAAGAAATCAGATGGGCAAATGAAATATCCCCGGAAAATCAATAGAACCTGAATGTACATTATGTAAACCTTAATGTTGCATAAACAGGCAGGAGAGCCTGCCGTAAAACCTTTATAAAGCGATAAGATATCGGAAATATGCCTTTATTGCACGAAGTAACGGAGAGTGAAATTCCAAAAGAGAGTGAAATTCCAAAAGACATCAATATGCTGTGCGTAATATTTCCTGAAGGTATCGCAGATAAAGCTTTTCCGGCAGGCCCTCCCGCCCGCAGGCGATGTTTTTATGCCACTGTAAGGTAAATCCTGAATTTTTGCCCCATTTACCTACGAAGGACTGATTATCTTCAGGGAGTTAAAGTGATTGTTGAAGAAATCCCGGTCACGGGTCAACAGACGGTCGCATTGTGTCAGCGCATGACCTCCGATAAGGAAATCCGCTGCGATACGCTTACGTTTACCGCCCTTTTGCCTGTATAAATACCAGCACTTGGCCGCTTCCATCGCAGCCTTGCGGCTCATCGCTGAATAGGCGACACCTACATGTTTCAGTGCATGGTCGAGTTCAGCCAGAGCATATGCATAAGCGGTTGCAACCTCAGCCCATACGACTTCACAGGCGACAACCGCACCTTCACTCAGGCAGCGTCTCAGAACCTCCCGCGAGGCCGGACCGTGTACAGGATCCGGTTCCAATATATCAATAAGAATATTGGTGTCAACAGCTATGATCATGGGTCGCCGCGCAGCTCGCGGATCACGTCATCTGTCCGGCGGCCGCGTCCCAGGGCACCATACACCTTATCCACAGCATCTACGTTTTTTGCCTTCTCAATAACAATATGCCCTGCCTCTTCATGAAACTCCAGAATCGTCCCCGGTCTAATACCCATGCTATCCCTCAATGCCTTGGGAATGGTTACCTGGCCACGCTCGGCAACTTTAGCCTTCATCCTGCGATCATATCCTTTCACTGTTTATACATGTATTATATGATACAAATTCATATCTGTAAAGTATGAATTTGGAAATGACCGCAACTCAGGCACTATACATCTGCCCGTGATTTGTGTCAGTTGTTCGTGACCTTAAAAGACAAAGAACTTTGAACTTGGTTTCCAGACAGGCTCTCCTTGTCGCTTTATGTGCAACATTAAGATTATCAGGCCCCCCGCCGCACGGGATACCGGATATCAGGTGAAATACCTGATAAAGTCCGAGACCGCATCCTCTGAATCCCTGTCCTCGGTAAGGGTGAAAAGATCAGTGGATTTTCCGTTGATCTGGGTGACCGGATTCTGTATGCAGCGCTCCACATCGCCGGCCGCGAGCCCCCTGCCGGTCATCAGGCGGTACATGTTCGTCTTCTTCAGGTCAAATGCAACACCCTGTATGTCCTTCAGGAAATTATCCATTTCAAACAGGGCCTCAAACGGGCCCGCTGAAAGATGCACGCAGTTGTTTGAGATGGATACCTCGGGGATGCCGTATGCGGCACTGTTTGAGAATAATTCACCCCTTATTGAATCTTTTTCCGCCTTTTCCGGAAATGTATCGCCGACCATGCCGTGTTTCAGGCCCTTCCAGTCCGCATCGGAATGCAGGAGAAGCACGACTATCCTGTGGGTCGGATCAGTGAAATGTCTCAACTGCGCAGGGTGAAAACCGTTCACCAGGATAATATCCTCACCGTTTACATTGTACTTCTGGACATAAAAGCCGCTGCGCAGTTTTACCGACTTCTTTGTCAGCCAGAGATCATCCAGCGACTTTTCGTCGAATCCGCCGAACCGCTCGAGGAATTCATGCCCCCCGAGCACCCTGCAGTCTCCGGAGCCGCCTGTATCCAGGCTGTCGCGGATTTTCGACAGCTCTTCCTCTCCGACCATGCCGGATGCATTTCTGGAGAGCTTGTTTATGAAACCGTAATGGCGGTCCATAATGGATAATTCATCAAGGCGGTTTCCCCTCAATAAAAGCGCGCCTGAAACCTCTGTTTTGTACCGGCTGAATTTATCAAACACCATTTCCACAATGCGCCCTGCATTCTCCGGGCTGCCTGAAAGGAAACATTCCGGTTTGAAAAAAAACAGCAGCTCGTTCTTCCTGTCTTTATTGAATTCAAAGGCCCTGACAATCAGTTCATCACTGTCCGAGAAAGCCGCATCAACGACGTCATTGATTATTGAAACATTATCCATAAAAGCATCTCTCCTTCCGCTAAATTCCCAGTTTTCCGGTAAGCCGCCTCACTGCCTCCGCTGATTCATGAAGCGCCTGTCTCTCGTCATCCGTCAGCTCAAGCTCTATAATCTCCTCCAGTCCCTTAGGCCCGAGCCTTACGGGGACACCCACATACACACCCGATATCCCGTATTCGCCCTGCAGGTAGACGGAACACGGCAGAGGTTCGTCCTTTATGCCGAATATGGTCTCTATCATCTCGACAACCGAGGCCGCAGGGGCATAATAGGCGCTGCCGGTCTTTAAAAGCCCGACGATCTCGGCACCGCCGTTTCTTGTCCTCTCCATGATCCTGGTGATCGCTGCTTCAGGCAGGATATCCGTGATGCATTTATCCCCCACCATTGTCAAACGGGGCAGCGGCACCATCAGATCTCCGTGCCCCCCCAGCACAACGGCCCGGATATCCGCCGGATGCACGCCCGTTTCCCCTGCTATGAAACTTCTCATCCTCGCAGTGTCCAGGACACCTCCCATGCCGATCACCCTCTGGCGAGGAAAGGTCGTAACCTTCATGGCAACCTGCGCCATTGCATCCATGGGGTTTGTAACGACAATAACGACGGCGGAGGGGGAAGTCCTCCGGGTATCTTCAGCAACCCGGCCGACTATATCCGCGTTTGCCTTCAGCAGGTCATCCCTGCTCATGCCGGGTTTCCTTGCGAGGCCGGCCGTGATTACAACAATATCAGAGTCCGCGGTCCCGTCAAAGCTGTTGGTGCCGACAACCTTTGCGGAGGAGCGCCACAGGGGGCATGCCTCCAGTATATCGAGCGCCTTGCCCTGGGGAATGCCCTCAACAACATCGACAAGCACAACATCCGCGAGGTCTCTCTCTGCGATCAACTGCGCGGTTGTGGCGCCTACATTGCCTGCGCCCACTACGGTTATTTTTTTATGTGCTTTTACCGTGGTATTCATTGAACGGATAAACATTATAGCTGAGACAGGCGGAAATTCACAAGGATTGACGCAGGGGCTAAAGTTCTCGGGTGCAAAAGTCGACCTAAACTGATAAACATAAAACCTGAGCGGTATCTGCATGAACAGGGCGGGCCAGGCCCGCAGTTCTCAATACAGGCACAGGAGTTATCCATGAAAAAAGGAGTGTGTTATGGCGAAAAAGGGGCTTTCTTCAGGAGTTGCAGTCATCATTGCAATATCAGCGGCATCGCTGCTCATGATTAACGGTTGCGTCAAGGGCAGGCCCAAGGCGGATATCAGCAAGCCCGCGGTTTATGTGGGTGCCGAAAAATGCAAAGAGTGTCATGAGAGGATTTATGCCGGATGGAAAACCACCATGCATCCCTATAAATTTCAGGATGCGACACCTGATGCGGTTGTAGGCGATTTTCAGAAGAACAACACCTACACAGCCGGCGGGTACACCACGCGGATGGAAAAAAGGGGTGACGAGTTTTCCATTACAACCATGGGACCGGATAACAAAGAGCATACTTACAAAATAAAATACCTGATCGGCTCTGTCTGGAAACAGAGGTATGTCACTGAATTTCCAAACGGCGCACTGCACATCCTGCCCGTCCAGTGGAATGTTAAAACCCAGGAATGGGTTGACTACCACGGGCTGAAAAAACACAAGCCGGGTGACGGCAAATACTGGAGCGACAAGACAAGAACCTACCAGTTCAAGTGCACGGGTTGCCACAACACGGGTTCCGAGTTTCAATACGACGCGGCAACCGATACGTTCACAGGGACGAAATGGGCGGACAAGGGTGTTGCATGTGAGGCATGCCACGGTCCGGGGAGCAACCATGTGGTTGCCGAAGGTGAAGACCTGGCAAAGACCATAGTCAACCCGGCCAAAATCTACGACCCGGCCAGGGCCGCGATGGTCTGCGGACAGTGCCACACGAGGGGTTCAAGCGCCGAAAAGCTCTTCGGTGTACAGAAGACGGGGTACCCTTTTGATTACAGGCCGGGCGGCCAGTTGAACTTTGTCTATGATGAAAAACCCGGGTTACACCCTGACGGAACCTCCAGAAAGCACCACCAGCAGTATATAGACTGGAAGAAGAGCGGGCACGCAGAGGCCGGGGTGCAGTGTTGGGACTGCCATTATACACACAGGCAGGGAAACTCCAACAGGTACCAGACCAAGCTTCCGGGGTCGCTCCTGTGCAAGAACTGTCATATTGATATTGAGCAGAAAGGCTACCACGGCATTCACAGCGAAAACAACTGTATAGGCTGCCATATGGCGCCCGCGGCAAAAAGCGCTGTCTCCGGTGATATACACTCCCACAGCTTCAGGGTGATGAAGCCGCAGGAAACCGTAAGACTGGGCGGTAAACAGCCCAATGCCTGCAACCTCTGCCACTATCACAAGAAAGACAGGCCGGAGGACCTTGCCAGGGTGCTGGATGAGATCAAAAAACAGGCGTGGGGTGAAAGAAACATAATTTATCCTTAAATGTTGCATAAACGGGCAGTGTAGTCTGCCGGAAAACTTTCAGACGCCACTGCCCCGCCAGCGATATTCTCATGCAACTGTTAAGGATACAAAGCACCCGGAAAACAGGAATAGAGAGAGCAAGGCGCGTACGGACCCTGAACCGGTTCTGTGAAAAGGAGACAAGGACATGGGCTATGCAAGGAAAGGCTCACACATAAGAAAACTGTTGTCAGTGGTTTTCATTGTCCTTGCCGTCATTGCGGCGGCAGGCGGGGGGGCCACGTATTATGCGGGGACGAATAAATTCTGCGGCAATACCTGCCACCAGATGAAGACCCGTTATGCGCTGTGGCGCAAGTCCTCCCACAATCAGGTCAAATGTATCAAATGCCATTCAGAGCCGGGTATAGCCGGCGAGGTCAGGGCGCATATGGCAGGGCTGAATTATCTGAAATCCTTTATCAAGGGGACGACTTCCAATATCACGATCTTCGCCGAACGCGGCAACCCCGCGAGATTAAAATCGTGCATATACTGCCATCCTGCGGATACATTGAGGGAAGAAACCGGAACCCTGAAAATCAATCACGCTTCCCATATAAGCGCTGAAGACTCCCTGTGCACCGACTGCCACAGCGGCATGGTCCACGGCAGCCGCAGCCTTGAGGAAGTGGACACCGGCCGCGTGAGGGAAAAAAAGTGTCTAACGTGCCACATCAGGGAAGTCACAAGGATTGACTGCAGGGGCTGCCACACAGGCGCGGTGCTCAGAAACTGAGGATTTCCTGCCCGCCGGCCTTCATCATCTTCCCCGTGGCGTCGGCAACAAGCGTGCCGTCACCTGTCACAGCCCGGGCATATCCCGTCAGAATCTTCCTTGTGTCTTCCTTTATCTCGGCGGTAACGGTTATTTCTTCACCGACCTTCACGGGCCTTCTGAGGCGGATATCCAAGCGGGCCGTGACCGCGGGCATACCCAGGGCAATGGCGAGCTTGACCATTGCCTCATCCAGCACGGTCGAAATGATCCCGCCGTGTACGATGTTCATGTATCCCTGATGCTCCCTGCGGGGGACAAAGCGTGCCGTGATTTTTCCCCCGTCAAAGGAAAAACCGAGCCTGAGGCCTGCAGGATTTTTCGGCCCGCATACAAAACAATATCCGTCGTCGGCAAGATTAATCATATAAAAATATATTCATACAAGATTCTGCAATCCGATACGTATCATCATCACGGCAATGGCGGCAAGGAGGAGCGCCACTATTTTTGAAATGGCGATAATGCCGTTTTTGCCGATAAGCCTTGTTATGGTCCCGGCGCATGAGAAGACAATATACACCACCGCCAGATTCAGGATAAGCGACATCAGCGTCGGCGCAATCCCGTAATGATCAACGAGCACTATCAGGGTGGTCAGTACCGCGGGCCCGACAAGCAGGGGCACGCCTATCGGCACGATGCCCACGTCATGGGCCTTTTCCTGGTAATTCTTCTGCCCTGTAAGCTCGATCACCGCCAGTACGAGAAGCATCAGCCCGCCGGCAATCTTGAAATCATCCACTGTAATACCCAGTATATTGAAAATGACCTCACCCACGGCCACGAACACAAGGCATATAGCCAGCGCCGATATTATCGAATACTTGATCACCTTTTTCTTTTCCTCATCCGGCAGCTTAATGGTGATCGACATGTAGATGGGGAGTATCCCGAGCGGGTCCATTGCAACAAAGAGCGGAATAAATGTCGGCAGGTCTTTCAATGCCTCCATCATGGGTTAATTATAATTACAATACATCCATCAGTCAAAGGGAAAGAACCGGCCCACTCGCCGTGACCTGCCGGATGCCTTTTGCCGTGTTGAAGTTTTACGGGAAATATAATACATTCTATGTTAACGGTTCCTCAGTAACCCTAAAGGGGGCAGGGTGCAGTTGTCAGGGTGCAGGATGAAACAAGCCCCCTCCCTTGCGGGAGGGGCGTGGTGAACTATTACAGGACTCTGGATTTACCGGTGCAAAAGGAGGCGCTGCATTATGCTGAACAGGATTAATCCCACTGAAACGACCGCATGGAAAAAACTGCGTGACCATTATGAGGTTATGAAAAACAGGCACATGAGGGATATGTTCAGGGAAGACCCGGACAGGTTCTCAAAGTTCTCCATAAGGTTCCGGGACATTCTCGTGGATTATTCAAAAAATATAATAACCGGCGAAACCATGGACCTGCTCCTGGAGCTTGCGCGGCAGGCAGAGCTCAAGGACGCCATAGAGAAGATGTTCTCAGGCGAGAAAATCAATGAGACCGAAAACCGCGCCGTGCTGCATACGGCGCTCCGCAATCTTTCAGGAGAGCCGGTTTATGTGGACGGGAAGGACATAATGCCGGAGGTGCAGGCCGTCCTGGGGCAAATGAAGGATTTCTCCGAAAGGGTGATCTCAGGGCAGTGGAAGGGTTATACCGGCAAACCGGTCAGGGACATTGTGAATATCGGCATCGGCGGCTCCGACCTGGGCCCGGTGATGGTGACGGAAGCGCTGAAGCCGTATAAGAAACCCCATATCAACGTCCACTTTGTCTCAAACATAGACGGCACACACATCGCCGAAACCCTCAGGAGGCTGTCTCCGGAGACCACACTGTTCATGATCGCCTCAAAGACATTCACCACACAGGAGACAATGACAAACGCCCGGACGGCGAGAAAGTGGTTCCTCGATTCCGCGGGGGACGGCGCCTTTGTAAAAAAGCACTTCGTGGCGCTTTCAACCAATAAAGAAAAGGTCGGGGAATTCGGAATAGATACTGAAAACATGTTCGTATTCTGGGACTGGGTCGGCGGCAGGTACTCCCTCTGGTCGGCCATCGGCCTGTCCATCGCCTGTGCCGTGGGCTTTGAAAACTTCACCGCCCTGCTTGAAGGCGCGCATGCTATGGACAGGCATTTCAGGGAGACCCCTTTTGAGAAAAACATCCCGGTGATCCTGGCGCTGATCGGCATATGGTACAACAACTTCCACGGCGCGGAGACCGAGGCCATCCTGCCTTATGACCAGTACATGCACAGGTTCCCGGCCTATTTTCAGCAGGGCAACATGGAGAGCAACGGCAAGTCCGTGGACAGGAGCGGCCGGGAAACCGCATACCAGACAGGCCCGGTCATCTGGGGGGAGCCCGGAACAAACGGCCAGCACGCATTCTTTCAGCACATCCACCAGGGCACAAAGCTGATTCCCTGTGACTTCATCGCCCCTGCAGTCAGCCACAACCCCATCGGGGAGCACCATGATATCCTGCTGTCCAACTTTTTCGCGCAGACGGAGGCATTGATGAAGGGCAAGGAACGCGAGGCCGTTATTGAAGAGCTCAGGGCGGCCGGGGAGAGCGAGGAAAGGATTGAAAGGCTCCTGCCGTTTAAGGTATTCAAGGGCAACAGGCCGACCAATTCAATACTGGTGAAAAAACTCACGCCCCGCACGCTCGGCAGTCTCATAGCAATGTATGAGCACAAGATATTCGTGCAGGGGGTGATCTGGAACATATTCAGCTTTGACCAGTGGGGCGTCGAGCTGGGCAAGCAGCTCGCCGGCAACATACTTCCCGAACTGAAGGATGACAAGGCCGTAACATCCCATGATTCATCCACCAACGGCCTGATCAATGCATTCAAGGCATGGAAGGAATAAATTGGCATAAAAATACCGGCGGCGGGCAGGAGAGTTTCGTGTTGCGGGTTTTGACAGAATCCGGGATGACTTATTAGAGATTCCTTGATGAGATGCCTCCGGTGAACTTCCCGGCCCTGCAAGCGTCTCCGGTCAGTGGCCGGACGGCCTCCTGTTGTAACACCGGATCGGTCTCGTATCCACTGCCACGACACATCTGTTGCAGTTGTTGCAGAGGGCGGCCTTGCTCAGCCCCGCCTTGAACTTGTTCGGCAGGTCAGGCTCTCTTATCAGGGGCCTTGCCATGGAGACAAAGTCGGTCTTTCCGGATTCGACGGCTGCCTCCATGAAGTCCCTGGACCGCATCCCTCCCACGGTGATGACCGGCAGGGAGACCGCCTGCTTCACCATTGCAGCGGTCTCGAGATTGTATCCTTCAGTGAACGGAGGCTGTTTCAGCTTGATGAACGGTACCAAAAAGGTCTTCAGGAGGGACTTGACGATCGGGTGTTGTTTGCAGTAGGGGCGCATGTATTTGAAGATCGCGCTGGTCGGAAACTCCCCTCTCGCCATGATGAAACCGCCTTCGTTTGTGCCGCAGCTGAGCTCTATGGCGTCGCAGCAGCCGGTCT
>JAADFL010000068.1 GCA_013152945.1 Deltaproteobacteria bacterium | reverse complement strand
TACCGAAGACGGTGAGATACCTGCGGGCGAGGAGCCGAACTGGCTTACGTACAACAGCTTCAGGCAGAACGAGCAGGGCGAGGGCGTGTTCGATGCGCCGGACCTTACGATAAAACTGTGGCTGGATACGAAGCATTGCCCTGGTGAGATAGATTTCATATGCAAGGTGATGAACATCGGGGCGCTCGGCGTGGCTCCGGGGTTGCCTGTTAGTTTCTATTATGGAACCGATGCGTCACCAGGAGATTATCTTGGGACCGCAAAGACCACAGAGGCAATATTGCCGGGCGGAGCAAGCTTGCTTAGATGGACATGGAAGGTTCCCGCCGGCGGGGTCAAGGACTCGAAATTTTTTGCACGGGCGGACGACAAGGGAGACGGCACGGGCACCCAGAACGAATGCAACGAGGACAACAACACGGACGGCACGGACATAGCAACCGCCGAGAAGTGCAACGGCGAGGACGACAACTGCAACGGCGTGATCGACGAGGGCTGTGATTGCATCACAGGTGCGACCGAGCCGTGTGGAACAGATGTGGGTTTGTGTGAATTCGGCACTTCCACCTGCGACGAAAAAGGTAAGTGGGGGCCGTGCCAGGGCGGGGTCGGGCCTGTGGAGGAGAAGTGCAACGGCGAAGACGACAACTGTAACGGCGTGACGGACGAGGGATGTAATTGCATCGATGGCGCCACAAAGCCATGCGGCACGGACGTGGGACTGTGTGAGTTTGGAACCACGACTTGTGATGAAAACGGCAAGTGGGGACCATGCGAGGGTGGAATCGGACCGGTGGACGAAATATGTAATTGCAAGGACGACGATTGCAACGGCAAGGACGATGATGCAGACAACCTGTGCGAGCCTCCGACTTCTTGTGTGGAATGCGCCTGCAGGGAGCCCTGCGTTTTTGGTGAATGCCCTTCGGGCTTTGTGTGCAAGGACAATTACTGTGTACCGAAGTAGGTAATAAGGCAGGGGCCAAATAAGACGAATTGCTGTGGTAAAGACGATGATCAACCATTTCCATGGTTGATTGTTCATTCATGTTGATCCTGCCGTAATTTCATGTCCGCACAAAACCGGTTTTCGAAAAAACTGGAACTAATAGCTCACAGCATGTATATGGAAAAGCCATGACATTCATGGACAACATGACGGCATTCACCGGAAAGATGGTTTCCCTTGCATGGGGAACGCCGCTGATCATCTTGTTGGTCGGCGGCGGTTTGGCCCTTACTCTTTATTCGAGGTTCCTGCCTTTCACAGCCATGGGGCACGCTCTCAAAGTTCTAACAGGCAAGTACGACAAGGCACAAGATCCTGGAGATATCAGCCATTTTCAGGCACTTAGCACCGCGCTTTCCGCTACTATCGGACTTGGAAACATCGGCGGAGTCGCTGTTGCAGTCACCCAGGGCGGGCCAGGGGCCTTGTTCTGGATGTGGGTCGCTGCAATCGTGGGCATGGCCACCAAGTTTTTTACCGGCACATTGTCTGTAATGTACCGCGGAAAGGACAGCCTCGGCAGGTTGCAGGGCGGACCCATGTATTACATGGAGGTCGGGCTTGGAGAACGCTTCAAGCCGCTTGCCGGGTTCTTTGCGTTCTGCGGCCTGGTAGGAACCCTTGCCATGTTCCAGAGTAATCAGCTTTGCGAGGTGCTCCATGGCAGTATGGGCCTGCCGACATGGATAGGCGGACTTTTGTCTCTGGGCCTTGTTTCCCTGGTCATACTGGGCGGAGTAAAAAGAATCGCCACGGTCGCCTCGCGCCTGGTGCCTGCAATGTGCCTGCTGTACTTGGTTATCTCCCTGGTCGTGGTGTTCATCAATATCGACCGTGTCCCCGGCCTGTTCGCAAGTATCCTTGATTCGGCTTTCAAGGGTTATGCGATAAAGGGAGGATCAATGGGAATAGCGGTCATGGCAGTGGTGCGGACCGGGGTCAAGAGGGCTGCATTTTCCAATGAGGCGGGAATTGGCACGGCTCCGCTCGCCCATGGCGCAGCAAAGACTCGTGAACCTGTAAGGGAAGGCCTGGTCGCCATGCTTGGACCTTTCATAGACACCATTGTCATATGCACGTTGACCGGCCTGGTCGTGCTGCTCGGCGGTGATTGGAGTAACGGGGGAGTTCAGGGCGTGACACTTACCCTGGAGTCTTTTCACAGCCAACTGGGATGGATCGGCAGTTTCAGCCTTGTCCTGGCAGCCGCTCTGTTCGGCTTGAGCACCATGTTCAGTTATTCATACTATGGCCGGAAATGCTTTGCATACCTGTTCGGCGCAGAACATGAACGGATCCACGATGTAATCTACCTGGTATCATTGTTCCTCGGGGCTGTGTGGAGCGTGGAAGTGGTTGTCAACATTCTTGACACGGCCTTTGCGCTCATGGCCGTGCCGAACATGATCGCAACGCTGCTCTTGTCAAGAAGAGTCATGTCTGCTGCAAGGGACTATTTTCACAGGATGAAGTAACATTAATCCGTTTGATCATGGATCCAGGGGATCCAGGGGGTCGGCGTACAGCGCAGTTACCGCCGGAAGCCAGCACGAATCATTGTCCGAGAGAATTGCACTCTTTCGAAACGGCACATAACCGAGTTCATCCTTGCATCTGTCGCCAAGGCCTCCTCCTCCGATCGACCTGTTTTGTGCCCAGTTCGTGGTCGACAACGCCGGCTTGTCGGGCGGGATTCCATATCGCAGTATCAGCCTCGCAGTATTGCGCAGGTTCGTGGTGGTGTGCCTTGCATGGGGATCCACGAGTATCGCCCTTTCCGGCACACCGTATGTCTCCATCAGGTAGTGCTTCATCTCTATGGCCTCGCAATAAGGAGTACGATCCGGATGAACGTGTCCTCCGGAAGTAACGATAATCGGTGCAAGCCCTGCATGCCAGCGCGCAAAGCCGAGGTCACATTGCATCTTGCCGCCTTCTGACAAGGGTTCGTCCAGGGTCTTTGGACCGAGCCCGGGCACCAGAATGACACTGAAGGCATAGTCGTCCCAGTTAATGTTTCGGATGTAATCCAGGGCCACTCTGTTTTCGCCTTGTGCCAAAGGCTCGTAGCGCCCCGCTTCGTCGCGCCCGTCTTTTGCCATTGCTCCAAGTGCAACGTACAGCAGGGGCTCGAACATGAGCAACGGCCCTGGGTGATTGTTACTGACTTGTTTCACCAGGCCTTGCAGTTCATCCGGTGCAAGGCCTTGGCCGAACTTTCCGAACGCCTTGCACAGGCCGGTCATGGTATGGGTCCAGGCCGAAATCAACAAGTCCCTGTCGCTCTTGTCACAAAAGAGCGCAAACATGCCTGATGCCCTCAAGTGATTCGTTATAAATGCCGTGTCCCCGGCACGGTCGATCAAGGCCGATGCCAGGGCTCCTGCAGCCTCACTTACTTGGTCGTCGTTCCAAAGCAATTTATTTGAATAGCAGTCCGCGTCTGTTCCACACCCGGTCACTGCTTGCCGAAGCGATTGGTCCCGGTCTTTCGAAATCGCTGAAATTTGATTGTCCGACAAAAGCTCGCTCTTTACAGAATCGAGGCGTTCGAACAACGTAAGGAGATAGAAATTCTTGTCCTGAACAAAATCATTGCCGGACACAAACTCGTAATTTTTATCCGCGCCCTTCCAGTCGAAGGGAGCCGCAGGCTTACATGCAGAGGGATCGAGTGAAGGAACGGCCGGGTTTTCCGCTTCGTTGTCTGTTGCAGCTTCAGCATCCGGACTATCTGTTTCGCTGTCAGTTTGGACTTCCCTGCCTGTTTCAAGCTCCGGGCCGTTGCCGCCCGAGCAGTTTGCAAGCGATATGCAAGCTGCCAGCACGAGCATGTCTGAAATCAACCTGGGGAAAACATTTCGCCAAAAGAGCATGCTCATGATTATAGGACAAGGTATGGCAAATACAAGGGGTCGGCTGAAAATATGGCTGACAAGCGTTTTTGTCCGCAATTTTCATACAAAAATAGCCGGGCCCGGATAGCCGGGCAAAAAAAATGCATTCTTGCTTGCCCACACCTGTATGCGGGAAATATAATCTCATTTCCACTCAAAGGTGTGTGCGCGGGAGTGCGGCAAGGAGGTGGCTGACCTGGTGAGATTGAGTCCTGCCATAAAGGGCTTGTCCCTGCTTGCAGCAATGCTGCCGGTCCTCTTTGCCGGTAAGGAGGCAAGTGCGGTTGTAGAGGGCACCACTCCGTCCATGCTGTACCATGACCGTATCTGGGGCTCTGTTACCACTGCAGGCGCCACAATGATGGATGCAGACTACCAGTACTATGCAAACAGGTGGCTCAAGTCCGAGAACTCGGTGGATATCAAGGGCATTCCCCTGGATGCCCAGGCCGTAAAGGCGTACCTGTGGTGGAGCGGTTCCATGGACGCACCACCCGAGGAGGGCGGACAGCCTGACGAGTACGTGGACCTTATACTTGCAGACGGAACAGCTTTTTCCAATCTCTGGGCCGATGACATCGCTCCAGGCCCTGCAAGGTGCGAGACCATTTCCTCGTATGGCGGGTTCTATTATTGCCGCAGGGACATTACCAGCCTGGTAAAGGCACAGGGCAAAGGAAACTACAACGGAATATATACCCTTTCCAACATGTACGCCAAGGAAGGGGACTGCAGTGTGGATGCAAACTGCCAGGCAAGGTACGGGGCTTTTGCAATAAGCATAGTGTGGGAGTCGAACTCCTATGGAAAACGCAGGGATGTCGTGCTTTACGACGGCTTTATGGCCATGCAGGAAAGAAACGACGACCCGGAGATAGATTTCAACGGCGTCACCTCGTTCGATCTTTCCGATTTTCTCGTGGGAGATCCGCCCAGGGGCGAGTTCACGCTTTTCGGCCTGGAAGGCGACCAGCAACTCGGCAGTCCGCCGTTCCCCCAGACCAACGGCGACTGGATGAAGCTGAACGGCTCTCTCCTCTGGAACCCGAGCAGGCCCGGTGTTCACGAGAACCCGCCTTATAACCTTTGGAACAGCTCCGAGGCCCTTGGCGTGGACATCGACCACTTCGACATCGGAGACAAGGGTCTTGGGATTCTGAAATCCGGCCAGACCCGAATGCACGTGGACTGCGGTAGCGGTGACGGAGTTCCGGGCGTGGTGGACCCGGAGTTTACCAGTCACGACATGGTGATACTCGGATGGGTTGCCCTTGCCCTCGATACGCTGGCTCCCAATTTCGATAACAACCTTACAGACAAGACGGTCGACAAGAAAGAGGCATCACCCGGCGAGGTGCTAACATATACCTTGAAGTTGACCAACACCGGGAGCGATTCCGCGACCAATGTCATATTGTACGACCATGCGCCCGCCCACACCGAGTACGTGCCGGGCAGCACCAGGATCATTGGAGGAGGCTTTGTTCCCGACATTGGAGGCAAGAGCGCCCTTGAAACAGGTTTGGCCCTCGGAGACATGGGCCTGTACCCGGACCCGAGTTACCAGGTGCAGGTGGAATTCAAGGTAAAGGTCGCTGCGGATGCGCCGGCAGGCTCGGATATAACAAATGTGGCCACAGTGGGCTCGAACGAGATAGATCCGCCGATCGAAGTGGGCCGGGCCATCACCACGGTTATTGCGCCCGAACTTGGAGCGGCAACCAAGACATGGAGCTTGGTGCCGGGTCCATTCGATGTGCCCGGACCTGAATCCAGGATCAAGTACACCATAAGGCTCGACAACGACGGCGCTAAACCCGCAGGCGGGATAAGCTTCACGGACGAACTCCCCCCGTACTTCAGTCAGAATTTTCAACCACTGGTCCAGGGACCAAGCGGCAGCACGGCTACTGTCCAATTCAAGGACGGCAAGTGGCTCGTACAGGTTGACGACATAACCATACCACAGGGATGGACCGCGGAGATAACCATCGAGGCCAAGGTTTTCTCCGAGGACGAGTTCACGGCAAACGGAACAGGAGTCGATGAGATAGACGGCCTGGTCATGGAGAACCAGGGGATCTTTCATGCGCCGTACCTGGTGGAGGACCTGCTGACAGACGATCCCAAGGACCCGACCAGCAACGAGGATCCGACCAGGATAACACTGGTGTACGCACCGATCCTGTCATCTTCCTCCAAGACGGTAGCTGCAGGCGCAGACCCTGTAACACCAGGAACGAGTCTTACCTACACCATCCTGGTTAGAAACACCGGGAACAGGCCTGCAGTCATACGCGGCCTGGTGGACAACCTGGACCCCTTGCTTGAAAACCCGGTGATAGATCTCGCGAATAGCAGCTTAAGGCCTGTCCACATAGCCGGAAAATCGATCCTGTACGACGATCCCACGGCATTTCCGGTTCCGCCCAAAGGTTCGGCCAGGCTGGTGTTTACTGCGTCGATCAAGGCGAATGCATCCCATGGAGCTGAAATCGGGAACACGGCCCTTGTGGACATGGATCCGGACCCGGACCTGGTCCTTGAGGCACCAAAGGTAATAGTTGTAAACAGGCCGGTGTTTGATGATTCTACAAAGACCTGGTCGAATGAGACAGGGCCGCCTGCACTACCGGGCCAGGAACTGACATTTACCTTCGATATAGTCAATTCGGGCACGGCTGCAAATAATACCCTGCTCGAAGATCCCCTGGACCTTGCTTACGTGGATTACATTTCTGGCGGGGATTCATATGATTCCAATACAGGTGTCGTAACATTCAACCTGGGAAACATCGAACCCGGCGGTAAAAAGACAGTTCAATTGAAAGCAAGGCTTAAGGACAGGCCTCCTTCCACCGGTTTCCGTAACTGCGGCAGGGTGAAAAGCGACGAGACGCCCGGTTGGACCGATGTGCCGTGCGTACAGGTGCCCGTGAAACTCACGCCCGTGCTGGTAATGCAAAAGGCTGTCACTGTTCCGACCGGCGGCAAGGCCAAGCCGGGTGCTGACGTGGAGTTTACCATCACAGTGCAGAACCAGGGCTCTGCGGCTGCAACAGGCATCGTGATCCGGGATGTACTGGACTTCAGACTTGATTTCGTCGCAGCCCCCGGTGCGACCTGGAACGACCAGGACCGCTCCGTTCAGTGGAGCATAGACAGCCTGGCTCCGGGAGATACCCTGTCCCTGGTAATCAATGCGAGGTTGAAACCCCCGCCCCTTGACAGGGACACGATAATCAACGAGGCGGTGCTGACCGCCAACGAACTCGAGCAACCGCTCAAGTCTTCTGCGAGCCTCTTGATAGACTCGCAGGTACTGCTCGCGTTTTCAAAGGATGTGGATGCGCCCTTGCCGGCCGATGGCTCGGTCGTACCGGGCAGGCGGCTCAACTACAAGCTCAAGGTATTCCATGAGCCGGCAAGTACGATGTCTGCAAGGAACCTCGCAGTGGTGGAACCATTGAAAGACCTCCTGGACGGGGGCTGGCTGACGGACATCGATCCTGGAAAGGGAGTTTTCAACCAGCAGGAAAAAGCCATTATTTGGACAGCGGCACAGGTGCCGGCCCTGGCCGGCCTGGCCCCCGGGCAGGAGGTGGACCTCGGTTTTTCCGCCACTGTTGTAAGGCCTCATGCAAACGGTACATTTTCGAACCAGGCAGGGCTGGTTGTGGACGGCGATACATCCAATCCGATTCTTTCAGACGACCCGCGTGACGGTTCCGTGGACAACGGTGTGCACGAGCCGACATCTGTGAAGGTCGAGAACGGGCCTGCCTTCTGGAGCTTCACCAAGACCGCGGACAAGAGGTTCGTCAAGCCCGGTGACGAGGTTGCTTACAGCCTGAACCTGGAGAACACGGGCACAGGTCCGGCAAACCAGGTTGTCATAAACGACACGATTGACAGCGGCCTGGAGGTGGTCCCGGATTCACTTGCAGTGAGCAAGGGCTCGGCCGCATTCCAGGGCAATGACCTGACCTGGACCATCAATAGCCTCGATGCTGCAGAAAAGGCCACGGCGACCTTTAAGGTAATCGTCAGGGTAGAGTGCAAGGCCAAGCCTGTAGACGTGTCCAACCAGGCGTCGGTGTCGGCGGAAAATACATCGACGTACTTGAGCCAGGATGCGGATTCGCCGCCGGGCCTGCCTGGTGACGGCAAGACATGGATCAGGGTGTCGTGTGCTCCGGACTTGTCGAACTTCACAAAGACAGTGCAGGTAGTCAACGCCAAGGGCAATCCCAAGGCCGTTTACCCGGGTTATACAGAGCTTCATTACAAAATTAGGGTAACCAATTCAGGAGGGGCACCGACACCGGAACCGGATATTCTTACGATCATTGATCCCTTGCCTGCCCGGATCGAAATCGTGCCCGGGTCTATCAGTGGCGGAAGACTGGTATCAGGCTCCATTGTTACCGATCCCTTCGGCCTGCAGCCCGGAGAGAGCAAGGAAGTCACCTACACGGCCAAGGTAAAGGCAGGTACGAAAGCAGGTTCGGTTGTGCAGAACCAGGCCCATCTCAGGCTCTCGGGCTCGGAGATACTCTCGGACGGAGACAATGACCCGTCGAACGGCAGGCAGCCCACGTTGGTGCACGTAGACTACCCCGACCTGTCGGGTGCGACCAAGGACGTGGAGTCTCCGGGCAGGCAGGTGGAGCCGGGCCAGGAAGTGAAGTACCTCATTCGCGTGACCAACAAGGGCAACCTGGATGCCTCCGGTCTCAAGGTCTTGGACCCCCTGGACACGGACAACCTGGAATACGTGTCGGGCGACGGGGTGTTCGACCGGGATACGGGCACGATCACCTTCTCGACACAGACCCTTGCCGCAGGCACGTTTGCGTCCTTCGAGTTTGTAGCCCGGGTCAAAGGAACCGTGGAGAACGGCAGGGTAATCCTGAACCAGGGCTCGTTGTCCGCGGACCAGGGCGTTATCAAGGGGCTCACCGACGATCCCATGTCGCCGGAGCCGAACGATCCGACCAAGGTCACGGTGGTGTCCCAGGTGATATTCGAAAAAAGGATCTTTGTGAATAACGTGGAGGTCCCCTTGTCCACTCCCTTGCGGAGGGGCGCCAGGGTGGATTATGCGCTCGAACTTTCCAATGCCACGGGCAAGGACGTGGAGGTACGGGACCCTGTTCCGTTACAGTTGGAATCGGTGACCGTGGCAGACGATGGTTTCCAGTACGATTATGATACGAATACACATACCATTACCTGGAATCTCAAAGATCTGGGCCCTGGAACCTCGTTGACCCTCCATTTCTCGGGTGTGATTGCTCAAAACGCCATGCCCAGAACCGTGAGCAACCAGGCCGTGTTTTTCGTACAAGGCAAGGAGAACGCCAAGAGCGACGATCCGAGGACACCTGACAAGGGAGATCCCACCTCGTTCAACATCCTCGATCCGGTCGATTTTTCCAGGACCGAAAAGACCGTGCCCAGTCACCCTGACAGGGAGGTGGCGGCAGGTGACGAGGTTACTTACAAGATAACCATATTCAATGATGGGCCTGAAGACAGCACGGCTGCTGTTATGCGGGACATGATACCTGCGAGGACCGAATACGTGCCGGGCAGCACCAGGCTTGACGGAACACCTGTGCCCGACGACCAGGGAAAACCGATGTTCACCAGGCCGCAAGGCATGCCGATATCATCGGCAGGGGCTCCGGACGGGGTGATATGGGCATCCGGCGGCTCTGCCTGGGTGGAGTTCAAGGTAAGGGTACGGGACGATGCCCCCTTGGGGAGCGTCATATCCAACCAGGCGGAGATCTCCGATGATGGTGGAAGGGTCTTCTTGTCCGACGATCCGAGATCGCCGGGCCCGGACGATGCCACGATTGTGACCGTGGGCAAAACCGCGGACCTGTCAGGCACCACAAAGACCGCATCTCCATCGAGGGTGCGGCCGGGAGAGGACATAACATACAAGGTTACCATTACGAACTCGGGCACAGCCCCTGCAAAGAACGTGAGATTCATCGATCCCATACCTGCTCTTGCAAATTATGTGAACGGCAGCCTGACCTTGGATGGAAAGTCGCTTACCGACGGGCAGGACCAGGACCAGGGTTACTTTGATGGGACGAACATAAATGTCGAGATTCCTGAAATAGGCGTACTGGGCTCTGTCGAAATAGGGTTCAAGGTGACTGCCCGGTCAGAGGGCATCGTCTCCAACCAGGGTTCGGTCACTGCAGACAATCTTGGCGTGGAACCGACTGACAGCGACGGCAATGATGCCAATGGTGATCAGCCTACCAGAACGCCTGTAGGCTATGTCAGGAACCTGCAGGCCGAAAAGACGGTAAAAGACGTGGACGGCGGCAGTGTGCTGCCGGGAGATGAGTTGGAGTACTCCATCACCTTGTTCAACCCCGGGCCTGACCAGGTTGACGATGCTTCTGTGAAAGATGATTTGCCCGCCCAGGTGGATTACGTGCAAAACAGCCTTGTCGTGCCGGCCGGTGCATCGGGTAAGTTTATTCCTCCGCCGGCGGGAAAGGGCGGAAAGGGAATAGTTGCGGTCGACTCCGTCAGTGTGCCTGCCGGAGGCTCTGCAGTGATTAAGTTCAGGGTGAAGATCGATCCGGAGACTCCCAGACTGAGCCGGATATCAAACAAGGCATCCGTGTCAGCCACGGGAATAGACGAGTTCGAGACCGAGCCGGCGGTGGTCGTTGTGGGTCAGGTCCAGGGAGCCGCTGCTGTAAGGGGTCGGGTATTCGAAGACCGGGGGGAGCCGAACGGTGTCCTGGACCTGGACGGTAAAGAGCCTGATGCCTTGTTCGAAGGTTACAAGGTAGTCGTGGTTCCTTCTTACGATACGAGCGCAAAACCTCTGGCAGAAGTGAAGACCGATTCAAAGGGAGAGTTCCAATCCATGAACCTGCCGGCGCCCGGGAAGTACAGCTTGAAGGTGTACACCCCTGGTGGAGCGTTGCTGTCCATGGTGGATCTTGAAGGAGAGGTAAAGCCGGACCAGGTGGTAACCAGGAATCTCGCAATCAATCCCACAGGCAGGATCTATGTGTCGAGCACTGGAAATCTTTTGGTTGGAGCAAAGGTTACAATATACGAATATGACCCGTCAGCCGATGGAAACAAGGGAAAAGCCCTTGATGAAAAGGATTTGCCTGAAGGCCAGCAAGGGCAGGTTACCGGAAAGTACGGTGTGTACGAGTTCGATCCGCCTGCAGGTAATTACACAATAGACGTTGAACCTCCGGGAAACCTCATGCTGTTCCCCTCCAACTCGCCTCCCCCGGCAAAGGGTCCTGCAAAGGGAGATGAAAAGTATGATTTCGTTGTTCCAAAGGCAGAACCCGACTTGGGCTCGGACCTCCATTACTACCTTGAACTTCAAGTGGAAGGCGATAAGCGGGTAGTGCACCACAACCACATTCCGGTCGATCCCATAGGCAGGGATATCAAGTTCGACTTGAGGGCCAACAAGAGGGAGATCGAGCAGGGCGAAGTAGTCACCTTCCTTGCAGAAGCGGAGAACGATTCTGCAAGGGACCTGACTACTGACAACGGCTCCAATGGTGTATACGTGCAGGTCTTTCTGCCCAAGGGATTCAGGTACGTCCGTGGAAGCGCCCGGGCTTCCCTGGAAAAGAGTAACGGCAAGGCTGTGCGTTACTCCCTGGCCTCGACCGGCGGAGTCGCAGGGGGCAGAAGCATGCTTTTCGGTCCCTTGAGCCTTTACAGTGGAGGCAAGGCGGGCTTGATGTTCCAGGCCGTGGCAGGAGGTGCGAGTCACGAAGGTTATGTACAGGCAAAGGCGGTTCTGAAGGCAGGGGCGGCGCCGGGAATCGGCGGAGCCGCAATGGACATATCCGAGCCGGCCACGGCAAGGATCAGGGTGGTTCACGACCCACTGTTCGACCGGGGTTACGTGCTGGGCAAGGTGTTTTGTGATACCAACAAGAATGGAGTCCAGGACCTGGGCGAGTCCGGAGTGGCTGGTGCGGAAGTGTACTCGGATACCGGCAGGTACTCGGTTACGGACGGCAGTGGGAAGTATCATCTCCAGGACCTACCGCCCGGGATAAGGGCCTTCAAGGCGGCCGCACATACATTGCCGCCCGGAGCAAGGTTTACCACCGATGAGACCAGGCTGATCAGGTTGTCGCCCGGAGCGGTCATAAAACTCAACTTCGGAATCACCTGCCCAAAGCAAAGGGTGAGACCCGATTATGTGGAATTGGCGAAACCGCCGGCTTCGAAATCCGGGAAGTCAACATCTGTAAAGAATGGCCTGAAAGAGTCCGGCAAGGAGGCAAACGCCGGCAAAGTAGCCGGCCCAAGGGAGGAAACCAGGAACCTGCTCGTTCAGGGAAGTCTCGATACATTGACTGTAAGCGTGAACAACAAGGCAGTACCCCCGGTAAACGTCTCGGTCCTGCTCGACGGCAAGACGGTGCCTCCATCGGAAAAGGGTATGTTCAAGACGCCTGTTTCCTTTTCGGCAAGGGTCTTGTCTACGGACAAGGTGGAACGATGGTTTCTTGAGATAAGGGATTCAAAAAAGGCCCTTGTTTACAGGAGGGAGGGCAAGGGTGCTGTTCCTCCGTCCATATCATGGGACGGAAGGGATCGGCGCGGCAACCCGTTGCTCGAATCAAGCGAGAGTTATACGTACAGGCTGTTCGTTGTTACATCGGGTGGATCCCTTGGTTTCAGCCCGTTAATGCCTTTTCAGCCGGGAAAGACCGTGGCATCGAAACCGGTACCCCAAAAGCCGTTCGTACAGTTACACGGCATGAAGTTACAGCCCGATCCAAAAGGCAGGTTCAAGGCCCGGATTTCCGTGCCCAAGGATTCGCTCCTTATCCTGGAAATGGCCGGGAGTGATGGAAAAGGCATGAAACTCGTTATTAGCGGAAAAGGGCAAAAGCCCATGTGGCTTTCAGGACCCGGACCTGCACCAACGGCACTGGTGGACCTGTACGGAAATTTGAAGGAAAAGGTAGTTCACATCGATGGGAGTCCGCTGGACCTGGGATTATTGAATACAAATTGTCACGTGGCAGGTGCTGGCAAGGGGATTGCCAGGGTCGAATTGAAAGAAGGGAAGCTCAAGGAACCGGTCAGGTTCGTGCTCTCGGCCGGGGTTAAGGATGTCCATTCCTGGCACCTGTTGTTGAATGATTCGCTGGCCAGGCCTGTTGCGGTCATTGCGTCAGGAAAGGGAGAAGTTTCTTCAAATATACTTTGGGACGGTAAAATTGCCGGCAAGAAGGGCACCATAGAACCGGGATTGTACTTCTTCAGGCTGGTGTTGAGGAACAGTGAGAACGAAAGGGGGATGAGCCCGGCCATGCCGATGTTCGTCACAGGCCCGTCTTTCGAGTTGTCCCTTTCTGCGGACAAGCTCTTTGCTCCGGGCCGTTCTAACCTTACCAGGAAGGGAAGATGGTTGTTGGAACGACAGATCCCGAGGCTCAGGGAGGCGGGGTCAAGGGTGGCCATAGAGGTGCATTCGGATGAAGGATTGAACTCGAAAAGGTTGCTGGCCTTGACCCAGGCAAGGGCCGATACGGTCAGGAGGTTGCTCTTGAGGAGAGGATTCAGGCCGCAGGATGTTTCGAGTGTCGGGCTCGGAGACCTGAAGCCCCTGGTGCCGAACATCAACCGGAGGAGCCGGGCGTTGAACCGGAGGGTATTGATATTGGCAGGTTCTCCCCCGGTTCCTTCATATGCCATGGCCAAACCGAGTCCCGGGATCAAGGTGAACAACCGGGAAGTGGCGGTTGCCATGGATACGAGTTTCAAGACCACCCTGGCTGTTCCAAGAGGGCGAAAGATCCGTGTGAACCTGGAAATACACGGGCCTGGCGGGAATGTTGCCTTTCTCCGCCCCGTTGTAAAAGCGGGCGAGAGCCATCCCGGTATGAAACCGGGAGATGTGATCGGCCCGGGGTCGACCCCGGCCCTTGTATCCAAGCAAACCCCGGGCGCGCGAGCCGCCAGGGGTAAGGTAGAGCCCCATGCTCCGGCAAAGATGCCCACTGTTTCGACCAAGACCGGGGCAAAGCCTGCGGTCAAGTCCATTAGGGTCAAGCCGTCCGAGACCAATGCAAAGGCGGCCAGGCTTACAGTGGAGCTGCCCCCGAGCGGGGTGCCCATTCAAAGCGAGACGTACAGGCTCAAGGGTTACACTGATCCTGAAAACAGGGTTACTGTGAACGGCGAACAAGTCAAAGTGGACAAGAGAGGCATATTCGAACACATAGTGCACCTTGGGGATGGAAAAGACGAATCCAGCGAGATCATAGTCGAATCCACGGACCCGTCAGGTAACAAGGCAGTCATCAAGAGAAAGGTGAAGGTCGACCTGGATTACTGGTTCCTGCTTGCAGTTGCAGACGGCTTGATCGGCAACAGGGATACCAGGCTGGACGAGATGAACGACCGGACCACCCTGGATGTGGCAGGCGGGAATGTCAGGCTTCATGGAAGGGCGGCAGCCTTTTTAAAGGCCAGGATAAAAACCAGGAAGGGACCCTTCAATGACTATGAGATCATAGGCCATGTCGATTCGGGCAAGGAGGAGGACCGCGCCCTCATAACCAGGATAACCGATCCTGAAAAGTACTATCCAGTGTACGGAGATGCCTCGAATGAGGTTAAGGATGTCAACAGCAGGGAGAGGTTCTATCTTCTTGTAAAAGCCGACAAGACAAACGAGTTGCGTGTCGGCAACTTTGATACAGGCATGAAGGACGGTGAACTATTCAAGTTCGAAAGGACGAGTTTCGGCGCAAGGGCCAAGCTGGATCATGCGTTCCTGAAGGGCTATAAATCCAAGCTGAATGCATTCGTAACCGACAGCGGGGTGGGCACTGTTCACGGGCATGACGAGCTTCGCGCTACAGGAGGCTCGGTGTACTACCTGAAACACATGGACCTGGTGGAAGGCAGCGACCAGGTTGTTCTGATGGTCAGAGACAGGGATACGCACATGTTGCTCCTTACAGTACCCCTGGTCCGGGACCAGGATTACCTGGTGAGATACCAAGAGGGACGCATCATTCTCAAGAACCCTGTTTCCAGCGTGGTCGATGCCTCTTTCCTGTCTGCATCCGGAATGAGCGGGGCACTGGACGGCAACCCGGTGTACATCGTGGCGGATTACGAGGCTGCAGGTGACGGCACCAGGATGGCATGGGGAGTTCACGGAAAGCAGACCCTCTTCAACATGCTGACCCTTGGAGGAGGGTACGTGACCGAGCAGAACCCCGGGGGAAATCCATATGAGCTGTGGGGCACATCTGCACAACTCAAGTTAACGGACAAGTCACAGGTCAGGATCGAGTTGGCCCACAGCAAGGCAGAGGGAGGAATCAGCTCGTACAGTGAGGATGGAGGCTTGTCTTTTGTGCCGCTGCAAGATGAAACAGCGGGTCGCGGCGGGTACGCACTGAAGGTGGAAGCAAGGTCTGATGTGGCGGAATGGCTCGGCATGGACCGTGATCTTTTGGGACTGCATGCATACTACCAGACCATAGATGCCGGGTTCTACAGCGGCGATACTCTCCACGAAAGAGGGCAGAACAGGTTTGGATTCTCGGCGGATTTCAGGGCAACCAGGCAAGACCGCCTGATCTTGAGACACGATGGAATGCTGGCAAGCATGCCCGGAGCAAAGGGAGAGGCGGACATCGGTCTCAACAAGCAGATATCATCTTTGAAATATTTAAGAAACACACATGATTACACGTTGAGTATTGATTACGGGCATACGTACACGGCAAGGAACAACGGCACTGACGGGCAAAACATGAAGGAACATATCGAGACCGCCGGTGCAGGATTCAAATACAACTTCACCGACCGCTGGTCCGGTTATGTAAAGCAACAAGTGGATATTCCCCACGGTTATCTTGCCCCGGACTTTTCAGGCAGGGATGTGCGAACAACCATCGGCGGCGCTTTCAAATTGGAAAAAGACCTGTGGATCACTGCCGGGGTGAGCGAACAGTGGTCCGGTGACACAGGCGTGGAGGCAGGCCTCAAGAGCGCATTGTCAGAGAAAACCGACGTGTATATGCGGGAAAGGCTGACTCTGGACCTTGATGGAGACACGGTTTCCACAACCATTCTGGGTGGAGAAAACCGGATTGCAAAGCGTGGCAGGGTTTTTGGGGAATACAGGGTTGATTCAGGGTCGGGGCCGGATGCAAACCGGGCCGTGGTGGGCCTGGCAAACAGGTGGAAGATTACTAAGGGCCTGTACCTGGATGCCTCGGCTGAAAGACAGCAAGTCAGGAGTGATTCTGCAGGCAATTCGGCCAGGAACGTCGGATCCCTGGGTTACGAGTATTTGAAGCTGGATTGGCTGAAGCTTTCCGGACGATACGAGGTAAGATACGACCAGCAGGACGAATCAAGGGGCGGCAGGGACAGGCTGCAATTTTTAACCTTGAACGCGGCAACGTGGCAATGGACAAAGGACCTGGCCTTCCTGGCCAGGTTGAACTATTCACAGACAGAGAACCTGTCATACAAGTGGACCGAGGCTTTGCTCCTCGAGTTCTCCACGGGCCTGGCTTACAGGCCCGCTGCCCTGGACTGGCTGTCCCTGCTCTTGAAGTACACCAAGAGAATAGAACTTCGCAGGGACCTCATGTCCGGTTTCGGGCCAGAGAGGTGGAATTCGGATGTGATTTCCCTGGTTCCTGTGTTCGAACTGCCTTTTCATGTGCAACTCTCCGAGACCCTGGCATTCAGGTACAGGAAAGAATGGGTGGGTGACTTGCCTGAGGTAGGCACAATGACACTGCTCTCCTTGAGCCGGGTAGGCTTTCACATCACGAATTCGCTGGATGTGGCGGTCGAGTACAGGCTCATGAAGAATTGGGTTAAAAAAGATGACCTGGACATGAAACAGGGATTACTTACAGAGGTGTCTTACGAATTCCTCAACCATGTGCGCCTTGGTGTGGGTTATAATTTCAGCAGGTTTTCCGACAACCTGTACCAGAACCGCGTAACAGATGGGCATGGCTTCTTCTTCAGGGTGGTGGGCAAGTTTTAACATACTTTTAGCACACCGGGAGTATAATCTGGACGAGGGAACCCGGCGGGGTAAACTGGGGAAGGAGAAACGGGGGGATGGAAAACGGGAACAACGGGGTCAGAGGGCCGGATTGGTCAGTGATAATAATTACTTGAGCTGTTCGTTTTCTCCAGATAGTCTCTTTCGGTGACAACCAGGTGTTATTTTCCGGGCAACCAGGGAAAGTAAATCGAATCGAACAGAGTTCTATGCCTCGAAGCTCACCAGGCGGGCAAGGGCAGGCTTGGATTCCGGGAGTACGTCCTTGAACTTGAGATTCACCGTGGCCTCAGGCCTTTCTGCACGCGCAGGAGTACGCCATGTTACCTCGGCCCTTGCCTTTAATACTCCTGCCTCAGAAGACAGTTCCAGGCTTACCTGCTCCCCTGGCGACATTTCGGCCAGGGTTATCAGGGTGACTCCATCCTCATGAATATCCTTACATTTTACCAGCAGGCAGAAGTCGTCTGTCTCGCACCAACAAGTCGGGAGTCTGCTCTTTTTGGTTCCGATATAGGGCTGTTGCATACAAGCATCTGACAAAGCCAATTGAGCGGCACCATACTGTTGCATTACAACCACCTCCATATCTTTTGTGTACTGAATCATCTTTTTTTCCTGTTTGTGCGTAAGAAATCTTATTTGTCTTTTTTCATTTACTGCCGAAAAGTGAAAAATTACGATAAAGCTGGTTATTACAGATGGTTGGATCTTTTAGACAAGCCAGGGTGGTTTGGAGGGGGTGCAAACAGCATCTTCTGCACCCTGCCGGCTCTTAAAGCGCCGGGCTGTGCTGCTCCCTTGCATCATGCTGGAGTTGATGATAAGAAAAATGGCCTGGACCGGGGTATTTCATGGCGTGGACGGCAATCATTATTGTCCTGGCTTCTATGTCGCCAGGAATCAGCCAGGAAAATCAAGATGATGGCTGCCTGCTCATATCCGTATCAGGCTGCTCGCAAAAGAACGGATGCCCTTCACTGAAAGGCATGTTGAGTACAATTCTGGCCGGCCTTCCCGGAAATACGACAAAAAAGCTTTGTTTGACGCCCAAAGAGCCGGGCAAGGGTTGGGTCGAATCCCTGGTGAGCTTGTACAGGGACATGCAAAAGGGAGCCGACCTGCTGGTGCACATGCATTGGAGTAAGGCTATCGAGGAGTTCAGGAAAGTAACCGGCAAAATGGACGGCAAGACGATCTTTGCAGGCAAGGAGAGCCTTGAACAATCCTGGATTCTCCTTGCCAGGGCCTTGCTGGAGTCTCAAAGAGCAGGCTTTCTGAAACACGGAGGCAAGGCTTTGGGCCATGCAAAGGTTGAAGCCGCAAACATCCTTGGGCATGCGCTTGAAAAAGATCCTTGCATGCGGATCTCATTGGAGAATCACCCGCCTTACCTTGTGAACTTGTTCAGGAATGTGAAAAAGGCGCAAGATGAAAAATTGGGACTGTCCTGGATCCGGGTGGATCCGACAAAGAGAATAAATTTCATCCTGGTTGACGGCTATTTGCACGAAGCAGGAGCCAGGGTTCGGGTGCGGCCCGGGAAACATTTGGTCACGTTTCTGCACCTTGTGCAAAAGGGGCAGGAGGCACTGGACAAGAGATACGAGGGCGTGGAGGCCGGAATGTCATTGCAGGTCATGGTCCCGGCCGGGGATTCAGGCATCTCATTGAGGCCGGCCGGGTTACATTTGCCTATACTTTTGGATGACATGACCGGGAATAGCGCCATGGGCATAAAAAAACAGGCCAAGGCTTTGAGCGCCTCCAACGTGCTCTTTTTGAATTTGAAATCTGCGAAATGCAAGTTAGTACACATGGACAGCGGGAAATCGTCTCCTGATGAACCAGATTGCAAGATGTTATCTGTTACGTCAAGTAATGCGAAAAAGGGGCACAAAGATCTGATTACTTCAGGCCCGGGTGTTTCCGCTGAAGTTGTTCAGGCAGGGATTCCCGCCTGGGTCTGGCCCCTGGCAGGGGCAGGCACTGTGCTTGCGGCAGGCGGTGTACTCGGGAGCCTGGCCTTGTACGAAAAGTCCAAATTGAAGAAAATGGAATCCAATGACCCTGGTGTTTCTAATCAGAAAAGCCGGGTTTTCAATGAGGCTGTTGCTGCAGACGTGTGCTTTGCCACAGGCGCCGGTCTCGCAATATGGGCCCTGACCTCGTTTCTACTGTCCCGAAACCATGCAGGCGCGGATTCAACAGGGACCATGACCATGCTGCTCTTGGACGAGAACGCTGTCAGCGTGATGGTGACATGGTAAGCAAAGTTATAAAATGGTTTTCGTTTGTTTTCATGCTCTTGTTCCTTGCAGAGTGCACTCTTTTGGTTGATGTGGACCAGACAGTCAAGAAATTGCACTGCGGTCCAAAGTACAAGTGTCCAAAGGGCCAGTTCTGCAGTGAAAAGGGTTGGTGTCTTTACCTGCCGGACAAGGAAGAGGCCGAGTCATTGGATGCAGATGGGGTGGATATTGAAGAGCCGGCTGAAGATGGGGGGGGTGTTGATTTGGATGGCAAGTGGGAACCGGATGCCGGGTTTGAGGCGGATCCGGATGACCGTGAAAGCGAAAGCTTACCGGATCTTGAAGAACTCGAATGTCCAAAAGGACATGCAAATTGCGATAATAACATTTCCAATGGTTGCGAGGCTGACCTGGACAATGATCCGAAAAATTGCGGTAAGTGCGGCCATGAGTGCCTGTACCAGGCCAATGTTGTAACCAAGTGTGTTTCAGGAAGATGCAGGTACAACTGTGTCAATGATTACACGGACATAAACCGGGACATTGGGGAAGAACAGGGAAACGGCTGCGAATGCCTCCATCCTTCAAACCGGGGCAATGGGCTCACTTGTTGTGATGGACCTTCAGGTTTGGAGGTGTGCTACCTGGCCGACGGAAAGGGCGGCGGCATCATAGAAATGAGCGGCGGCACCTTCTGGATGGGCTGTAGGGACGACCTGAACAATGATCTGGATTGCATGACAAGGGAATTGCCGCAGCACCAGGTGGAACTTTCCCCGTTCTGGATCATGAGGGATGAGGCCACGCAGAGGGATTTTGCAAGGTTTGCTGCTGATACCGGAGGCAACGAGCCCAATGCCTGCGGATCATTTGTATGGGATCCCGGGGCCAGGCCGAATCATCCTGTGGCGTGTGTGACATGGCAGCAGGCCCGGGAATTTTGTACATGGCTGGGCGGAGATCTGCCTACTGAAGCCCAGTGGGAATATGCCGCACGAGGTCCCATGAGGAACAAGGATGACTATCGTGTCTATCCATTCGGAGATGCCGATCCTTCGTGTGACATCGCCAACTATTTCGGGTGCAACGGATCTGCAAGCGCCGTGGGCTCGCTTAATGACGTGTCACCTTTCGGGGTAAGGGAAATGTCGGGAAATGTAAGGGAATGGTGCCGTGATTTGTACGGCAAGGATTACTACTCGAACTCGGATCCCAAAGATCCGTCCGGGCCGGCCGGTGGAACGAGCAAGGTGGTGCGTGGCGGATCGTGGCAATTCGATTCCACTGACATGAGAACCGCCTCGAGAAAATGGGCTGACTCGTTTAGCCAGGATCTAGGTTTCAGATGCGTGTTTACCGGTTTTTGATGATTGACAAAGAACCGTGCGGCAAACTACGCTTGCATGGCTTTTTGAGAATGGTTCCCGGAGGTATGTCGTGACAAAAATAAATTTTCTCTATGTCGCCTTTATGGTTTTGCAAACAATGGTCTTTCAGGCATGTGCCCGGCCGGTAATCAAGGGCACTGAAATACCTGACACAGCAGACAATAAGGCAATAATATCGCTGATAGAAAATTACAGGGAGGCATTTGAAAAGAGAGATGCGGACGCATTGCTCTCACTTGCCTCCAAGAGATACATGGAGACGAACGCGACTGTCGGCACCCAGGATGACTACGACTATGACGGGCTGGCCAGGAAACTTCATTCAGAAGATTTCAAGAGAGTGTTGAAAGCCAGGCTCGTGATCCAAATAAATAAGATCGATGTCCAGGGTGACAGGGCTTATGCAGACCTGCGCGTAGAGACGAGGTACCAGACCCAGCCCGCGGAAGAAGACAAGAAGGAGCCGGAATGGCACATGCTGTCTGATTTCAACCGCATGACATTCATTCGGGAGAATGGCAAGTGGAAGATTCTTTCCGGCATGTAGAAATATCCGAATGCCGGTTATTTAATGATCGAAAAGGCCACGACCCCGTACCCTACGACCCTTGACTTATTGCCCTGCGTGTCTCCAGAGTTGGCATAGTGAATAATTTTTGCCGTGGCCTTCCTCATCTTGGCCATGTACATCAAGGTCATGACAGGCCCGAATCCGCATAGCTCCCTTTCTCTGGTTCTCCACTTGGCAGCCAATGTGGTTGTGTCCAGGGCCTCGATGAGCTTCAATGTCGCCTTGTCCTCGGGTACTGCATGGTCGTATGGATGGTAATGGGAAAGATCTGACGAAGCTATGAACAACGTGTTCGAGCCCTTGAAAATCCTGGTGAGTACTTGGGCCGCCTTTTTTGCAGTCTCGGGTTCCGGGTTACCGAAAACCAGGGGCACGACCTTTACACCAGGCATCACGCGTTGGAGGAACGGCATCTCCACTTCCACGGAATGTTCCCGGTCGAACAACCTGATATCCTCCCTGAACAGGCTGTTGTCCTTGAGCAGTGTTCGGCACGCTTTCTTGTCTATCTTCACCTTGCCGGTTGGAATGGAGTAATAATCCTTGTTCAATACCCCGATGTAATCCGTATATGCCCTGTGCGAAGGTCCCATTATGACCACGCGATCGAACTTCATGCCCTTGAGGAGCTTGTATCCCCAGGCAGCCACAGGCCCTGAATATATGTATCCTGCATGCGGCTCTACGAAGCCCAGGATATGTCCCTTTGGTTTTACCGGCTTGGCCTTGGCCAGGAACGTATCCATCATTTCCAGCAGCTCGGTTTTGTCACCGGGATAGAACGAGCCTGCCACCACCGGCTCGAAGATGGTTTCAACAGGCTTGCTGGCACCTGGCTTGGTCCCGGATTTGGGAGTCACCTCCCGGGCCGGCGAATCGCATGCGGCGACCATCATAAGGACACAAGCGGAAAGACAAGTAAAAAGGCAAACCTTGTAATTCATGTGAGCCTCCTATTACCCGGGAACCGGGCTGTCCGAACAATTGTCCAAATCGTATAGCTGCTTGAGCAGTCTTTCAAGGTACTGTACCCTGAAAGCATGAACCGAGAGACCCGGAGTCCGGCATGGTGGAGATAAAAACAGGCGGAAGAATTCGGAGGGTTCTTTACCGGGATTTCGAAGAGCTTGTCAGGCAAGGTAAAATCAAACCAGAGGCAGAGATCAGATTCGAACCTGTTACCGGTCCTGATTTCGTGAGAGCCAAAAAGCTCGAATTGTACAACGGGTTGTACAACGTACAGGAAATAGCATTTCGGCGCAATTTCACATTGAGCAGGTTTCCCATGATAACCATTATAATAATCGGACTCAACGTGTTGATATGGAAGCTCATGGAATCCGCGGGAGGAAGCCGTAACCTGCTTGTCCAGATTCATTACGGTGCAAAAGTCAATTCCCGTATTTACGAGCTGAAGGAATACTGGAGACTCCTGACCGCCAGTTTCGTCCATTCGGGCTTGTGGCATCTGTTCGTAAATATGTTCGTCCTGTTCCACGTGGGAGGCGCCATGGAAAATGTCTATACACCTGTGGCATACCTGCTCCTGCTGATTATTTCCGCCTTGTCTTCCGGCATTGTTTCGTACCTGTTGAATCCCATGGTGAGCGTCGGAGCGTCTGGCATGGTCTTTGGCGTCATGGGGGCATCCGTGGTCTTTGGATTCAGGTACAAGGAATTGCTTCCACCGGTGTACAAGCGTTATTTCGGAGTTGCTGTAATGCCGTACCTGTTGCTCTGCCTTTGGCTCGGTTTCACGGACATCAGGATCGACAACTTTGCTCATCTCGGAGGGCTGGTCGCAGGAATAATTTGCGGTTTCCTGCTCGAACCGGCTCTGTTCAAACAATCCGGACAAAGGTTTCCAAGGATGAAGAAACGATACTACATCACGGCCGTCTCGTCACTGCTCGTGGCGACCGCTGCAGGGGCTTACGTGGCATCGTCCGACCCGGTCATGGTTGCTGTTGCCACGCCTGAAGGCATCACCTTTGTTGCCCCGGATACGTGGGAGCCGGTTCCGGAGTTCTGGGGTTTTGAGGCAAGGGGGAACGGGGAGGAATGGATAAGCGCCGGTTTTCTGAAGCCTGACAGGGAATACCAGGGGGAAAACTCCAAGGACGCTTTTTCAGACCAGTTCCTGGCCGGGTTGGGGGCTGCTGGCGAGATTCAAGACCTGGCGATCCTCGGGGCATCAAAAGTCGAAATAGGATCCAGGACCTGGAACAAGCTGGAGATCGTGTGGACTTACAAAGAGGAGCGCCAGCGGATCGATGTATATGTCACGAGATCTGACCGCAAGTTGGCTGTAATATTCACGGGCACATCCCTTTTCGATTATCCTGACTACAAGAAACTTTTGGAGAGATTGGCCCATTCCTGCAAACTTCCACCTTCACCGGGCTGAAAGGACTTCGTTTATGCGAAACGAGTCTCATTTCAAGAGATTTCCTTTTTTGTGTCGAACCAACTCTGCCTGTATCGAAGAACATCCTGCCATGGATAGATCATGTTCCTGATTTCTCCAAGCAGGTAGAGCGAGCCCGTAACCAGGACCTTTTTGCTTGTTCCCGCATGTGAAAGGGCCTCGAACACAGCCGCTTTCGGATCGGCAACCACCTTTGCTCCGAGCCCTATCGCTTGCGCTGTTTCAGCGATTTTTAGCGCAGGGATCGCCGGCTTTTCGTAGGTTGCCGGCTCGGTCGCCACAATAAAGGATACGGCCTTTGAAAGGGGCTCGAGCATTTGCGACAGGTCCTTGGATTCCAGTTGCCCGTACACAAGCACTGGCTTTTCGTTGTATTTTTGTTTGAGGGCCAGAACAAGGGCCTTGATCTTGTCCGGGTTATGGGCCCCGTCAAGCAAAACCCTTCCTCCGGGGAGCTGCTCGAACCTGCCCGGCAACAGCCTGGTTTTTCTCTGCTCATCCATGGTGAAGCCTCTTATTCGAAAAGGCTCGGGCAGGCTGTCCAGTACTGCGGCTGCAAGCCTTTCGTCTCTGCTCATGAAATTCTCACCAGTTCCGGGCTCGATCACCCGCAGGAAGGCGTTCTTTTTTTGTGCTTCTTTTTCGATGATACAGAGGGCCTTACCCACGGCACCCGTGACAAGGGGAACGCCCGGCCGTGCAATTCCGGCTTTGTGCCATGCAATGTCTTCGAGCCCGGGACCGAGCGTTACCAGGTGATCCGGACCCACATTCGTCACGCATGTTGCAATGGGTTCAAGGATGTTGTTGAAATCGTATCTTCCCCCCACACCTGCTTCCACCACGGCAATGTCCACCTTGGCTTTTTCGAACGCCTTATATGCCAGTGCAACATTGGCCAGGCCGTGAGCCGATGCAGCCGCAGCAGGGGTGCGGATTTTCAGGGCCATGGGCCAGATTTCGTCCAGCAGTTCGTTGAGCAGGAAGCTGTCGGCATAATAGCCGTCTATCCAGATCTTCTCGCTTAATACCTGCAAGTACGGCGAGGTATGAAGACCCACCTTGAATCCCCTGGATGAGAGGGCATGTGCCACCATGGATGCCGTTGTTCCCTTGCCGCTCGTTCCTGCAATCAGTATGGACTCGAAGGATTTTTGCGGATCAGCCACCTGGTGGAAGAAGTCTGCAGCTTCTTCAAATTTCCTTTTCGCCCGTTGCCTCATGGATTCATCTTCACTTCTTTGAAGAAACGAGTCAGGCCTTATCAGTTGCCTGTTGAGCCGATCTTCCAACTTTTCATAAGCTCTTACCAGCGATTCGTTGGTTGACGCTTTCAATTTTGATTCTCTTTCAGGTACTCGGCTATCCTCTTGCCTGCCTCGACGAGGTCTTCCTTGTATGCAGTTCCGAAGCTGATTCGCCAGTACCCTTTACCCCCGGGGCCGAACACGCTGCCCGGCACTACTGCAACGAGCTTGGATTCCAGCAACTGCCTGCTTGAAGAGATGTCGTCCATGCCTTTCGGCAACTTGAAGAACAGAAAGACCGCTCCGCCGGGTTCACTGAAATAGTCCCCGTAACCTGAATCGAAGAGGCTTTCCATCAGGGAGTCCCGTCTTGCCTTGAGCGCCTTCCGCACTTGTTCCACGTGTTTGGGCGCTTTATCGAGGGCTGCCAGTAATCCGAGCTGCGATGCAGTCGGAGCGCAGATAATAGATGTGTCCTGGACTTTCAATGCTTCCCGAATAAGAGGTGATGGGCCGGCCAGGAACCCGATCCGCCAGCCTGCAAGGCCAAGTGACTTTGAGAAAGAGCCAACCGTTGCAGTGCGGTTTCTGCACGATGAATCGGATGCAGGGCTCAAAGGCGCATCGAGTCCAAAGTAGATTTCATGGTAAGTCTGGTCTGAAACCAGGAAGAGATCCTTTTCAGCAGTGAGGCTGCACAGATCCTTTGACAAAGAGTTCCTGTAACGTGCTCCTGTGGGATTGTTTGGGTTGACAATCACAATGCCTCTTGTCCTGGAATCTATGATATCGGCCAGGTCGTTTGGCCTTGGAACGAAACCCTTTTCCGGCTTGCCCTGCACGGTTTCGGGTACTGTTCCGAGCATGGAAAGGGCCATGTGGTGATTGAAATAGTAAGGTGAAAACAGCAGAACCCGGTCGCCGGGCGAAAATACGCATGTCATTGCAAGGAAAGCCGCCTGGTTTGCGCCGGCGGTTATCATCAACTCGTCTTCAGGGTCCCAGGTAACGCCAAAGGCAAAAGAAAGGTAGTCAGCCAATTTCACCCTGAGTTCGAGCAAACCCTGGTCAGGGGCATAGGCTTCAGATGCCCCTGATTCCATGGCCTTGATCACCCCTTCCCTAAAGCCTTGGGGCTGAGGAAAATTCACCATGGCCTGGCTCAAGTCAATGACATGTTTACCTTGGGACCGAAGTTTCTTTATGTTGCCTGTCAATTCGACAAGCGGTGGGGGGGGTATATTGACGACATTTGAATTGATAATCATGTGTAAGCCCTTCAATGTTGCACTGTCATGCGATATAATAAGATTTTAAGCGGATAATCTCCATTGAATCGCCTGTAAACCGTTATCAAAATCAAATCCTAGAACAAGGGCCTGTCAAAGGTCAATACGAGGGCCGACGCTGGCCGGCCCGGTAATACAATCGAGTGGACTTGTTGAAAGAAATAAGCAGGGGATAAGCAGGGGACGGACTTTCTACCCGAGTCATGCTCCCCCCACCCCCTTCTCTGCTTCCCTGATGTGTACAAGTATTACAAATATGAGTCCACAGGTCCAGGTGACCCGTAAAAAAGGAGCACTGGTTTCACGTGCGGGG
>JAADFL010000067.1 GCA_013152945.1 Deltaproteobacteria bacterium | reverse complement strand
CTTCCCGCCCAATCATTTCAGGCTCTCAATACCGGAGGTCGAAAGAGTAGCAAAGGCACTCGAGATACTCGACGACAATCTATCGAAAAAGAGTATCTATCACTAGAATCCTTGTACCCGGTTGCGAGGGGCAATAATGCCGGCAGTTCAAGTGCCTGTTTTTTTTCACGATTTTGTCATAACCAAAATAAGAATAAAACAACAGCAGGGGCCAAGGAGGGTCTACCTCCTGTAACCATGAAATGTATAATGAATCCTGCAGGGCACCTTCATAAGCGCTCCCGTGTATATCTCGTCCGGCGGCACCAAGCCGTCACACTCTCCCTCCAAGTTCTTTAAGTCCGCTTGGAAATAGCCGTTGATATTATTCTTGTCTTCCACGGTTCCGCCGAACTTGAATTCCCCTTTCAATGTGCAAGCATCCAGTTGATAATATGTAACATCATTGTCATCGAGCAAAAAGGCCTGGTTCGAAATTGTTCCACCTTTGAAATCAATCTTTTTATCGGCAAAAACTGTTGCAGTCACGCTGAACGATGTTCCGTCCTGCTCGGTATCCATGAACATGAAATCCTGTCCCTTGTATAACCCATAGATACATCCGGCAGGGTCAGCCTCTATTTTGCCGACAAGCTCCCAATGGGCGGTGAGATCTTCCGCCTGCTCACAAACACCTATATAACACATCTTGCCGGCCTTTTCGCAATCATCGGATAAGGTCCACTTGCCGCTTTCACAGGTATAAGCCTTGTTTCCTATACAGAGCCTGACAGCGTCGCTGGTACAACCATCTTTGCACTCTCCATTGTCACAGTGCTTCAAATTTTCCAGGCAATGCTCGGTCATGCTCCATTCACCATTGTCACATCCGACCGCGATCCTGTCTTCCAGGCATCCTGCCTCACCGGAATCGCAAAACCGGCAATCTCCAGTACCTTCATCACATACCTTGCCGAAATCAGAACACCTGACGTACAAATCTTCATTGTAGTACGTATTATTCTTACACTGCATTGATACGCCCTGAACACAAATACGCTTGTCTTCCTCGCAAGTACATTCAGCATCTTTGCACTTGAGGTGCAATCCCGAACAGTCCTTGTGAAGCTCCCATCTTCCTATTTCATTGCATTTTACAATCGCCTGCTCCGGCGCAGATGGGTCACATTTCAATGTGCCCGGTTCACAAATGAGCTGCCACTCTTCCTCACCCTCTGTTCCTTCCATGCCGTCAGATACTTCCTCTGCATCTGCAGGGTTTTCGCCCTCAATAAGAGCGTCTGCCTCGTGATTCGTATCCGTATCCGTATCCGTGTCGGTGTCCGTGTCGGTATCCGTGTCGGTATCCGTGTCGGTGTCCGTGTCCGTGTCGGTGTCGGTATCCGTGTCCGTGTCAGTATCAGCCGAATTTTTCCTGCAAATGTTTACGCAGGAATAGCCATCAGGACAGTCCTTGTTCGTAATACACCTGGTTCCACCGGGTTTACATTTACCTGCCTGACATATCTCTCCTGTTTTACAATCCCTGAAGCTTGAGCATTCATTTTTTTCGCATCCGACAAAGGCCAAGACAAATAAGATCACCAAGGTCGCTGCACTGCCAATCCTGATATTCAACATCTCGATCCCTCCCGGGTTATTTATCCATAGTGGATTTTAATAGTAGCAGAGGTTACCTTTTCTTTCAAATTTTAATGCACTGTGTTCATAGCATACGGGAAAATCATCTCGTTTTACCATCGACTTTTTTTGAATAAATATAACAATATTAAAAAATATATTGATACATCACCCTTAACCTGACGTCGTTCTCCACATTCGAATTCCCGGCAAACATGTCTTTAAAAGATGCTTCGGACAGTCCAAGCACGCTGTTTGCCTCTGACTGCGACACCGCGCCCAACCTTGCACGAAGCCAGCTTATATCCACGGCCATCATTTGTCTGAATCCATCCATGTACCAGTTGAGGCCTACTCTCGATTCCATCAACCCATTCTCAACCGTCCATCCCGATTCTCTCTTGACCAGGCCCAGTCCACTGGCCAGGGAATTTTGAAGCCTGCTCGAATTCAGTCGCACAAGGTACGCCAGTTTCACGGTCACTTCCAACTTTCCCGGAACAAGGAAATGTCCCAAATTCATCCTTCCAGCCCACCGGTCCCACACCGCATTCGATGCCCCTTCCTGAATGAATTCTTCCCAGGCGGCATCGAGATCGGCTGAAAAACCTTGCCAGCGAAAGAGCAATGTCGCGGAAAATCCATAGTTCTTCAACCAGTGAAGCAAATCTTTTTTCGACATGAAACCGTCGGCAACCGGATCTGCAACAAAAATATAAGGGACTCTTGCCCTGTTGAAAAAGCCGGAAACAACCATACTCAGCAAAGGGGTGCGGTTCAATCCCATGTCGCCTTGCATGGTGAAGTTGGAAAGGCCGTGACTTGCAAGAGGCCCTGCCGGGTCAGAGCCTGAAAGCAGGTTGATTCCCAGCCTCCCGGCTACCAGCATGCTTTTGTCCAAGCCATTAAACCCCCGCGTGTCCCTACCGTTGAACACGCCAAAGCTATAGCTCAAGACCTGCTTTTTACGTCCTGCATCCAGGTTTCCCATAAGGCACAGCCCCTGGGACCTGTAAAGAGTCATACCACCTGTTGAAAAACCGTTTGCCAGCGTGTGATTACCTACCCTAAGCCTGGCATTGCCTGATGGAAAATCATAAGTTCTTGTACCGAACATGTCCTTGTCGTTCTCCGAATCTCCCGTAAATATGGTCCTGTCCGTCCCATTCAGCTTGAATCCGCTTTGCCAGAATTCCAAACCAAAGGCAGGAATTTTCATTCTGCCGAACCTGGCCTTGAGCCACGAAGCGTAGTCGTATTCCACGTAACCATCGTTGGCGTTCACTGCTGATTGGGGCTCGAGCTGCACGTGGATGTAGTAACGCCACTTGTCCGTCGGTCCCCGGCCGTCCATGTACAGCCTGAGCCTGCGCATATCGAAGGCGCTGTAGTCATTTGCATTGCCGGGCCTCTTGCCCGTGCTCACAAGGTTATAACCCTCGGTGTCATGGTCCGTGAATGCATAAGTATAACGAAACTCCATGGCAGTGCGAATCCTGAGGCTGAAAAACCTTTCTGATTCCGTGTCCCCGAACTTGAGGACAAAGCCGTCCTTGTAAAAGAGTGACGGTCCGGGGCCGCCTTGTTCGTCGGCGAAAACATTGCCGCCTGACAATAGGACGACCATTGAAAGCATAAACGAAGAGAATCGACCAAAGAAAATTTCGTTCCACGAATATTCCATGTTTGAGTCTGTGCCGAAATTAAACATCGAGGCTTCTCCCTTGTATCGTTATATCATGTGATATATAACGATATATTAGGGCACCTGTCAACGGAAAATATAATGCACTTCGTTCCAATTCATATAGGCAGGATGGTTTTTACGTATCGCACGATAAATAAATATGATTGCGCCGTAGCTTAGGTATTTTTCGATATGCTGAAAATCAATCTTGGTGTGGTACGAGGCCGGGGTGATGAAGCGGAACTCATGAAAGTGCTTGTATCCCCGAGATCAGCAACAAGAAAAGATTGTTCCCGGGCAGTTCCCTCCTTGACAGTTCCCATGACCACGGCACGATCCTCGAAAAGAGATATCTCCGGCAAAAAGAAATGGATGGCGGTCAGTGCCGCACCAAGCGCAAGGATTGCGAGAGCAAGGGCCAGGATGTAGAACCTCCACCTGCCGCCGGAGGTCGGTGACGGCATGTAAGCCGGTTCTCCCCATCCGGGTTCCCATGGCTCTCTCAATCGTCTCTTCCTGGCAAGGTCCCGTCCCCTTGTTATCTTCGGTGGGGCCGAGTATTCGAAACCTGTTGCATGTCCATATCCGGTGTCATGGTGCCGATCTCCTGTTCCCCCTTGCACTACCGAAGGACCGGCGACCCTGTCGCGCCGGTATGACCTTTGTCTGCTCTTGCCTCTCCCCTTATGGGGCATGAGTCACCTCTCAAAAAATGGTACTACGCTCCAGGTTCGGGCCCATCCCCTGGATCGCGTCATCATAGATACCCTACTCCACCTGTTTTCGCAAGAAGGTAGGGATATCGTACTCATCCTCTTCCATGCCCGGCTTGGCCTTAAATGCCGGCATTTCCCTTGTAACCCGTCGCTCCGGCGGCTCAATGGCATGAGCAGGAGTTGCAATAGGAGGAGGAGGTACATGTGTCGCCCTCCCGACTTCCAACTGGGGCACGGGAGCCTTGGCTGAACCAAAGGCAGGCCTTGAATCCACGGGCTCATCCTGTTCATCATTGATTCGCATGTAAGCGGGAACGCTTCGGTTCTGTCTCCCGAGCAACCGCTCCCCTCTCCTGCGCTGATGACTGGACGACGGATCGTGAACCTGCGTCTCCTCGAATCCGGTGGCGATAACAGTCACCTTGATCTCGTCTTCCAGTTTTTCATCCACCACAGCGCCGAAAATGATGTTCGCGTCCTCATGCGCGGTATCACTTATCAACCTGGCAGCCTCGTTGATCTCGTGGATCGACATGTCCTGTCCGCCGGTGATATTAATCAGGACTCCGGTCGCGCCGTCAATAGCCACATCTTCAAGCAGAGGACTTGCAACAGCCGCCCTCGCAGCTTCGGCCGCCCTGTGCTCACCGGTTCCCCTTCCTGTGCCCATGAGCGCCATCCCCCGGCTCATCATGATCGACCGCACATCCGCGAAGTCGACATTGACGAAGCCGGACATGGTTATGATATCCGTAATGCCCTGGACAGCCTCCAGAAGCACCGAGTCGGCCAACCTGAAGGCATCCACCATAGACACATTCGTGTCCACGATATCCAACAATCTTTGGTTGGGAATAACGATTATCGTGTCTGCCGCCTGACGCAGCTCATCCATTCCTTCCTCTGCCTGCCTCTTGCGGCGCCTTCCCTCGAACTCGAACGGCCTGGTAACAACACACACCGTCAAGGCACCGCAATCCTTTGCCACCTGTGCGATCACCGGCGCTCCGCCCGTGCCGGTTCCACCACCCATTCCGGCGGCGACGAAAACCATGTCAGCGCCTTCGAGCACCTCGGCCACTCTGGCCTGATCCTCCATGGCCGCGTTTCGGCCCACTTCGGGATCGCCACCTGCGCCAAGGCCCTTGGTCAAGTTCGTCCCGAGTTGGATATGTGTCTGCGCCAGCGAATTGTCCAGTGCCTGTGCATCGGTGTTTGCAGTGATGTACTCGACATTCGCCAAGCCGGATTGAATCATGGTGTTCACCGCGTTGTTTCCCGCACCTCCAACGCCGATAACCCTGATCCGCGCAGGATTACCTTGATCTAAATCAAAGCTTAACATCTCGACCTCCCTTTCCCCTTTTTTTCAGCCATTGCCATCGGACCCTGAACCGGCTGAAAAGTTAAAGTTCCACTTACACCCGTTCATTCTAAAAAAACTGGGTTACCCATTCCCTCATTCTCCGTTTGGTCTTGGAGAAAATCCTGTTATCACGCATCCTGAAACGACTGGCTCCTGCATAGTGGGAGCCATACAGGACCAATCCGACACCGGTCGCGTACATCGGGCTCTTCACCACGTCAATGAGACCGCCCATATTCCTTGGGGCGCCGCGACGGACCGGTAAACCGATGACGTCCTCCGCCAATTCCACCATTCCCTCCATGCTGGACTGTCCGCCTGTAATGACCACGCCGCTTGCCAACATGTCGGCGTAACCGGTTTGCTGGATTTCACGCTGCACCAACATGAATATTTCCTCACACCTCGGCTCGATGATTTCACAAAGGATCTGCCTGGACAGGACCCTTGGAGTCCGGTCTCCCACACTGGGAACCTCGATTGTCTCATCCTTGTCCACCATGGAAGTCATGGCGCATCCATATTTCTGCTTAATCTTTTCCGCTGCAGCCTCGGGCGTCCGAAGCCCTATGGCGACATCCTTGGTAATGTGATTTCCCGCTACTGCTATTACCGACGTGTGCACGATGCTGCCTTCGGCAAATATGGCGATATCCGTGGTTCCACCGCCGATATCCACCAATGCCACGCCCAGTTCCTTTTCATCCGGAGTAAGCACCGCCTCTGAACTGGCAAGCTGCTGCAGAACGATATCCGCAACATCCAATCCCGTCCTGTTGGCGCACTTTATTATATTCTGTGCGCTTGTGACCGCTGCCGTGACAATGTGTACCTTGGCCTCCAGTCTCACCCCGCACATCCCCAATGGTCTCTTGATACCGTCCTGGTCGTCTATCACATATTCCTGCGGAATGATGTGTATCACTTCCCTGTCCATGGGTATCGCCACTGCCTTGGCGGCATCGATAACCCTTCTCACATCATCCTCGTTGACTTCCCTCCTCTTGACGGCTACGATACCTGTACTATTGAAGCCCTTAATATGACCTCCCGCCACACCGGTGAATACCCGTGATATCTCGCATCCGGCCATTAGTTCCGCCTCTTCTATGGCCTGCTTGATTGACTCGACCGTACTCTCCATGTTGATTACAACGCCCTTCCTCAATCCCCTTGAGGGATGGCTGCCTATTCCTACGATATCTATCCCCCCATCCTCGCTCGGTTCTCCAACGATGGCACACACTTTCGTGGTGCCTATGTCCAGGCCGACCAGCAACTCTTCCTTCCTCTTCATTTCAAGACCACCTTTCTCCAGGCGTGATCGTGCACGCACCGGACAATCAATTTGTCTTTCCCGGCTTACGGCTGCGATCGTGCGCTAGCCGCACCGTTACTTCCTTTGGATTTACGTTGTTGTTCAGAAAAATGTCCCGGGCGGCCCAACCCCTTTTTTCGAGGTCACCCAGGACGAACGCCAATCTTCCAAGTGCCGGTTCGATTCCATGACTCGGCAAATGAGCACGCAGCCCGGAGTTGAGAACAATGGAATCACCATCGAAACGTGACAGGTGTATCTCTGAAATTTTTCCCTGCCCGATACCATTCTTTTTTGCCCGGTCAATCAAATCGATTGCCCTTTTCAACATGTTGCGACATATTTTCAAGTTCCTCTTTCCCTCGCTGTCCCTGTTGAAATCATCCCTTTCAAGGCCGGTGATCAACGGCAGGTCCAGAACATAATCCGAGGGTACGTAGCGCTTGAAGACATTGCCGCCATGATCCACAAGGTAGAGCTTCCCCAGGGCAAGTATCGCCACGGGGCGCCTCTCTTCAATTTTGACATCGAGCCTATGGGGCAATCTCCTGTGGATCTCGGCATCTTTAATCCAAGGGCTCAGTACCAACCTGGTTTGAAGGACATCCATGTCCAACATCAGAAGAGGAGTGCCCATGGCCACACCCATTTCGTCCAGGATATCCTTTTTAGTCAGCCGAACCGCACCTTGAACATGCAATTGCCGCAAGCTGAAGACATCACTCCTGACCAGTGAACGATAACCATTCCGTGCAAACAACCCCATCGCCACGAAAACAACGAAAAGCACGAGGACAAGTGCAATTCGACTGGCAATAAGGCCAACCAGGCGCCGGCGTTTCCTGCCCGCCTCCGGATCCACACGGCGGTTGATGCTCCTACGGAGAATGCGGGGCTTTCTCTTATGCCGAGTATTCCGGGACCTGCCCGGCCTTTTTCTATTCCCAGACACTGGTCACCCCTTCAGCCTGGCCGATTCGAGTATCTTTTCACACAATTTCGGAAAACCTATTCCTTCCCCTTTGGCGATCATAGGCAATAGACTGTGGCCGGTCATGCCAGGCAGGGTGTTTACCTCCAGCAGCACGGCTTTCTCTCCCTGCACCAGGAAATCCACACGGGCATAACCTTCACACTTCAAGGCCCTGAACGCAGCTAGGCCCATCTGGGCCACGAGATCCCTGGTCCTCTGGGGCAATCTCGCCGGGTATACATAATCGGTCCCGGCATCGTCGGCGTACTTGGCCTCGTAGTCATAAAAGCTCTTGGACGGAACTATCTCGATAACGCCCAGAGCCTCGTCATTCAAGATGCCCACTGAAAACTCACCACCGGGTATGAACTCTTCCACCAGCACATCTCCCCCGAAAGATGCGGCATCATCGATGGCTGATCTCAATTCCTTCCTTTCCCTGACCACGGTCACGCCCAGGCTGGAGCCTTCACGGGCCGGCTTGACGACCAGGGGTAACTGGAGATCAATGGAATCCGGGTCTATCGAACTTGCATCCCCGGGCTTGACCACCCTTTCCATTGGAACGGGCAATCCGGCCTGCCTGAAAACCCGCTTTGCCGCCACCTTGTCCATGGCCAAAGCCGATGAGAGGACTCCGGAGCCTGTGTACGGGATCTTCAGCCACTCGAGCACTCCTTGAAGGCAGCCGTCTTCACCCCATCGCCCGTGAAGAGCATTGAAGACCAGGTCAACACCCTCATGCAGCAGTTTTTCAGCTACGTCAGGCCCGGGATCGATCTCAATCAGTCGATAACCCAAAGACTCAAGGGCATCGGCAACAGCCCTACCCGTGGCAAGTGAAACATCACGTTCCCCTGAAGGTCCCCCGGCCAGAACGCCAATCAACTTCTCCTTCAAACCAGCCATCAACCATGACCCTCCTGATTTTTGCCACCAAGTTTTTTCACCAATTCATAGGCGACCTTCCAAACATCTCCCGCCCCCATTACAAGGACCACGTCACCGGCTTCAACTTCCTCGAAAAGGATGGATGCAAGGTTATCCAACACTTCGACTTGAGTTACGATATTCCCCAAGCCCTTCAATACAGAAGCTATGAGACCGCTTTCCACACCTTCCAGGGGTTGCTCTCTGGCAGCAAATATCCTGGATAAAAATATGCGGTCGGCGGGTGAAAGAGCAGAGGCAAATTCCTTGTAATGATCCCTTGTCCTGCTGAAGAGATGCGGCTGGAAAACGGCTATAATCCTCCTTCCCGGATAAGCCGACCTGGCAGCCGAAAGTGTAACCTTAACCTCGGTCGGATGATGGGCATAGTCATCGATTACCAGGACACCGCCGGCATTTCCAACGATTTCGAATCTTCTTTTAACACCTTTGAAACCGTCCAGCTCCTCCGCCGCGCTTTCAGGAGAAATGCCCATGGAACTTGCCGCTGCAAGGGCCGCAAGAGCATTCGATGCATGATGGACACCCGGGCACGCCAAGTTCACCGCTCTCAATGCCGTTCCATGAATGACAGGCACAAATGACGTTCCCTTGTCATCAATCCTGATGTCCTCGGCCCAAAAGTCCGATCTTTTTTCTTTCAAACCGTACGTAATGATTTTTCTCCCCGGCTTTTTTTTCAACCTTTCAGCCATACCCGCCAAGTGGTCGTCATCCGTGCAAAGAATCGCGGATCCGTAGAACGGCAGCCTTTCCAGGAAATCCAAGAATGCCTTCCTGTAATTGTCCGGTGTCTTCCAGTGATCGAGGTGCTCGGGATCCAGGCTCGTAACCACGGCAACAGCCGGATCGAGCATCAGGAAAGAGCCGTCGCTTTCATCCGCCTCTGCTATGAACACATCTCCATTCCCATATCTTGCATTGCCCCTGAGCTGGAGGTCCCATCCCCCCAAGGCCACGATTGGATCGATGCCGTGTTCTGATGCAATCCTGGAAATCATAGCGGTCGTCGTAGTCTTTCCATGGGCGCCGGCAACAGCGACAAGTTCCTTGTGCCTGGAAAGTTCAGCCAGTAACCTTCCCCTGGAAATGACGGGCAGGTCCATTTTAATTGCAGCGGAAACTTCCGGGATATCCATGGAAACGGCTGAAGTAACAACTACGACATCAACATCTTGCAGGTGACCCGGATCGTGTCCGACAGTGCACCGGGCGCCCATACTGCGCAGCCGGTCAAGGGTACTCGACTCCGACCTGTCACACCCGCTGACATCAAGGCCCTGGGCGAGCAACAGGGCTGCCAAGCTGCTCATACCAATGCCGCCCACGCCTATCATGTGGACCCTCTTCACCCGGCCGAGGAAGATGGAACCGGTTTTATCAGGCCCTGCCATCATCATACATAGACCCCTGCAGGTTTCCTTGCCCTCCTGGCAAACTCGGGCCGTTCCCGGGCTGCAACGGATAGCAAGATGCCGATACCAATCAACGTGCTGACCAATGAAGACCCGCCGTAAGACATGAAAGGCAGCGCCAGGCCCTTGGTCGGGAGCAAACCCAATGCCACAGCCATGTTTGCGGTTGCCTGGAAACCGATTGTAAGAGTGATTCCAAGCGCGAGATAAGTCCCGAAGAGATCGGCTGCATTCATCGCGATTTTCAGGCCTCTATACACGAGAATACCAAACAACAACAGTATGAGGGCCGCTCCGATGAAGCCCAATTCTTCCCCCAATATGGAGAAGATAAAATCCGTATGCGACGCAGGCAGGAAAAACAATTTCTGTCTGCCATCTCCCAGGCCTACTCCGGTCGCACCGCCGGACCCGAAGGCTATCAATGATTCCGTGACTTGATACCCGATACCGAACCTGTCGGCCCAGGGATCCAGGAACACCATCATCCTGGCTTTCCTCCAGGGCGTACTCATTATCTGGTGGTAAAGTACCGGCAATGCCAGCAGTGCTGCTCCAAGAAGATAACTGATTTTCGTTCCGGCCACGAAAAGCAGGGAAAAAAGCAGGAGCGCAAGCAAGGCGGCAGTACCCAGGTCGGGTTCGACAAGAACCAACAATATCAGTGTACCGCACATCACTACGTGAGGAAGAAAACCAAAAGAAAAGCTGTGCATCTTTTCCCTTTTCCTGGTGAGCGAATGCGACAGGTAGATGACCACGGCCAGTTTTGCGAGTTCCGAAGGTTGGAAAGAAACAGGGCCCAACCTGAACCATCGAGTAGCACCGCCGGCCTTGTTTCCGAAAACAAGAACACCGGCTAAAAGAACCGCAGCCATCAAAAGCAATGGGTAGGCCAAGCGGCCCAGCAGGTGATAATCAATTTTGGAAACCACGAACATGGCCGCAAGTCCTATAGCGGAAAACAAGAGATGGCGCTTCAAATAAAAGAGGGTATCACCCGTTGCCTTCTGGGCATGGAAGGCACTGGCCGAAAACACCATTACCCCTCCGATAGCCAACAACCCGAAGACCGCAATCAGGAGAGGCCCGTCTATGTATCTGTCTCTTTCTTCCGCGTCTCTTCTCATGGGTTCAAAGACCTCACGATTTCCCTGAAAACATCACCTCTGTGCTCGAAGTTGTCGAATTGGTCATATGAAGCACATGCCGGTGAAAGCAAAACCGAATCATGCGGCCTGGCCCGGGATGCAGCCTCCATAACAGCCTCCTTCAAGCTCTTGCACTTGATCACCAGCGGAACTTTATTTTTCAGCTCTTCTTCCATGGAATCCGCGGCTTCTCCCAGGAGCAGCAATATCCGCACCTTCCTTGCCACCTGATCCGACAATTCCTTGAATCCTGTTCCCTTGTCGCGACCGCCGGCGATCAACAAAACCGAACCATCCTCAAAGCCGGATAAGCCCGCAGCCACTGCCGCCGGATTCGTCGCCTTGCTGTCGTTGAAGTAGGAAACCCCGTTGATTTTCCCGACCGGTTCCATACGATGAGGCAGTCCATCGAAGTTCATCAGCCCGGACCGGACACCGTCCATGCCCGCGCCGATCAATCTGGCCATAGCGATCGTGCAAAGCGCATTTGCCTTGTTGTGGATTCCACTGACACGTATTCCGTCAAGAGGATATACCTCTTCCCGGCCGGATCCGTCCCGCCAAACAACCACGTCCCCATCCAGGAAAGCTCCCTTGTCCAGTTCACGATCCATGGAAGTGAAATAGAGGTCTGCATTGAGTCCGTTTACTCTCGATATGGTCTCCTCGTCAGGTCCGACCACGGCCTTTCCGCCCGGAACCAATCTTTGCAACAAGGAAATTTTTGACCGGTAATACTTGTCGAGGTCACCTCCATACCTGTTCAGATGATCTGATGACAAATTCACCAAGCAAGCTGCGTCTGCTTGAAATGTATCCAGGGTATCGAGTTGGAAACTCGAAACTTCGATTACCGCCCATTCGAAATCGCCCGGGTCACTCGCAATTTCGGCCAACGGACTTCCAAGATTGCCCCCGGTGAATACCTTGAACCCGGAATCTTCCAGCATTTTTCCAAGCCAGGAAGTTACGGTGGATTTACCATTTGTTCCGGTCACCGCGGCTATCTTGACACCCTCGAGAGCCCTGTACGCCAATTCCAATTCGCCGATTATTTCGATATCCCGACTTCGTGCATTTTCAAGTTCCGGCAGATCAAGCGGAACGCCGGGGCTGACGACTATCATATCTGCTTCCAGGAAATCCCTTGACCTGTGCGGGCCAAGAATCAATTCCACCCCAAGTTTACGAAGACTCGCTGCTTGTTCGCTTTTTTCCACTTCCTGTTTGGCATCCACGATCCCGACTTCACCACCCAGGGAGACACACAACCGGGCCGCCGCGCTTCCACTCCGGCCGAGTCCCACTACCAACACTCTGGTTCCGGTCAAGTTCAAACCAAGACCTCCGAAATGGCGGCTATTACCCTTTCCGTCCTCGAACCTCTCGAACCCTTTATCAACACAAAATCACCAGGTTGAATCCGTTCGGCCAGCCACGTCGCCACATCCCTCGGATTCCGGGCGGCCAGGCACGATCCCTTTGAGACACCCGCCTCTACTGCAGCCGAAACAATCTCCTCCGCCCCCGGCAGAGCCACTATCAGGTCGATACCAAGCTCACGAGCAGTTCTTCCGATCTCACGGTGCAATGCCTCTGCCCCTGTTCCAAGTTCCAGCATTTCGCCCATGACAAGGACGGCCTTCTTGTCCCCTTTCAAGAGGGACAGGGTATGAAGAGACGCCTTTACAGAAGCGGGATTCGCGTTGTAGGTATCGTCTATCACCCTTATGCCGGAAAACCTGCGGATAATAAAACGGCCCTGCAGAGGCTGAGTATCGCCCAAACCCTGTTCTACGGCATCGATTCGTGCTCCTGCTTCCAATGCCAATGCTGTCGCAGCGGCGGCGTTCATCGCGTGGTGAACACCCGCCGTCTTGAGTGAAATCTTTAATTTTCGCCCATACACCAGGAGTGTGAAATTCGTACTAACTTCCGACACCTCTATTGGATCGAGTATTCTCACGTCAGCACCACGAGTTCTGCCGAATGTGACCCTTCTCTCGGCACGACTCGAAAAAGCCCCCCTTGAGGCGAGTTCATCGTCCAGATTCGCAACGGCAACGCCATTCTCGGAAAGTTTTTCATATATGGCGCCCTTTTCCGCAGCCACCCCATCGAGGCTGCCCAGTCCCTCCAGATGGGCACGGCCCACGTTAAGCACTGCAGCAACGTCAGGTCTTGCAATTTCAGCAAGCCTTGCTATCTCTCCGGGCGCGTTTGTGCCGAGTTCCACCACGGCAGCATGGTGTTCATCGCAAAGACCGAGCAATGTCAGGGGAAGACCTACCAGGTTGTTGAAGTTTCCCTTATTCTTAAGGGTGTTGATGCCGGACGTGTTCAATATGGACCAGCAAAATTCTTTTGTGCTGCTCTTGCCGTTACTCCCTGTAACGGCTATAAGCCGTCCTTCCCATCCGGCCCTCCAATAGGCTGCGAGGTCACCAAGGGCTTTGAGCGTACCCGGGACCAATATCACAGGAACTCTGTGTGCGAGACCTGAAAAATCTATTCCGGCATCACGATCGAGCAGGAGTCCGGCCGCACCTTTCTCCAAAGCCTGTTCCAGGAAATCATGGCCGTCGAACCTTTCTCCTCTCAGCGCCACAAACAACTGTCCACGTCCCAGGTTACGCGTATCAGTAGTCACAGACCCGAACAGGACCCCGGGCTCCGGCACAGGTTCGACCAACTCACCCTTACAGGCAAGCAGGACCTGCTCCAATGTCCATGCCGTTCTCACCGTTTTCCCATCTCCTTTATTGCAATTGCAGCCTGTTCCCTGTCATCGAGGTGGGTTCTCTTATCCCCAACAATCTGGTAATCCTCGTGACCCTTGCCCAGGATGGCCACCAGGTCATCTCGATTTGACGAGGTGATTGCGAAGCGTATGGCATCGGCCCGGTCCGGCACCATCGTATACACCGCCCTCTTTTTTCCCTGCCGGTTATCGTTTTTCGAAGAAAAAAGTTCCTCCATAGCAGCATGTACAGCGCCTTCTCCTTTTAGGCCCGGCAGTATCTCTCCAATGATCTCGGCAGGTGCTTCTGTTCTGGGATTGTCACTTGTAACGATTGCCAAATCAGCTCTATTCGCTACAGCCGCGCCCATCAGGGGTCTCTTCTCCCTGTCCCTGTCACCGCCGCAACCGAAAACAGCAATCAACCTGCCATGTGTCAACCGGCGCAAGGCGGCAAGCGCCTTGTCTATTGCATCAGGTGAATGCGCATAATCCACCACAACCACCGGACCGTTCCGACCGGAGGACACTATCTCCATACGTCCGGGCACAACCTGCAGGGATCTTATGCCCTCGGTTACCGCATCCCTGGAAATTCCAAGAGCCAATGCAGTTCCGGCGGCGGTTACGATATTCTGGAGATTGGCCGAACCTAACAGCTTGCTCTGCAATTCGAGTTCGCCCCAAGGCGTATTGACCGAACACGTAATACCGGACAGATCCAAGCTCGCTCCAGTGACAAATACATCGGCACGGGCATTCGGCGCAGAAGCACAAGTGACCTTTTCCCCTTTATAATCATCAGCCAATCGAACGCCTGCTTCGCTGTCTACACAAAATACGGCCAGCGGTCCCTTCGGCCCCTTGGAAGCCGGCAGGTACCGATTGAACAATATCCGTTTGGCCTGAAGGTAACTCTCCATGTCCTTGTGATAATCAAGATGATCCTGCGAGAGGTTGGTGAATACACCGGCAGAGAAATCAACTCCTTCGACCCTTGCCTGGACAAGTGCGTGAGATGAAACCTCGCTGGCCACCAACCCCACGCCTCCATCTCTCATCTCGGCATAAATACGATGCAGGTCAACCGACTCCGGGGTGGTTACCCGGGCCTTTAATTCATTGTTTTTATATCTGTATGTTATTGTTCCCGTTACACCCGGGATAATACCTGCCGCCCTTGCTATACTTTCGAGCAGAAAGGTAATAGTCGTCTTTCCGTTGGTGCCGGTAACACCAACTACGACCATTTGCCTCGAAGGCCGTCCATAGAAAAGACTCGCCATCAATCCGAGTGTCTCCCTGGGCCGGGCGCTCGTTATGACAGTACAAGATTCTTTTATTTCGTCCGGTACAGGAGGCGAACACAGCAGGGCCTTTGCACCGTTTTCCAAGGCTTGCGGGAAAAATTCCATTCCATTGTATCTTGTCCCGGTCAATGCAGCGAAAAGAAAACCGCTCTCTACCTTTCTGGAGTCATAGGTCAGCCCTGTAATATCGATATCGACAGGCCCGATGACATCGCTCCGGGGTATTTCCTGCATAATGTCACGGAGCATCATGCTCCCTTTCTCCTTTTCGCCAAGGACTTGAACCAGACCTTGCATACGCCTACTTTTTTCAAAACCGTCCCGGGCATCGGCTCCTGTTTGACGGCAAGACCTGTTCCATACAAGTCGATTTCCAAGCCCATCTTGCCCGCCAGCCTGGCGACGGCCCTCATGGACAGTCCGCTGAAATCCGGCAACTTGCCGCTTTCCACCCTTACCTTGGGAATAGGCGGCGGCCCTTCAAGATCTTGTATGGTTCCGTCGGCAAGATCGTCCGGCCGCTCCCTCTTGGCACTGCCATCCTTTGCCGCTCTATAGAGCGGTCGTACCCCAAGCCTGGTCAACGCAGCCTTTGCGACCTTTGCGAAAACAGGTGCGGCGACCACTCCGCCGTAAGCAACGCCCTTGGGCTCATCCATCGAGATTAAGACCACTACCCTGGGTTTTTCGACAGGAACAAAACCAACAAAACTCCCGATACGTTTATCCCTGGAGTATCCACCGGCTACCGGATCCACCTTTTGCGCCGTTCCGGTTTTACCCGCAACATTGAATCCTGGTATTGCGGCCCTCCTCCCGGTGCCACCGGGACCGGTAACCTTCTCCATTATTTCAGCCAACTCATGCGCTGTATCGGAGCGTATCACCCTGCCCTCGGACATGGGTGGATAGGTTTTCTCAACAGAGCCGTCAGGCTTGAGCAAGCTCTTGACAAGCCTTGGCTTCATCCTAATACCGTTGTTGGCAACAGCAGCAGTGGCGGAAACGATTTGGATCCCACTGACCGATACGCCCTGTCCGAATGAAATCGTGGCAGTGTTGATTGGTCTCCACCTGTAAGCCGGAGACAGGATCCCCCTGGTTTCTCCGGGCAGGGAAATACCTGTCTTGGAACCGAAACCGAACTTTCTCAGATAACCATACAACCTTTTCGGTCCCAATTTCTGACCTATCTTGGCCGCCGCAATATTGCTCGATACCTTGAAGGCATCCACCACGGTAAGATTCTGATGCGGATGGGAATCGTGGATAATGTGGTTCGACACCTTGTAATTTGAATTTTCACAATTGATGATATCACCTGGAGAAACAACTCCGAGATCAAGTGCGGCCGCATAAGTATATATCTTGAATATCGAGCCGGGCTCGAAACAATCGGTGACGGATCTATTTCTTCTTCTCGAAGCACTGTACTTAGAAAATTTATTCGGATCGAAACCGGGTTCCGTGGCCATGGCCAGGATATCTCCGTTCCTCGGATCCATGACAATACCGGTGCCGGCCTTTGACCCGCTCCGCCGTACAGCTTCTGACAAGGCATGCTCCAGCGTGTTTTGTATTGCGCTGTCTATTGTGAGGACCAGGCCCATTCCCTGCAGGCTTTCTATCGGTCTCGGCGCATCCAGGAGTGCGCCCCTGCCCAGGGCGTCTCTCAGGCCCCGTAAGACCTGATCACCGCCTTTCAACACAGCATCAAACTGCTTTTCCAATCCCTCCAATCCAACCGAGTCTACTCCGGCGAAACCAAGCACCTGGGCTGCAAGATCCCCGTTGGGATAGAAACGCCTTGGTTCCATCGTAAGGCCGATTCCGCCAAGTTTGAGCCTTTTGACAGCGTCCGCCTCTTTGCGCCCCACTCTGCGGGCTATCCACACAAAGGCCTTTTTACTTTTCAACCTCCTCTCTATCCTGCCTCGCTCCATTCGAAGGACTCGGGCCAATGCAAGTGCTGTTTTCCCTGCATCGTGAATCCGTCTTGGATCCGCGAAAACGGACGGTACATCATGGGATATGGCCAACTCATGCTTATTGCGGTCGAATATAGCGCCTCTCGGTGCAGGCAACTCAAAGCTGCGGACGTATTGATCCCTGGCCATCGAGTCATACTTGGCGCCATCCATAACCTGTAATTCAAATGCCTTGACGGCAACCGCCAATCCAAAACCAAACAGCATGGCTACCAGCAGTATGGCCCTGATACGTATCCAGCTGAAACTGTGCGTATCCTCTGTTTTCATCGGTAACCGTCCGGCCTGCCTGTTTTCCCTGACAGACTATCCATTACTTTTTCCCCAACTCGATTATCTGATCAGGTCCCGGTTCCCTCATGCCAAGTTCTTTCCTGGCTATCCTTTCCACTCTGGAGGGAGTTTTGAGCGCTGCAAGCTCACGCCTCAAGGTATCCCTCTCTATCACCAACGCCCTCTGGTTCTCGCCGGCCTTTCGCAGATCGAATCCCATGCGCACCATCTCTGTCCTGGTCCATACCCGGATCAAACCCAGTGCCAGCAATACCCCGATTACCAACATGGTCACCAAGAGACCCTTGATTGTCATACCCCTTCTGGATGAATGCTCGTCCTCTACGGTCAGTTCCTTGAAGGTCAGCCTTCTTGCCATGCTAACCATTTTAATTCCTCCTGTCCCGGACAGCACGCTTGAAGGCCCGCAGCCTTGCCGAACGGGACCTTCGATTTCGTGTGACTTCTTCAGGGTCGGGCCTTACGACCTTCTTCGTGAGTATGTTTCCTATCCTTCTTGCACCGCAAACGCATTCTGGTAATCCCGGAGGGCAGGTGCACTTGCCTTCAAGTCTATTGAATGCAGTCTTGACCATCCTGTCTTCGAGAGAGTGATAACTGATAACCACCGCAGTCCCGCCGGGCAGCAAGACACGGGGCAAGGAGTCCAAAAATGTTTGCAAGGACTCCAACTCATGATTGACCGCTATTCTCAAGGCCTGGAAGCACCGGGTTGCAGGATGCCTGGTCCCCCCCGGGCGGTGCAGGACCGAAGCAAGCAGCAGGGCTAAATCCTTTGTGGTCAAGATCGGTTTGACCCGGCGCGCCTTCACGATTGCCCGGGCCGCCCGGACCGCCCCGGGCTCTTCTCCGAATTCTCTAAATATCCTGGCCAGGTCATGTGCGGGGAGATTCGCCACAAGGTCGGCTGCAGTCGGTCCTTCTGATTCCCTGTCCATCCTCATGTCAAGTGGGCCGTCCAGGTTGAAACTGAATCCACGCCGGGGTGTGTCGACCTGGTGTGAAGAGATCCCAAGGTCGGCAAGGATGCCATTCACGCCCTCTATTCCGAGTCGACCCAGCACCTGCTCCACCTCACCAAAGTCCCGCCTGAAAAGTCTCAAGCCATTGTTACCAAGTTTGGATGCGGTTTCCTTGATGGCATCCCTATCTTTATCCAAGCCAATCACCATGCCCTTTGGAGCCACTGCATCGAGCAGCATTCTTAAATGACCGCCTCCTCCAACAGTGGCATCTACAAAGACCTGCCCCGATTCGGGGGAGAGGTAATGCATGACTTTTTCCAGCATGACCGGGACATGGTAACTCTCAATTTGTCGTTCCTTTCCGCCGGATGAAAACAACCTCTCACTGCTCCTCTTTCCGCGTCTGCTCAAGCTCGAACACGGAATTGAGCATGCCCAGATCGAAACTCCTACTCTCTCTCAAGGAAGCAATATGCCGCTCCCACATATCCTTGGACCAAAGCTCCAAATGATCCGTGACCCCGGACCACAAGACTTCTTTGGTCAACTTTGCATGTTCCCTGTAATATGGAGGTACCAGTATCCTTCCTTGCTGATCCACCTGGCACTCGAGTGCACTCGATATATACCATCTCATGAGGTACTGGGTGTACTCGGCCATCCTGGGCAACTTGGTAGCCTTGGAGAGTATGGCCTTCCACCTGGACAAGGGCCAGGCTTCGAGACAGGGCAGTTGGTCATTCAGGTGGTTGGTAAGCACAATTTTGTCGTCTCCGAGTTCGGACAGAACGTCCCTGAACCTGGATGGGAAGGAGGTTCTCCCCTTGGAGTCGATATTATGAGGGTACCTGCCGGAAAACATCTAGTATTCGCCTCCTACATGGATCGGTTTGGCACCTTTTGGCACTTTTTACCACCTGCGCTTAAAGTTAATAGGTACTTACGCCTACTGTCAAGTTTTTTCTTCTCTATGAAAGAATACTTAGGCCTTTTTTATACTCACACGTCACCACCCCTTTATCTTGTACTCTGTATTTTTTTTACCTACCAAATCGAGTGGGACAACATCACAGGTGTTGTTACTGAAAACAAGTTCAGTATGTTACTGAAAACACAGCACATTACGGCCTAATTGATTGTTTCAATTATATTAAAGGATTAATTGCGATATTGTTAGTAACGAATTAACAAATAATGGTAACTCTTTGTTGTATCAAATATTTTCTCTTTGTGGATTCGTATACGCCCTAAGCAGGGCTGTTCTCAATACAACAGCCTTTCCCTGGACCAAGCCGAATTCCTCGACCTTGGCTATGCCCACACCAGGAGCAAAAACCGTCCTTACCAGGCTGTTCAACTCAGGAACCTTTTCCTCGGTCACCACGCATTCCGTGAAAGTTCCGGCCGGTGTGGTCAACTCGGCATGAACATCGGTAATGGTCACTTCACCCTTTACCCCGTTTACATCTATCTTCCAGGACGCTCCCTTTACAATAGGTTCTCTCAACAGGTGATACCCGGCCTCTTTCTTTAGAATACCCTTGTTGTCAAGGATGTATGTGTAGGTTTGCCTACCCACTTTCAAGACCCTGTTGTTTTCACTTGCTTCCACGACCCGGGTTGTGGAAAGAACGCTTTGTTCGCCCTTGTCGGGTGAAAAAACCTTCACATCGTAAGACCAGGCCCAGCCCTTTTCCAATGGATAGTACTCGGTGGCTCTGACTCCCTTTCTGAACTTGAAAGTCCCGGCCTTACCGGCCAAAGAAGCGCACCCAAGGTATTGCATGGATTGCATGATCAAAAATGCAAACATTATTGTAGGACCGGCCATGCTCCATCTTTTCATTTTTCAACTCCCTGCTCCTGTTAGCAGCCTCGACAAAAGATTCGAAGCCATAACTATCGAAAATAAGATACATTCCCATCATGCTTCGGTCAATACCTATAACAAGGTCCATCCATGATTACTGGACAATGCATTAATCCCCAAGATAATCTTTGGAGCACAAAAAAGGAGTATGTACCAAATGGTCATGAGGAGGGAACATGGAACGGACTGTATTTTACTTTGAAAAACCCGGCCCTGAAAACACAGAGGCCTGTCTTGGCCTGTTGGTTGAAGCGGTAAGGCAGGGAACGAAACACGTGTTGGTAGCTTCCACGGTTGGCGACACGGGTGTAGCGGCAGCCGAAGCTGTCGAGGGCATGGACGCAAACCTGGTGGTAGTAACTCATTCGGTCGGATTCAGTGGACCGAACATAGATGACCTGCGTCCGGACAATAGAGAACGGATCCGATCACTTGGAGCAAAGGTCCTTACCGCCACAATGCCCACTCATGCAATAGAAACTTCACTTATGGGGCAGCACCAGGGAGTGTATCCCGCCTACATAATAGCCCAGGCATTGCGCAGGTTTTCCCAGGGGGTCAAGGTGGGTGTCGAGATATGCCTCATGGCTTGCGATGCCGGCCTTGTACCCGAAGGTGAAGAAGTGCTCACCCTTGCAGGAACCGCACGCGGGGCGGACACGCTGATGCTGTTGTTGTCAGCTCCAAGCAAGCGCTTCCTGAATTTAAAGGTATTGGAAATCCTTGCAAAGCCAAGATAAAAGCCTGAACCGAAACTACTTCCTGATGCAGTGAACCCAGTTGCTGGTGCCTGGTACGGGCTCTCCTTCCCTCCTCACTCCTATCAAGTAGTCCCTGGCCTCACCCTGCCCCAGGGGCCTTGCATCGAGGTATTCCCTGTTCTGCCAGTTCAGTTCGGCCATCTCTTTGAAATCGTGATCCAGCTCATCGTCGACGAACACCACGAAGCTGTCACCTTCGCTCATGTACGGCGGCATGGTCCAGCCAAGGTGTACGCCTTGATCATCCGTGTTGCAGAACAGAAAAAAGGTGCCGAATGCCGGATCGTAAGGATTATCATGGGAATAAGGCTCACCTTGAGAAAGGCAGGCGGAAAAAATAAAGGCCATGCACATTGCGAGAGAAACAACACCCGCATTTTTCACAACAGGCATCAAAACGATCCCCTCAAGACCAGGACGCCCAAGCCCGGTCCGATACAGGCCTCCACAGGAGGCCCATCACCGGTACCAAGGATAAGCCAGGCAACCCCGCCTGCTATTACAGCAGCACCTACGCCCATAAGCACACTTCCCGTTATTTCATTGGTCCGTGCAATCTTCCTGTTATGCTCGGCATTATCGTAATGCTCCACTATCACCGGAGCGCTCATCGACGCCTTGTACTTGTCGCGCTCCCTTTTTGCAGCATCGGCCGCCTTGGCTGCATAGACTTCAAAGCCAACACCTGTCGCTGCCATTGCTCCACCTGCCGATAAAACGATCCACGGCAAAACGTCCATGAATGACACTCTCCCTTTCTTGGAGCCGGCATTATCGGCAACATGGGCTTCATGGCCCTTTATCAGGCCTTCTTTCATGGTTCGCTCAACAGCATCGAGATGTACGCCAATCCTTGTTTGGTCCGGACTGTCCACTATTACCTCGACCTCGAGGTTCTTGAAACCCTGTTTGCGCATTTTCAACATGTGCCTGCCGAAGGATACATTGTTCAATATAAGGGGCGTCTTTCCAACCGCCTTGTTATCCAGAAAAACATTGACCTCCAGGGGGTCGGTAACCACTTTCAACCTTCCGGCGGGTCTCTTCAGGTCAAGGAAAACATCCTTGAACACATCAGCCACAACACCAATCCTGCAATTCACTTTCAGTTCACCAAGTATGAATTGCACCTTGTGCTCCCCCTCAGGCACGCCTTCGATAGTCATAGGGGTTCGTTTCGGCAGCACATCTCCATCGAATATCACTTGAGCCCCGGGAGGCGATGTCTTGATGTACAGGCTGCCATTTTCTTCGACTTGTTGCGGCAGCTCCCGGCCGGAGCCGGCGGACAGCAGTAAAATCACAACCGGTACGCAAGCATTCATACAATATCATAGATATAGGTTCAGCATTATCCAGTCAACACAAAGGTCTTGTTCATGTCCGTAAAATCAATCAATACACCTGGAAAACCTTGTCCAGTTCGCGGCTGTTCTCATCGACCTGAAAAACATCTTTTTCAAGATCGAGATATGTTTTATCCACGAAAAGGCAACGCAGGTAGTACGGCCTTCCTGCAGGTACGTCCGGAAGAACGAAGAGAAATCGCTTCCACTCGCCGTCCTGGTTGTCCGGCCATACCCTGACCCAGGGTAAAATCACCATGGCATCCTTGTCTACCAGGGAAACGGCCCACATATCGGGTATTGTTCCGACAAGTTCGATGCTGCCTCGAACAATGCCTGTCTCTACAGCATGCAGTTTGATTTTCAAGTCCACTTTCTCGTTTGGAGGAAGATCCAGGAGCCTGGGCCCGGATTGAATAAAGAGCAAGGCGCCTATCCGTGTTCCCACATCCCCCGGCTCAAGGTCCAGCATATATGCAAGGCCTTCCACCGATCGGGACAGGCCGGAAGGTACCTGTTGCGTAAAAAGTGCACTGAAGGAATCCCTTGGCATACCTGCAAGTTTGCGAGAAACACCTTCGAAATCTTCACCGGTAATCCCAAGCATTGCCATTGAGCCCACGTGTGCCAGGTCCACCATGCCGAAGGTTTCCTTGCTTCCATCATCCGTGTTTACCGTATCACCCGGAGGAATCGATAAATCAACCGACAATAGTGTCATCGGTCTTTCATTGCCAATAAGGCAACCGGCCGGCCCCAAAATCATGAAGAATAATCCAAGTGCCTTGCCCAATACCGCCATGTGCCAAAAATCTCTTCCAGTAAACAAGAGACTTTGACTCGAATGATCACAAAGCCGGGGCCCGGACTGATTGGTCTTAAAAGGGCGGGAGGAACCGTTTGTGTCCAGGCTCTTTGTTTCTGAAGACATCATGAATTCCTAAAACTCCCCCATATCCAGGGTCAGGTGCAACAATACCAGATCTCTCCTGTATGATTGGAACCGCTCATCAGTCAAGTACTCGGCGTGAAGCCACGATATTCCCAACTTCCAGGGCTTGATCATGAAAACATCGAATTCCGCCTCGCCTTCCAAGCGGTCCCCGGTCCAGGGAGCCTTTGCCCATACGTGCATGTCATGGCCGTACCCGAAACCAATATCCATTCCAATTGTTCGTATCGGATTCCAACGAAATTCCAACTTCCCCCTTGGTGTTATACTGCTCCACTTGTCATCATTCGCCAATTGCCAAAGCATACATCCAGTGGCTGCAAGACCGGCCTTTGCCCCATTGAAATGGAACCTCTTCTCGACACAGATATCATGACCCTTGTATGAATATGGCCAAAGTAATCCCTTGAATCTCTTAATATCGTAATCGGCCCAAATTGCAGCAGAGACTCTCTTGCCGCTCAAGCTGAACAAGCCGAGTTCGACAAGGTGACTCTCTAAATAAAATCCCTGCTTTTTTTCCAAGGTAAGTCCCCGGACTTTCCTGCCTCCCCGAACCAATCCGATTCGACCATCATATCCTGCCTTGAACAACAGCCTTCCTGAGGCAACCCGTCTCTCAAGCGAGTACCCGATGCCTGCATGAAAAGACAAATAGTCGAGTTCTGATGCAACTTCTCCATTGTATGCAGCCATGTAGGTCCCTGCATTCAAGATCACACGGTTCTTGCCGAGTGCCAAGGGCGTAATGGAAATATCCCCTTTTAGAAGTGTAACGACCGAGGCCCTGGAAATTTGTATTACAGCATTCTTCGGTTCCACAAGAGGCTTGGTGTCATAGCCCATCCTGCAATCGAGTTGCGCTGTAAACAGGGCCGAATCCTTCGATAATGCATGGTCCGGTGAAACAGCCCGCGTTAAATTCCCTTTTCCCTGTTCAATCAGATAAACAATTCTCTTCTTCAACTCGATGGCTTCCTCGAACCCGGGATTAAGGTCCAATGCCTTTTCAAGTGACTTCAGAGCATTCTTCGGCCTCCCGGATTCAAACAATACCTGTCCAACGTAATAAAAGATCTCTGCATCATCCGGATCCTGCTTCAGTGCCTGTTGGAACAGAGCAAGGGCGCTGTCCAGGTTCCCCCTCGCGTACGCCGCCAAGGCCTCGATTTTTGCCTTGTTCCCGGCGGACGCTGAAAAAGGAAACAATGCCGCGATAAAACCGGCAACGACGATTAGTAGTTTTGCAAGAGAAAATTCATTTATCAGGATAATGATTGAAAAATGATTAAGGGGCAATACATGAATATTTCTATTGGAGGCGGCAACCGGATTCGAACCGGTGAATAAAGGTTTTGCAGACCTTCGCCTTACCACTTGGCTATGCCGCCCAAAAAACTCGCTCCTACCGGTGAAGCTCCCTGATGGAGCGGGAGACGGGGTTTGAACCCGCGACCTCCACGTTGGCAACGTGGAGCTCTACCACTGAGCTACTCCCGCTTGTCAAAGCACGATGGCCGCTTATGATACTGAGGAGGGTGATCATGTCAAGTCATTTTTGACAGCTCAACAGAAAGCATCTGCAAGAATTATTGATAAGAAAAACCGGAGTGTAATCTTCCATAGTGCCTCTTTCGACTCTTACAAAGCCATAATTTCAGCCGCCTTCGATACATACCAAAACACGGCCCGTGCCTGAGAATAAAACCGCTGGAACTGGTTTCATGTCGTCAATGGACAGGTTTATTACCGTTGGTATCAAATCGCCGTCCCAGCCTGCAAGCCTGTCCCACCTGACTGTGACATCCCTGTCATTCGAAACATTTGCCCAGACCAGCCCTATATCCGCGATAGCGGCCGTTCCAGTCCCTGAAAGGGTAAGCAGAGGCAAGTCCGGAGCAATACCCTTCCCTGATAATGAACCGCCCTCAAAAGCGAAACCGGAATCAAAACCAAGGATCAATTCCTCCCGAAGATACAAGGCCTTATTATGCACCTCGTGCAACAAGATACGGGACTGGCTTACCGAGGCCAGCACCATGCCGTTCCCCTCTGCCCTTACGAGCGGTCGGTTGCCGCCCAATACATGGTCCAGCTTGGCTCCCCTTTTCCTTGCCATCTCCTCTTTGAGGTCCACCTTCCCCCACAAGGCTATTATCTTGGACCGCCGTAAGTACACGGATCTCGACTCATCACCCGGCCTGTCCTTCAACAAGGATACGAGCAAAACACCCGGTTTCACTGTTCTGAAGATTTTAGCGCCTTGTAATTCCGTTCGACTAATATCTTGTGAACCATCAACAGGCTCCAAAACATCATTTGAAAAAGTGGCATCCTCCCTCTTAATATCTTGCCTTTTCGCTGCATCAAATTGTTCTTCAAGTTGCTCATCACTGTTTTCAAATTGTTCAAGTTCAGCACCGCTTTGTCTCGATATCCCGGCCAATTCGAAACCTGCTTCCACTCCGTCCGGATTCACCGCAATATTCTCCTGCCCGGCATCACCTTGGATCCCATCATTTTCGTTATTTTCATCTTTTTCATCAGATTTTGAATTATTCCCTTCTTCGCCTTGCAGCGGAAGTATTTCCACAAACGGCGCTTCCTCCGGGTTTCCTACGGGCGGTTCAACGGTGGCCGGATTAACCTTCATTTCTGCTGCAACCCGATCTTCGTCGCGCCAACCCCAGGTGCCGCCACCCGCCTCCTTGTACCCGACTACCGGCTCGGAAGAACCATCAACGTCGTCAACATCCAGTTCCTTTACCAAACCTATTCCACCGTTCTTCTCCTTTTGCGCCCTGGACTCCACTTCCTTCACCATGTCTTGCTGTCCGGCTGCCCTGAAGTGCCGTGCAGCCTCTTCGTACCTGCTCGTCCGGGAACATAGCAATCCGAGAAGACTGTGAGCCCTCGCATTATCCGGAGATAGTTCCAAACATGCCTCAAGTTCCTTCTCTGCCTCATCCAACCTGTCCAGCTTGATAAGCCCCAGGGCATGATTCAATCTCAAGACCGGATCCCCCGGATTCAAGTTGACCAACCTGCGGTATACCTGAGACACGCGATAATAATGTCCAAGGCGATAATAAGCCAATCCAAGCAGGCTCAAAGTTTGCTCATGATCGGGTTTCAACCGGAATGCTTGCTCCAGGTAATCTTTTGCATCGTCCAGGCTGCCCTCTCGAAGGGCCTCTTCCCCCTTGTATAAATGCAATAAAAAATCATCGCTCATGATTCGTCCCCCTACGAGGTTCTTCATCAAAGTACGAATCAGATACTACTAAAAAAATATCTTTACGGGCAAGGCCCATTAAATAAGCGCCCATTAAGGTACTCTTGGATTCCGCCGGAACCGGACGCAACATGCACTTGACCTTAGACCGGGTAAGCATTAAACACTTTCAGCATTGATGTTTTTTGAGCAAAGGAGGTTGTAATGGGTCTACTCAATAATAGAACGGCTGTGGTAACCGGCGCAGGCAGGGGTATTGGGCGCGCAATTGCAGAGACATTTGTCAGAGAGGGGGCAAAGGTGGTCATAAACGATATTGATTCCGACCCTGCCGAGGAGGCAAAAGCAGCATGTGAAAAAATTGCGGGAGAAGGTTGTGCAATTACCAGTATCGGCTCTGTTGCCGATTCTGCGTACACGGATTCACTCATGAAGGCCGCCGCCGACACATTTGGAAAACTCGATATCCTGGTCAACAACGCCGGTATTACGAGAGACAAGATGATTCACAACATGAGTGATGAAATGTGGAATTTTGTCATAGATATCAACCTGAAAGGTACTTTCAACTGCATTCGTTCCGCATCTCCCTACCTACGTGGAGCTTCGAAACAGGAGATTGAATCAGGTGGATTGAAATATCACAGGAAAATAATCAATTTCTTCTCTACAGCCGCACTTAGAGGCAATCCGGGTCAGGCCAACTACACTGCGGCAAAAATGGGAAACGTCGGCCTAACCAGGACGATTGCCCAGGAATGGGGTCGGTTCGGCATCAATGTAAATGCAGTAGCGCCGGGCTTCACCGACACCAGGCTCACAAAGGCCAAGGAGTCAACCGACGGGACGGTAGGCATACCAGCGGCACAAAGAGAAGCAATACTCAAAATGATACCGTTTGGAAGAGCCGGCGTCCCGCAGGATATTGCAAACGTGGTACTTTTCTTTGCAAGCCCACTTTCGGATTATGTAACCGGCCAAGCCATCAACGTGAGCGGCGGCCTCCAGATCCCCTGAGATCACCCCTGATTTTCCGGGGAAAAGACGTTTCAGGTTTTCTTGTGCCACTCTTTCTTGCAATTTAATAGACTGTTGATATAGACTCACTTTTGTTGTTGCTGGGTTGGACAAGGGAGAAAGGACATTAGCATGGCACATAGCGACAAATTGATTGTTGTGGATGATAATACTTTCGAGCAAAAGGTTCTGCAATCGCCTTTGCCGGTTCTGGTCGACTTTTGGGCTGCATGGTGCGGACCTTGTGTAATAATAGCGCCGATAGTCGAAGAACTGGCCGATGAATACGTGGGTAAGATAAGAGTGGCCAAAATGGATGTAGATCAAAATCCGGCGACTCCGGCCACTTATGGAATCAGGGGGATACCTACCCTGATATTGTTCAAAGACGGGGCGGTATTCGACCAGATAATAGGAGCAGTACCTAAATCCAAGCTGAAAGAAATGCTCGACAAGGCAGTTA
>JAADFL010000066.1 GCA_013152945.1 Deltaproteobacteria bacterium | reverse complement strand
TTTCTGAACGTCCTCGTAAACGTAACTCACAGTTATCACACTACTTTATTTATAAATAATGATTTTAAAACAATTTAGCGCTTATGGGGCATCGCCCCACCATTGTTGATATCACGGCCATATCCCAAGTCCCCGGAAAATTAAACACACTAGGCCCGATTGTGGTAGGGCAGATCTCATATTGCATAGTTAAGGAATAGGCCTGGACGTTGTCGTTGATATGCAGTAGATTTTCTCAAGCGAAAGGAAGAAAATTTATTTCAAATACTTACTTTGCAAGGAACGTCCAAAAGAAAATATTGGAGGAATACCATGAAAAACAGTCTTGAAAAAAGCCGGAACATGCTTTGTGGGTTACACGACTTTGTACAAGAAAACTGCAAAAAATATCAAAAATTGCTCTTCCATGAAGCACTATCAAATTTCTACGATACCGTTATCAATTGTGTCCGTGCCCGTTACCTGATGCCGCTGGCAGCCTTGGCCCTTCTAATCCCGTCCATGGTGTTGGCAGAAGGAGAGAAACCAAAAGACAATGCCGAGCCAACCAAGGAATCACTCGAAAAAACAAATCCGGACAAATTCGCCCTGGAACTTATTGGAAAGGTCAAGAAGGCAGGAGAGGCGCTCAGGGACTACACCATGATCATGAAGAAGCAGGAACTCTTCGGTAAAAAGATGGCGCCCATGGAAACACTGCAAATCAAATGGGCAAGGCCCCACAAGCTTTACTTGAAAAATATCAAGGAGCCATACAAGGACCGCGAGGTCTTGTTCGTACTCGGAAGGCATAACAATGAGTTGACCGCACATCCGGGAAGCTTTCCCGATATCACTGTTCACCTGGACCCGCATGGTTCCATGGCCATGAAAAACAATCACCACCCGGTAGATGAGGCCAGCCTCGTTAATTTCACAAGGCTTCTATGGAATAACGTCAGCCTGGCCCAAAAACGCAAGGAGGGTTCAGTCAAGTTCTTGGGAGAAGAGAAAATTTTTGGAAGGAACGCCTACAAGCTTGAACTGACGGCCCCAAAAGGTGGAGTCTTCTATACTATGAAAAAGGGAGAAACCCTCTGGGATGTTGCAAAGAAGTTCAAGACATCCATGTACCAGATACTGCATCACAATGCAGACAAGGGCTGGGATGAGCCGGATGATCCGGACGCCGGTGACAAGGTATTTGTTCCAAGATACTATGCAAGCAAGATAATCCTGTGGATCGACAAGGAATTGATGCTCCCAATCAAGGCCTTGATATATGATCACCATGGCAAGTTGTACGAAAATTACGAGCACAGGCAATTGAAAATCAACGTAGGACTCACGGCCAAAGATTTCGATCCCGATAACAAGAAATACGACTTTTAAAGGCGTTGTTTCATACTTCATTGAAACCAACCGGGAAAACTGTCGTGGTAAAGCTGTTTTGTTTGCATGCCTGGCCGGCATCGACAAGAGAACGACTATCTTACTATTTTCATAGATACGAGTTCAAAGAGCATATCGATGACAAAGTCAGACATATCTTTATCACCCTAACAATCCTCATGGCCGCTTATATTTCCGCATGCCTGAATATGCAGGCAACGCTTACCGGCCAAGAGAAGCTTGACATAGTAAAAGGTGCGGATTACGCCTTGCACATGGTGTACAAGTTCGAAGTCTTCGAGCTTCATTACAAGCGGTTTCATCTGGACATCCTGCTCGGAGTTTCCCCGCAGCTGATAACAAAAGATTTCTCCGAGGAGTTGCAAACAGGTGAAATCCTGTCAGTGTACCTGAACCTGGAAGACACTTTCATATATGGTTGGTTCGGTTCACCCATGAGCGAAAGGGAAAAGGAAATCCTGGCAAGGGAACGCATGCAAAGGGCACTTAACCGATCTCGTAAAAAAACATGGATAATATTACCCAAACCTCCACCATGGCCGAGTCCTACCCTTGCATCGAGAGAAGAACTGCTTGTGCTGGAGGAAAAAGAATAGCTTCTTCCGGAACCAGGGGATCTGCATTCCGACTGTTTTAGGTCGCCCCTAATAATATCTTTCCCAATGGCGTCGAATAGGGAGGCCGCCGAATGGGGATCGTCTTTAAACAAGCTCTATTTTTTGCACGAAAAACGTATCAATTCGAGGTACCGGGCCCAGTACAGCCACTGGCTATCGGGCGAGAAAATCGCATCGTACTCAAAGACGGGAGGGTTCCCGGCGTTGAAGTCCGCATCCGGGTTGTTCCAGTAATCCGGATCCTGCTCCACCGGCTGCCCGGAGGTCAGGTCGTAGAAGGCCTTCTTGGCGCTCGACGAGCCATATTCCATCAGGAAGACATACGGGTATTGCACCGCGCCGGTAAACCAGCTCCCGCCAGAGAATGTCTGAACAGCCGTGATCCCCAGGGTCGTGTCGGTGCCGGGTGTGACCTTGTACAACGTCGCTGCCGGATCCGCTGCAGAGTTGCAGACCAGGATATACCCGTGCGGGTTGGTGGCGTCCTGCAGGTGCCTGAAATCCAGGTTGATGCGACCATTCGGGCCTTTGGAGCTGACCTGCCAGTTGGCGAGCGGCGGCAGCACCGGTATCCCGGGTACATGGCCTTTCTGGGGCGCCAGCGCCACGATGTTTGTCGCATTGGCTACCACATCGTGATAGATATAGAAAGGCAGTTGCGCACCCGATGTATCCGTCGTGTAGAACTCAACTCCAAAATCCGGCTGGAAGGAGGAAGCAAGGCACGCCACCGGCGTGGGATCCTGTTTCAGGGCTTCCTGGATGGTATAGACCCCGAATGCCCGACCTCTGCATTTCCCGTTAAACCGCGAACCGTAACCGCCCTTGAGAAGCACGTACTGCTGGCCGTTGACCGTGTATGCACCTCCCGTGTCCGTGGTGCCCGCATAGCTCCAGTCCTGGTTGATCTGCGGGGCCGTTCCCTGTCCGAGATCGAAAATACGCACCCCGTTCAGGACCGTGCTCAAAACCCCGTACCGGCACTCATCGCACACTGTGATCCCAACAACCTGGTCAGCTTCGCCATGCTGGCCGGGCGGGTTTCCAAATTTGTAGTTTCCCTTCGTGACCAGGGTGGCTGTCACCGGATCGTAAATCAAGACATCAACGCCTGCGTCGATCATAAGGTACGGCTTGCCGCCCCATGTAAACTGCTGAAGCCGCCGAGGCCGGTCAAAGATGGAGTAACCGGGATCTCTGCCGATATTGTTGATGATTGGTGGTAACTGGTACCTGTAATCACTGCCGCACATGGCTGTGTCCGTGTCAGTATCCGTGTCCGTGTCAGTATCCACATCCGTGTCAGTATCCATATCCGTGTCAGTATCCATATCCGTGTCAGTATCCATATCCGTGTCAGTATCCATATCCGTGTCAGTATCCGTGTCCGTGTCAGTATCCGTGTCCGTGTCAGTTGTCAGTATCCGTGTCCGTGTCAGTATCCGTGTCCGTGTCAGTATCCGTGTCCGTGTCAGTATCCGTGTCCGTGTCAGTATCCGTATCTCCACTATTCACGCACCTGAATTCATAATTACAAACATACCCATCAGGACACTGCGAAGTCTTCTCACACCCAACACAAGTTCCGGCTACTGGACCTTTTTGTGCACATATCTTTTCGTTCGGACAATCTGAGTCTAATTTACAGGCATTATCTTTGCTGTTTCCCTTGCAGCCAGGCAACAGCGCCAGAAAATATAAAACAACAATTAATGTGTCATAGGTGATTGCTTCACCTAAAGCTTGATTGCGTCTTGACAGTAAATAATTCATGTTTCAACCTCCAGGCTTCCCATGCCAAATACACGATTGGAAAACCAAATTGCTTCCAATATTGAAAAAAGATTACTACTGTATATTCAAAGTGACAAGCCGGGTTGATTACTTTGATCCGCAAGCAAAGCTTGACAAGGTAACAAGGAACCTACAGGCAAGACACGCGCCACCACCCGGGCCGACACCAAAACGCTGGAGCTTTAATAGCCTGTAATAATATAAATATTATCCTAGTTGAAGAAAAGCAACAAACCGGCCATGACCTGGCCCGTGACTTTATTGGCTGATTCAGGGTACTCTACGACCGGTACAGACAAAGGTTCGTTTTGCCCGGTGAACGGGTTGTAATATTGCATAGCTGTGCGGGTTTTTGGAGTATTCCCGTTCATTTTCTGCCTAAGCGTGCCTTTGCCGCTGTTCGGATCCCTGCCGTATATAAATGTTGCTGCAAGATAGAAATTCAGGTTGATCGAAAGATTGAATTCGAGCCCTGCTGTAAATCTACCGCTCCAGAAGGGATCGCGCTCCAGTACATAACCGGGCAAGTAAGGCTTATCGGAATTTGTTTCAGGGGCAACCAGCTTGCCGAATACTTTCAGGTCGGGCGGCATCCAATAGTCGGCGGCAGCCTCGAAGAAACCCGTGCTTCCACCACCCCTTACACTATAAAGAAGACCCACACTCATCCTGCCTGTATCCCTGTAATCGTAAGGCCACGAAAAAGGCTTCTTGGCCCTGAAGGCAACCGTCTTGCTAACCAATGTATTGTTATCGAACTCCTGGTACTTCGAAGTCTGGTCATCAGTGGGAGATACGCTTTGTTTCAAGACGTAACCGCCTCCGACAGTAATTGCCAGGGCATGCCTGGCCCCCTCGTTGTTGACCTTGAGCAAGCGGAAACGCAACCTTCCACCCACCTCGGTTGAAAGGAAATAGGTGGAGCGGATCTGCGCGGTAACATCGAGAGCAGGAGCAAAAAAACCTCCGATTCCCTCGACATCGAATATTCCCACACCGGCCGTAAAGTCCAGATTGGGCACGCCATAACCGAATTCAAAACCGAAACCTCCCATGCCAAGTGTCTCGGCGCCATGGAGACTGAAATTGTTCGGATTGAAATCCGGCACCTTGGCCTGCAAACCGGCAGGGAGCAAAGTCACCAAAAAAACTATCAATGCGGAGGATCTAGCCATCTTTTACCCTCGACTTCCTTTAACTAAATATTACAACTCCTTCAGCACAGGATCATCATGTTCGGTGGATGCTAGAACAGTGATATGGTGTAAGTCAAGTATCAAAAGTGTATTTTTACAAAGAATGCAATAGGCGGAGAATATGGGTTCTTGACTTGTTCCCCTCACGAGTCTAGTTTGTCTATAATATATCCCAAGTGGAAGCGGGAGGATAGACCATGAGAACAAGTTCTGTCGTTCTTTCGTGGCTCCTGGCTGCGGCGGTATTATCGTCATGCAACGTAACTGAAGACGAAGTCCGTTCATACTCACGTTACTCCAATGGGAAGTCCAAGCTTTTCGTTGTCATGACCGAACCCGAGTACTCGACGAAACTCAAACGGGTAGCCGCTCTCGAACTCTTTGGTATGCGTGCCTTGGCTGAACTCGAAGAAGGATTGAAGTCCATGCCCCAACAAGGCAAGCCCGAAGTGGTTTCGGCTATCGTGGAAACCGCTGAGAAGGCATTACAGAGTGCGAACCAGCAGAAACAGATAACCGCCAAAGACGCACTATACTTGACGCTTCCGTACCTGTCAGGAGACAAGAAAACAGAGGTGGAGGACCTGCTGATCCGATGGACGACCGAAAAGTTCACTTTGCGCTTCAAATTCGGCAGGTTTGATACGGGAAAAATACTGACAAAGATAGGCGCCAGGGCGGTTCCTCACATGCTTGCCTTGATCCGCAGCGGAAAAGATACCGTGCGTGCATCCAGGATACTAAAGGCCCTTGAAGCCCCTCAAGCCGTGGAACAGGCCACGCAGATGGTCATTGACAGCCTGGAAAAAAACATCATGGAGAACTCCGAACCAAAGATCCTCGCACTTGGAACCCTGGGCGGTCCCAAGGCATTGGACTACCTCAACAAGCTTGCAGCAAACAATAAAACCGCCGGTGCATGGGACAGGCTCAAGGCAATGGACGAACTGCTGAAACTGGCGGACAAAAGCTCCCTGGAGACGGCGCGCTCCATTGTTTCAGACAGCTCGGCACAATTCGACCTGCGAAGAAAGGCATTGGAACTCCTGGGGAAGGTTGGCGGGCCCGAAGCCCTGTCAGCCGTACTCAAGGCACTTTCAGATCCGGACTTAAGAGACAAGGCATGGGACCTGGCATTACGATTCGGAGGAACCCAGGCCTTGGACCAGATGCTTTCCAAATACGTAAAACCTGATTGGAAGCTTGACAAGAATGAAATAAACGACCTCGTGTCATCCATAGCGAAACTTGGCAAATCCTCGCAGCCCGCCCTGCTTTCTTCCTTGAAGAAGTGCAAAAAGAATGTTCCCGCATGCATTATTTCAGTCAGGGCCCTGGGCGAATTCGGCTCAAGGGATTCCATCCCTAAATTACAAGCCCACATTGAAGACGATATACCGCTCGATCAATTCGGATTTCCCGGAACCACCATCGGGGTTCAGGCCACAACAGCGATCAATAAAATCTCCAAGCGGTAAGATAAAGCGGTTCGCAAGGCTGTTAAACGAATCTTCTCTCCCGGTATTTGACAGGGTGAAGGATTTTTTCAGGTTGGCATTGAATCGGCGGTTACGGGTGGCACAAGTAATCACTTCATGTCAAGTGCATATTATTGCAGCGGAATCAAGCCTCCGTCCCCACTTGGGGCCGTCCCCACTTGGGGCCCCACTTGGGGCCGTCCGCACTTGGCGACCCCAGCTCTTGATCTCCACTTAGTCGCTGTCGCGCGGGTTTGCCTGATTGGATCGCAGGCCTTTTTCGAGAATCTTGATCGCTTTGTCCATGTAGGCTTGGAAGCTGGTGCGTCTTGTCCAGCACGAGAGCAACCCGGGTTCGAGCGGCTCGAGCTGGGGGTAGTTCGACTCCTTGAAGTATGAGCCTGCAGGCGGCACGGATGGCCAGAAGCCGCGTAGCCTTGGATCGTCCAGGATGAACACCGTGGTGTTTTCCGCAAAAGCCCAGGCGATGGTATCCGGCACCACGTCTCTTGGGTAGCGGGCCCGCAGGATCTGCACGACGTGAGAAAGCACGATTTCGTGGGCAGCGATCCTCAGCCGCCAGCATCGATCGAGCGTGGCACCCACGGCGACCCGGCTTCCTTCCCAGTCGCTCAGCCCGCGGTGGAATGCCGAGACCACGACGTTGTACTCGGAATGCAGCCACCTATGCTCGGTTAACCCGAACACCAAGGGCCAGAAAATGGGTGCAAGCTTACTCCAATCAGTCTCCAGCTCCTCTTTCGAGCGCTTGATTCTCTCCCCCAGGACCTGGTATCGCTCGTCCACGATGGGAGCGAGTACAGATCGAGCATCACCCAAGGAATGCGCGGCACGAATCTTCTTGGCCGTTTCAATATCGATTCCCATGTCTGCCGCCCGGGAGTCCAGCCCTGCCGGGTCCCATGAGGACAGCAGCCCGAAGATACGGGATGCATCATACCCTGGGTCGACCACGAAGCGGACTGTGGGATGTGGCCCGGGATCGGGCTTGCCGGAGTTCATCCGAGAGCTGTGAGCGGCTGTCGCAATGGGAGTATCCTCCCTGGAGGAAAGCCGCAGCTTCGCGAGACATCCGGCGAACCCAGCTACCATCAGGACGAACGCCAGGAAGGCAGGGTATCCAACACACCTGGAACTACCACACAGCAGCTTTTGTAGATCGAAAGGGTACGGCTTCAACAGAGCAAGGTATCGTCCTCTCTTCATCCCACACCGAAGCAGACGACCCCTTCCGTCTGGTATCACGGCTGTAACCTCCTGGAGATCCATTGCGCTTCTTTGATTCGTGTACACTCTTCCCACCCTGGGGGCAAGGCGATTCGTTTCCTGTGTGGCAGCCGAATCAAAATGTCAGCAGGAAGGTGCCTGGTAGGATTAATCCCCCCCGTGGATTCATTCATTCGTCCCCTCCGTGGTTGATTTTCCAAAAGCATGTCCGGGGACAAGAATCAACTTTTCCCGCAAAGGGCCCGGTCTCTCCATATACCTTGCAATTCAGGTTATCTGCGTAATTGCAAAAAACTCCCGCCCGAACAGTTAGTTACGGATCCCGGCCGGCAAAGCCGCGCTGGAGCCGCCCTATTCTTTTGGCTTGCCCTCATCGAGATCACCGGTCAGAAGAATGGTCAACTCTTCATTGGTTTGCCTCAACCTCGATGATAATTCCTTCAGGAAAATCCAAAGCAGCTTTACGGCCAATATAGGTTCTTTGCGAATTAAGTCATAGAAATCCGCCCTGTGTATGGCCAGCACCTTGGTGTCCATGACAGCCTTGACCGTCGCTGTCCTCGGGACCCTTTCTATCAAGGCCAATTCACCGACATGGTCGCCATCGGACAGATGTGTTAATGTCACTCCCTCCTTGCTCACCTCGACCTGCCCGTTCAATATCACGTAGAACTCGTCGCCGCTCTGGCCCTCCTCTATCAGGACCTCGTCCTCCTTGTAGGTATCGAGTATGGTAATGTTCAAGACCTTGACCAATTCCTGGTAATCCAGGTGCTTGAACAGTGGGGCATGCCTCAATACCTCTATCTTCAGAGTAGTCTCTGTAGGCATCTCGGGCGGCTTTTCGCCGACCTCGACGACTATGGCCGTAATATTGTCCTTGCCTCCCCTGTCATTCGCCATGTCGATAAAAGTCTTACTTGCCTCCGCGCCCTTCTCGAGCACAATCTTGGCCGCCTCGCCCGGTCTCAAGTAACCATGCAAGCCGTCACTGCATAACAGGAACCGGTCACCAGGTGCGACTTCAAATCGTTGGGTATCAACTTCCACGGACTCGTACACGCCAACGGCCCTGGTAATTACATTCGCATAGGGAACCTTGTCGGCCTTGGCCGGATCCAGCTTACCCTGCCTGATCTGCTCGTTTACAAGAGAATGATCCGTGGTCAACTGGTACTCGTTCCCACCCCTAATGAGGTAGAGCCTCGAATCACCGACATGTGCAAAAAAGCCATGCTCGCCTACCAGCAATAAGCATACCGTGGTAGTGCCCATACCCTTTCTCTCTGGCTCCTTTTCAGACAGGTCATGAATCGCCTTGCACCCGTCCTGCACTCCGGCCTCGAGTAACTTTAAAACGGCTTCCCTGTTGATGGGAGAGTCCTCCTGTGCCAGCCTGTCAATTGCTTCCTTCCCCTCTTTCACTTTTTTGTGAATATGCTCCTGAGCCATCCGGCTCGCAACCTCACCGGCTGCATGTCCGCCCATACCATCCGCAACCACATAGAGTTTCAAATCTTCGTCTACGAAAAAACTGTCCTCATTGTGATCCCTGCGTTTACCTACATCTGTAAGTCCCCAGGAACGAATCGCATTCATTTTGAACCTCCCTTCGAACCTCCCTCTGACTGACTTTCCTTTTTCCTCTTGGCAGCCTTGAGTCTAAGTCTGAACGCCTGTGACCTTCCTTTGTCGCCGCGATTTTCCAAGATTTCGGCCATCCTGTTCAAGGCTATAATACAATTACCGTCCACTACCAGCGCCTTTTCAAACATCCTGGATGCCTGGTCCTCTTCACCCCTTTCAATGTGCAATTCTCCCAGCCTGCAGTATATGTCCAGGATCTCTGACGGTTCCTTCTGGTTCCTGTGGTGGAACAATATAGTCTTGAGCGCCTTCAATGCAAGTTCATCTTCCCTCCTCTTTTGGGCCAGCCTAGCCAAGCCCTCCAGTGTCGGCAAATGAACCGCGTCCAACTCATAGGCTTCCTTGTACCTTTGAAAGGCTATCTTTTCCTTGCCCTGCTTCTCTGCGGCAAATCCCAATTTGTATATCAATTCGTTCGGAGCCGCCTCCTCTCCGCCCCGGTAACTCCTGGCCACCACCGACGAAAGCAACTCCTCTGCATAATCCCACCTGCCTTGGTCGAACATGATCGAGCCCAGGGGCAATGCAGCTTCAGGGAAGCCTGAAACCGCGTTTAATGCACTTTCATAGTAACCAATCGCCTGGCTGCTGTCTTTCAATTGCTTGTACCAAATGTTTCCCATTTCCGTGTACAAAGCCGCTTTTCTATCCGGTTCCACTGCCAGGTCCGCCTCCCTGGACAACAAAGACAGGTATGCAGGCCAATCATTGAGAGACATGGAAAGGCCCTTTAACGCCACTACCGCATCAGTATTCGAAGAATCCAGTTCCAATGCCTTCTGATAGTGTTCCCTGGCCCTGGCCGAGTCATCGAGCTGCTCCTGGCATATTTTCCCCATCCTCAGGAACAAGTCAGCCGCTTCCCTGCCTTCGTCCATTTGAGCGACCTGCAGTTCCAATACATCGAGGCAGCTCTGCCAGTCTTTCATACTCTGGTAGATCCCGGCCAGCGCGGCTGAAGCCGGAGTGAATGCCGGATCCAATTCCAATGCCTCGCGGTAGCATTCCGCAGCATCGTCGATTTCAAACAACTTGTTTTCGAGCGCCTCGCCTCTATCAAAGCACAAGGCCGCCGCGGTCGATGGATCGTCTTCCATGTCCCTTCGCTTCTTCAACACTTCGACGAGTTCGTCCCATTCTTCAGCCCTTCTCAATGCAGCTTCAAGGGAGGCCAGCGAAGAAGGATCATCCGGCTCCAGTTCCAATGCTCTCTTCAGGTACCGCGCAGCCCTGGCGGCATCTCCGAATTCCTCATCCGCTATCGAAGCCATCTGCCTGTAAAGGGCGGCTCTCTTCTTCGCATCTTGAGTCGCGCCTGCCCTGCGCGCAAAAACCTCCAGGAGATCTTCCCATTTACCTGTCTTTGTATAAATCCTGGCCAGCGAGTCCAATACCTCGTTATCGTTGGGACTCTCCTTCAGGAAATCTCTGTATATTGAAATAGCACCCTCGAAATCGCCCATCTTCTTATCCAGCAAGTCGGCTATCCGGAGCTTCAATGCCTTTGCCTCGCGCTGGTTTACCTGGGCGGCCGCAGTCTTTTCCAACACGCTGACCGCCTGGTCCCAACGTTCCTGGTCGCCGAGAACACGTACCAAGTCTTCGATTACATCCTTGTTCCTTGGATCCGCATCAGCAGCGAGCGCAAGGCAAGAAGATGCCTCCTTGGAATCGGAAAGCTTTTCCTCGTATACCGCTGCAGCCTGACGTAACAACTGAACCCGTTGATTCGGGTCCGGTTCCGCCTCAGCCTGGGCCCTCAATGCCCCGGCAAGTTCATCGAACCTTCCCTGCCTGGACAAAAGCCGAATCAACGCTTCCCTTGCCTCTGTCCTTGCCGGTTCGAGCGCCAATACCATCCTGTAGCTGTCCGCAGCCTCATCAGCCCTGTCGAGTTCCTTCTCCAGTATGGTAGCCATCTTTACGAACATTTTCGCCGCTAGTCCACGGTCGCCCAGAGCCTCGGCCGTATCCTTGTATATCTGGACCATGGCATCAAGTTTGCCTGCATCCCTTGCAATTCTTTCCAGTTCCTGTTGAACCTCCTCGTCCGAAGGGTCCTCCCTGAAAGCCCTGAAGTAAACCCTCAATGCCTGTTCTCTGGCATCCATTCGGTTTTCGTATATGTCACTCAACTCCCTCAAAAGCTCGTTTCGCCTGCGTCTGGGAGGCCTGGCCAGGAGCTCGGCCTGGACCATGTCGGCCAGCGACTCCCACTCTCCGGTAGTCTCGTACAGTTCCTGCACCGCCGACCTGGCTTCTTCATCGCCCGGTACCAATTCCAAAGCCCGGCGGAAAGCATCGGCGGCCCCGGCGGGATTGTGAAGCCTGTTCAATATCAACCGTCCTCTGGTCTTGTGTACTTCGGCTGCTTCTTCGGGAGTGGGCACCAGCTCGGCACGGTTGGCCAACAACTCCGCATACTCGGGCCAGGCACTACAATGAACCAGGACCTTTTCAGCCTTTTCCAGGTCATCGAGTTCCAGCGGTACCAATTCCATGGCCTTGGTCGCGGCTTCGACCGCATCCCCCAGATTACCCAGTTTCTCCGCCAGTACCGATGCCAAATCCAGGAAAAGGCCCCTGGCCATGTTCGGATCGTGTTGAAGCGGGATCAACTTTTTAAGTACGTCCACCACGAGGTCCCACTTCTCATCTTCTTTGTGGTAATTGAGCATGGCCTGAAGGGCCGTAGGATCCTCGGGCTCGGCTGAAAGCACCGCCTGCCATGCCCGCTTGGCCGAATCCCTGTCCAAGCCTTCACCCTTTTCAAGCAAGGCGGCAGCCTTTCGCAACCACTGCACCCTCTCCTCGCCCACAGATGCCATCGCCTGGCTGCCATAGAGCTTCACCAGGGCCTTGGTATCACCCATGGCTTCGTATGTTTCAATAAACAAATCCTGAATTTCGCCATCGTCGGGAGATAGTTCCTTTGCCCTTTTGAGATATTTCAAAGCATCTCTGGGCCTATCCAGGTCTTTCATGGCGATTCGGGCCATGCGTTTCAGGATCGGTGCATGTTCACTTTCGTGCAACGCCCTCAACATAAGCTGCATAACACCCAGCCTGGCCGAAGGCTTGGCGCCCTTCTTCTCCAGAATGGATTCGAGGGCCTCCAGGGCTTCCAGGCATTTCGGATCGGCCCTCACCACATGCTTGTACTGTTCATAAGCGCCTTCGACTTCCCCTAATTCCTGCTCGAGCATCTTTGCCAGCTTGAGCCTGACCTTTATACCTGCCTCCTCTTCCAAAATCGCAGCCTGGCGTTTCAGGAGATCCACAGCTTCCTCAAAGTCCCCAGCCCTTTCAGCCAATGCTTCGAGATTTTTCAAGGCATCCAGGTCATCGGGCCTTATTTCCAGGGCATTACGATACGCTGCTCTTGCCTTCTCCTTTTTTTTCAACTTGTTTTCAAGCAATTCACCGAGTCTGAAATAGTATGATGCCGACAAGGTCGGTATTTCCGCCTCTTCGGCCAGGTCTTCATACAGGGCCGCCATTTCATCCAAGTAACCCCTGGAATCTGCGAGTTCCTCGGCCACGGCAAGAGTCGCACGCGAGCCCGGATCCTGTCTCACACTGCGGCATGCAGCACTAAAGGCGCGTTCCGGATCATCCAACTTGTCCTTGTAGACTTCCGCCAGCTCACGGAGAGCCTCGGCCTTGTCGCTCCGGCGCTCGAGCCAACCGAGCCTATTTTCGAGGATATCGGCCAGATCCGCCCATGCAGACTGGGACCTGTACAAGTCCGCCAGCATATCCGCGGCCCTAACCTTGATGGGGACAACATCAGGATTGGGATCGTCGAGCACTGCCTTTAGATGATCTATCGCCCTGTCCGGTCTCTCCAATCTTTCGAGATGGAGCCCTGCAACGCGAAGCCTGGTTCTTGCCGCATTGACCGGATCGACAGCCTTCTCAATTTCCTCTTCCAGTGCCCGGACCGCCTCTTCCCAGGAGCCGGTCACCGCAGCCAGGCCCTCCAATCTTTTCTTTGCCTGCTCGTCTCCGGGAACATCTGCATGCCACCTGCATGCAGTCAGGAAAGCCAGGTCGGGTCTTGAAAGATTCTCCTGGTAGATATCCGCAAGTTCCGCAAAAACTTCACCGCGGTCTCCCTGATCGGAATCCAATATGGCTTCCAAGGCTTCAGCCAACTTGTTCCACTGGCCGGTCTCGCGATAATGAGGGGCAAGCGCCTTGCCTGCGGTCAACCTTGATTCCACATCACCCTGAATTTGTTCCAGTGCCTCGACCAGGTCACCGTCTCCAGGCTGCTCGACAAGTAACCTTGCCAAAACCTCTGCAGCTTCACTATTCCTATCGAGCCTGTTGGACAACACATCGAACAACTTGAGGGCCAGGCTCTTCCTGGATTCGAATTCTTCGGTCTTTTCCAGAGACTGTTCCAGCAAACCGGCCAACTTTTCAAAGGAACCGGTCTCCTCGAATACCTTTGTAAGAAAACGGGATGTCTCTACATCTTCCGGGTTCAGTAACAGCGATTCCTCAAGAGGCCCTATTGCGCCTTCCGGATCGGCCAGCTTTTCGGCCCTTAAAAAACCCAACCGCTTCAGAAGCAACGCCCGTTCAAGGTCATCCGCTACCCCAACATTGAACTGGATCCTGAATGCAAGAGCTCTTGCCAACTCCCTGTCGTCGCCTGCCTTCGAGGCCAATCGCTCCAACGAATCCAGGGCCGCCTCGGCCAGATCGTCATCCATCCCACCCGTCAGCTTGAATGCCTTCTTGTAAAGTCCCTTTGCCTCTTCAGGTTTTTCCAGTTGTTTTTCGTACACTTCCGCAGCCTTCAATGCCGCCAGTCCGGCTGATGAACTATCTTTTTCCGTATCCGCAATCTCTTCGCACAACGCGACTATCTCGTTGAAACCCTGGTCTACAGTTTCAGCCAATCTGAACAATGCATTGTACGTGGATTCGCTTTGCGGCGCTTCACGAAGAGCCCTGCACCAGGTGATGAAGGCCATCTCCGGCTGGTCAAGCCACTTCTCCTGTAGATCACCGATCCTCGAGAGCAGGGGGAGCCTCTTATCCACGCCATCGGCGCTCCCCAACTCTTCCTCGAGAAGGTCGGCCAATTTCCTCCACTCTTTCGTCTCTTCGTAAATCTTTGCCATCAATTCAAACGCGCGTCCGCCGGCCTCTCCACCCTTTTCACGAAACTTTTTCAGGGACTCAATAATACAGGGATGTCCCGGCGAAATATTCATTGCCTCTGCAATGTCATCGAAGCCACCGAAAAGATCTCCGGTCTTATTCACTTTGACCCTGGCGGACATACAAAGGGCAATCGTCTTATCATCACCGTCGGACATGGAAACAAGCTTATCCAGTATACCGGAAAGTCCGGGTAAATCTCCCGCCTCCTCCAGTGTCAGCGCCAGCTCTCTCAATGCATCCTTGTCCTGCCCGTCAATATCCAATGCCGATCTCAAGGCAGCATCCGAGCCGGCAAGGTCGCCAAGCCGCCTCTTTGCCCGCCCTACCTTGACCAGGAGCCTGCGTTTATCGGACAGGGAAAGTCCTTTTTCCTGTACAGGTATCTCCAGTGCCTTTTCCAGCACTTCCAATGCAGACCGGTAATCACCATCTTCCTCGTGCAATATTTCCAGGGCATCGCACGCCTTCAATCTCGCCCCTGCAAACTTGGCGGGATCGGCGAGCAACACGTGTTGATAGCAAGCAATGGCCGAAGCCTTGTCTTGTATTTTTTCCATCCACAGCTCGGCGGCCCGCAAGGCGAAAGCCGTCGACCTGGCCACCGCCACCTTGTTCAACTCTTCCTGATATACCGCCGCGAGTTCCTCGAAGGCCCGGGCCGCCTCCGCACTTCTCTCCATGCCCTGAATGCACTCGATATCGGATGGATCCTCCCTGAAAGCCCTGCACCAGGCTGCAAAGGCAAGCTCGGGTTCCTGCAGTTCCTCTTTTATAGACGCAGCCTCTTTCAAGGCGGCAAGTTTCTCCTTGGGCGTCTCCACTTGTCCCGCAACAATGTCAAGGGCCTTAGCCAACCCTTGCCTGTCATCCTGTTCCCGCATGAGCCGAACCAGGCTGTCTCCCGCTTCCCTGTTCGCCGGATCAATATCCAGGACCTTTTCCCAGTACGCGGCCGCCGCCGGAATATCCAGGACTTTTTCCTCTTGGAGCCCGGCGAGTTCCATCAGGGCATGGACTTTCTTGGATGGGTCTTCTATCTCGGACAACTCTTCTTCGAGCAATCTCGTGATAGAGGCGAAATCACCTTTTTCCTCAAAAAATTCCTTGAGGAGTATCCTGCACGGCAACGCGGACCTGTCTATCTCCAATCCCCGCTCCAAAAGCGCCTCGTATCTCTTTGTATCCTGGTCCCCGGCTCTTACCAGCGGAAGCAACTCGTAGCACAATTCCAGCTTCCTGCTCCTTCTCTTGGTGGCCCCGAGCTGGTCCCACAGCAGCACAACATAGTCCTCCCGTGAAAGCATGCGCCTTGCCGTCTCCAGGGCTACCTCGTCACCCGGGCTCCTTCTCAATATTTCCTTTGCAGCCTCCAGGGCCTCATTCCTGCCTTCGTCCCCATTCGCGACGGCCATGCGAAGCGCAGCGTACGCGGCCCTCCTTGCCTTTTGCGGAGGAGATCTCCTTGCTTCTGAAAGTTCTTTCTTGAATACCTTCTTCCAACCCTTGCCGGCCTTCAGCTTTCGCTTGTGTTGATCTTCCATGGCCTGCCTGGCTTGCTCGCTGTCCGGGTCGGCCTCTAGAGCCAATTCCCTGCACCTGTCCGCCAATTCACCTGCCAGGGGATCGCTTTCCTCCAGGTCTGTTGCCAATTCGAGCAATTCGCCCGCCGCATCCTTGCGCTGTATGTCAAGCTTGAGCTGTTCATACAACAAGTCCACCAGCAACGAGTTGAGACCCAACCTGGCTGCCAGTGACTTGGCTGCATTCAGGGCTTCACTGTTTCCCGGGTACGCGTTCCATGCCCTCCTGTATTCGATGAGCGCCCTCAACGACCTGACCAACTTCTCCTCTTCAATCTTGGCCAGGTTGAAAAAATACTCGGATCGAGTAATAGGCTCTGTCGAAACAGCAGCCTGGAGAGAAAATAGATCGGCCAGCTTCCTGAATTCCTCCCTCTGCTCGTATCTAGCTGCAAGTGCCCGGAATGCGTCCCTGTTGGTGGGATCCAATTTCAAGGCCCGCACGCGACAATTTTCAGCCTTTGCCGGATCTCCTACTTTCTGCTCGAACAAGCGGGCAGCCTGCTCCAACAACTGTCCCCCTCTTGCCGGATCAGGCGCCCTGGAAGACATTTTTTCATATAGTTCGGCAAGCTCGGGCCACCTGCCTGTTTCACGAAGCATGCGTTCCAATTCAACCGGTTTCACTTTGCTCCCTCAGTGCACACCTGGCAAAAATACGTCATAACACCTTCAATCTTCAAGCGCTCCGTATCACAACAGCAGGCTTGTATCCGAAAAATCCTTGCTACCCGGCGCTTCAAGCTTGTTATACTCTCAAAAATCACGTGACGATCATGTTTCTCCACTCATTTTTGAAATATAGCACTAATTCTTACCGGCCATTGAACGTAGGAATGTCATGTCCTTGGTGGTCTGACGTAACCTTGCGGCAAGCACTTTTGCAAGGGCCCTGAAGACAGGTGCGGTCAATTCCGGATAATCGACAAAGAGGATTTCAAGGTCATCGATGTTCATCTTGAGCAACGTGGTCGCCTCGACCGGTCTTACAGTAGCCAACCTTGGTTCCTCGTCCACCATGGAAACCTCACCGAATATCTCGCCCCGGCCAAGCTCGGCTATCTCCTTAAGTTCGCCTTCGACGCGCTTCTCGATCTTTACCGAGCCCGAAACCACCACGTATATCGAGTCACCGAAATCCCCTTCGCGGATTATTACATCACCAGGGATTACTAATTTCTCCTCTGCTATTTTGGCTACTTCTTCAAGTTTTTCCTCCGGCACATCCTTGAACAAAAAAGTTTCCGAAAGCGCGCTCATTTTTTCTTTCATATTCCGTCCCTTCCAAAAAAGTCTTGCTTGTTTCCTCTTTCTTCTCCCAGGTGTCACACTTACTTTTCTATTTTTCAAGATATTCTTCTATTACCACGTGAAACAAGACTACATGCGGCCGGTTTTGCTGTCAATGCCGGTAATGTCACCCGGGAATAAGGGCCGGGAACTTTGGAGAAAAGCAATGCAGCCAGGCGCTTCAAGAGGTAAAAGGATGCAGAACAGGAGCTGAAGATTACCTGGAAGGCCGAATCTCAACGACATTGCCGGCCGAATACGCCGCGAACTCCGGAGCATACATGGGCTGGACGATTGCCGGGGCCACCTTGAAAGTACCTGCAACCGCCGCCCGCATACGGTGGATCAGCGGGTATTCACCTTGGGGCAACTGCTCGAAGAAAAAGTTCATTCCGCTGTCCCGCACCTCTTCGTACCAGTAGATTCCCAGTTCCCACCTATACCTGGAGCGGAACGACACGGGTTCGCAACCTGCAGGCCTGGGGTCCCGGAGGTGCACGTAACCTACGGGATGTCCCGATGTAAGAGAGATGTGCACCTCGATCTCATCGCCCACTTCTATAGGTTCCCCGTCCACGAGCGGCTTGAGAACCGTCTGGCTGCCCGTCTTCACCCTTCGGAAGTACTCACGCTTCACCTTCAAGAGGTCCCCCTTGGCGCTCCCCGGCAACCTCTCGGTAGAGAAATGCCACGTGGCGGAAACGAACATCATACCCTTTGAATGGTTTTCAGCCTCTATGGTCGAGCATTTCTCCGGGTCCAGTTCCTTGCCCGACAATACCAGGTGGTTTGACTTTCCGGTGTACTCGTCAGGTTTGAACACGAAGTTCTTATGCACGTCACCCACCACGATCCGGGCCGACTGCCCTGCTTCGAGCTGCCTGGTCTTCTTCATGTACTCGGCCAGGGAATACACGACCTCGGCAGTGGCCTTGGTGGACTTCCAGTGATTCATCTTCTTGTTCAACAGCAGCCACTGGACCAGGCCTTTAATCCTCTTGTCGTTGGGAGCGAGTTCCAATTCCGTCCGCAATGCAAATGCATGTGTCTCGATGGTGTCATTGTACCAGAGCCATGATCGATCCTCGGGCGCCCAGTAGGTTCCCAGGTCCGGATCTGTCTTTGCAGAGTCCATGACACTATCCCACACGAGTCGTGCATCCTTGTGCCTGCCCATACGGTTCAGGGTCAGGGCGAGGTAGGCCTTGAGCAACGGAGAATGCTGCTTCCAGTGTTTGAAGGAAAAGTCCAACATGGTTTTCCTGTCCTTCCCGCTGAACACCCCGCCGGTCCAGGTTTCATCCTTGTAGCTCGATATTACGTAGTTCAAAAAAGTAATCTCCTCCCAGCAGGCATCCAGGCTCATGCAGTCGGGCACCATTCGATCGATATAGTGGCGCTTCTCGTACTGCCAGGCCCGCTGTACCATGTCCCTTGGCACTTGCACGCCGAACTCCAGTCCCTTTGAAAACCCGTAGAGCAAGTACAAGGTTATGTACGGGCTGGGTGGTCCGCCCGGGAACCAGGGGAAGCCCCCGGACAAAGTCTGGGCCTTCTTGAGCTTGCCCAGTGCCACCCTCTTGTGTGACTCGGCAAGCCTTGGATCGAGCACGTTCACAAGTCCGTTTTCTTTTTCGTATCCATTATCTCCACCCCCGGCCTGCACCAGCCACGGGGTTTCCTCGAGAGCCATCTTCCTGTTCGGATCGGGTTGATCGAAGCGCTCCAGCCTGGTCTTCCTCACCGAGAGCTTCTTTGCCATCTTCGCCACCGCCGGGTAGTCCTTGTACATGGATGCAAGTATTCCGGCGGACAAGAAGCGGTTCAGGAGTTGTTCACTGCACTCGTACGGATACTTGACCAGGTACGGCACAGCGGCAAGCACGGAATAGAAAAGCTGCGCATCCAGGGTTACTACGAGTTGCTCGTCTATCCTGGTCGGATCATCGTTCTTTTCCATGTCGGCGAAATGCAACGTGCGCCTCGACTTGCCGTCCAGTGTCACGAACCTGGACTGTATGAGATGCATCCTCCCGGGAAGAACCGGCAAGGCCCGTCTTTCACCATCGGAAATGTCGCCCGACCTTGCAATCGCCTGGACAGCCACCAGGCCCAGCTTCGCAGGCACCCGGATTTTAAATACCAGGCTGGTGCCGCCCTTTGCCTTTACAGTGAAACGACGCTTTGTCTTTTCTTTTGACAAGCCGAACTTGTCGATCATGCTCTGCTTTGTCTTCGGATCCTGAATATCGAATTCCAGCTCACCCTGCATGGACTTGTCTGAAGCGTTGTTCACCACCACCTTCAAGTCGGCAATATCGCCCTCCCGCAGGAAGCGAGGTAAATACGGCCTGACCATGAGATCCTTTATCGTGCGGGCTTCCTCCTTTTTCGAACCGCTGGATAAATCCCTTGTGATGGCATGGGCCCAAACATTCCATGATGTTACGGACTCGGGCACCTTGAAGGTGAAACTGACCGACCCGTCACCGGATGTGAGCAACTCCGGCAGGAAGAAGGCTGTTTCCGAAAAGTCGGTCCTGGGTATCACGGGTTGCGGCCTTTGCGGAGCTTCCCCACCGGACTCGAGTTTGTTTTCGGCAGGTTTTTCCAGTGCACCCGCAACCGTCACCTCTCCAAGTCCGGCCACGCCGCTTCTATCCTGTTCACTTAAAGCATCCTCCATTTCTTTATCCATTGTCTTCATCTTCATTGCTCTTCTTTTCCTGCCTCTGGTGGGCATGGCAACGCTCTTCCTTCCCGGTGCCGCTCTCAGTGCCAGTACTCCCCCTCCGCCGCCATAGCCCATGCCGCCGATTCCATAACCGGAGATGAACTTCAAGGAGGCCGGCCGCAGATCCGGATATCCTGCGGGATTTTTGAACCCGGAACACGAAAGCCAACTGGCTCTCGCTGCATAGAGGCTCGGTCGTGTGTACGCAATGTCGTATCTGGTCGGAAATATCGATATGGGTGACGGCGGGTTGTGCGAAGCGAACATGTCAAGGCTGCGGTCGTACATGTAGGCCAGAACCTCGGCTCCCTTTACAGCCGATTTCGAGCCGTCCGGGCCTTCAACCTTCACGGTCCAGGTTTCTTTTTGACCCGGCTTCAACTTGTCCCTGAACCTTGAGAAGGAAACCTTGAGTTCGTGGTTGTCCCATGGAACAAACAGGGTCCGTGTAATTTGCATGAACTGGTGATCCCGCACGGCCCACAAGACCAGTCCCAAACCTCCGCGCAAATCCTCCGTAACCGGTATCTCCACGATCGCAGGATCTTCCCCGGCAACAATCCTCTTGCAGCTCTGGCGTTTTCCATCCCGGAACGTCTCGAGGAAAAGCAACTGGTCCTTAAAGCCGGAATGCACCAGTATGCGGGCGGTTTCACCGACGTGCACGGTTGGTTTTTCGACTCTGAAAAGCAAGGGTAGACGGATGTCGACGTTCCGGGCCGCAACGATTATGTCCCGTGACGTGCTGAACACCTTGCCAAAGGCATCTTTTGTTTCATAGCGAAGCCGATAGGCCCCTGCAGGCAGGGGCGGCATTTTTATCTTCGCCCTTCCCTGCTTGTCGTGTACAACCTCGCCCCCAGCGACACGGGACCCGTCTTTCCATTGCCGCATAATTTCCATGGGATTGTATCCCGGTTGCCACCTGGCTCTTTGCCGGTCCCCGGCGGTCTGATAACCCTTGGTTCCCTGCACACCCGGCAAAGCTTCAGGCAAGGGCTGGTCTGCAGGGGCCAGGGTCTGTCCCGGTTGAACTATCTTCAACAGCCGCCATTTGCCCGTTCCCGGGGCCGCGACTCCGTCCAGGTTTGTGCGCGTCAGTTTCACCATTGACGGCTTGTTCTCGAACACGAATTCTTCATCCATTCCTATTGTTGCCTCGACCGCCACGAAACCAAGCCTGAAGGACCTCTTGGCGGACCTGGTCTCACCTCCTTCGTCCGTCACATCGGCTTCCAGTTCGTACACATAAGTAACACCTGCCTTTGCAGTGCGTTCATCCGCCTTTGGAGTAAAGGAAACCTTGAATTTGCCCTCACCGGCAAGCTTTGCCGTGCCTGTGGCCACGACCTGGGAAGCGCTTCCCCTGTTGCCGTACCACCAGGACCACCACCATGGGTAACGGGGACTCCGTACTACCCGCCACAGCACCTTGCCGCTTGTAACAGGCAGGCCGAAGTAGTAATCGGCCCGGCCCTCGAGTACAGCCGGCTTGTTCAGCCTCAAGGGAGTCTTGGGATCGTCTATCTTTACCTCGAATGTGGGCCGCTTGTACTCCTCGACCCTGACCGGGGCCGATCCTTCGGGAGAGGTGTACAGGTGCCATTGGCCCAAAAGTCGACCCGGCGGAATATCGAACGACCCTGAGACAGTGCCGTTTTCATTGGTGTGGTAAGTCGCGTCCGCCACGGTCCTGCGATTGGCGTCCTCGAGCCACACCCTCACCCTTCGGCCTGCAATAGTATGGTAATCCGCCTTTTTTCGGCGGCCCGAGTATACCACGATTTTGAAATGCAGCTTCTGCCCGGGCCTGTACACGCTTCGGTCCGTGTACACGAGCGACCCCGTGTGACTCTCCGGAAATCTGTTGGCGTATATGTTAAGGTAATTCGGATCCATTACAATCTGTTCGCCTTTGCGGGCCAGGAGAAAATAGTCGCCCCCATAGCTCGTGAAACCAACAACGCCGTTCCCGGATGTTGTCTTTGTTTGAACGACGTGATGGCCTTCGGTCCAATCATACTTGTACAAGGATATCTTTACACCAGGGACGGGCCGCCCGGTTGCGCCGGACACGGCGGTTACCTCTACGCCGGAGTCATGGATTTCTTCGACAAGGACCAAGTCGGATATTATCACGTTCAAGGCTGTCATGTAGTTGTCGTCAGGCCCAAAGTCCTTTTTTGCAGAGGCTATAACCAGGTAATACCCGGGTTTCTTCATGGGGGGAGTCACAAAGGTCTTGTGCATCCTGAAGTCAGGGGTTTTCGGTAATGCCTTGCGCCATGACGCAGCCGGTTCTCTCTTCATTATTTTTCTGATCTCTTCCCATCGTGGGAATATGTCGTAATCGTCGGCCTTGCGGACAATTTTCAACAAGTCAAGCTTGTAGGCGCGGAAGAATATCTCTTTGAGATTCTTGTGCCGCACCAGGATCGACTTCTTGCCGGGCGCATCGGTTGCCATTCCCTGGAGTGCATATCCCGGTTGTTCGATTGACTCGACTATACTCCTGCACTGCTTTCCGCCAATACTGTCCGGGTATTTCTTCCACCCTTTTTGTGCCAGCTCATGAGCCTGTACAAGTGCATGGGGATCCCGTTTTTGGCGTACCCACTGCGCCATTTGCGCAATGCCTACCGACCACCAGGATATGCCACGCTCGTGGGCGAGCCTTGCCGCCATTTTTTTCTCTATCTCTGTTTTGTCCTGCTCCTGGCTGAATGCATTCCATAACTGTCTCGATCGCTCGATATATGCCTCCAGGGCCGCCTCCCTTAGTCCTTTTTTCGAGTGCTCGTACTCCAGGTCGGCCAGGAGAGCGGAAAGCTTTACAAGCGGGTGGATGTTCGGATCATCGAGTTTGAAGCGGGCGGACATGGGCCTTGCAGTACCGAGCAACTTTCCCAGGTCCAGGGCAAACACCTCGTTTCGTTGCCTTGGCCGCCAGCCGTCACGATCGGCCAGGAGGTTCGTCCAAAAGTACGTGAGCACATCGAGCAAGCCGGGTCTGACCTCGTGCGGGTAATCGCCCACCTCGATGTATGCCGCCAGCTTCCTGGCATCGAGGTTTGCCAGCTCTTGCTTATGCCTCCACAGGAAAAGGTAGGCCCTTCCAGCCTCGGCAAATATCTGCTCCAATGTCCATGCCTTGAGATCGACCTTGCCCTTGGTATCGACCCGCTCGCGCCTTTGTATTTCCCACCTGTAGTTTCGGGCGTACCACACGAGCATTTGCGCATAGTAGAGATTGCAGGTGACCTGTCCGAGCAGGTCATCGGGCCAGGGCTGCTCCTTGAAAAAACGAACCGCTGTCTCGTACTCGTGCAAAGCGCTCTTGAGCTGGACTGCTGTTATCAATGCCTTTACCCACTCCTCGCTGTTCTTTTCGGCCCGGGCGCGGTCCAGTATGCTTAATATGACCTTTTGTGCGGCTTGCAGTTTTTGCTCGTCTTCCAGCTTTTTCACTTCAGCCCAGTCTTTGGAGAGGCCTTGGTTCCAGTCCGCGACAGGAAGAGGCTTTATTTTCTTTATTTTGGGATCTCCTTTCCCGGCTCCCGGCATGTCGGCACTCCTTTCAGGCCGTGCATCAGCCCCTTTGTGTTCTCCGGGTAAACATCCGCTGCTTGCAGACCATACAATAAAAAAAACAAGGGTATAACCAAACACTTTCAGTTTTTTCAACGCCCTTTCCCTTCTCATTGAAGACCCCTTTCCATGCCGGGGCATGTTTTTTTCAAAGTCAACCATGTCCTCATCGCCCAATAGACGTATGAACTTGCATATTGGTTCCATTGATACAAGTTCAATACAAAAAAAATAGCAAGCCCGGTTCAAAATAGGGAATTGACAGCCCCGAAGATAACCGCACAGGTCCCTCACCCAACCGCAGGTCCCCCCAGGTCCCCCCACCCAGGTTGATTTTCAGGGCATCAAAAACTTGATGTCATTTCATGAAGTTTCACATCAGCAAAAAATTCATTGACGCGCAAAAACTGGCAACCCATACCATGCTCAAGCCAAACAATTTGTATTTTGTTTTACTGGACCAGGTCAGCTTTCCACCTAAAGCGGCCCCAAAAACCCCGACCGTTACGCCGGACACTAATATCGTGCATGATCCCGATTTTTCACTCCTTATATCTTATTGACATAACAGCCATATCCGGCCTTGGGAAAACCAAGCACTCAAGGACTTGTCGAAGAGAAGATCCGGCAATTTTTCATCGCGATTGATGTCAAGTCGCTGGATTAAACACAATTTACAAAACACCTTAGATATTGTGGTTAAATTAATCAATGGACGTGCGTAATCAGGGGTTATTCGTTAATTGTTTTTTTGACAAGCCCCGGTTACAACTCTATAGTAAAAAGCCAAATGGGTTGAATTACTACGGGGTAACAGAGATTGGGTAGAAGAAGAAGTCGGCCAAACGAAAAAAGAAGGAAGATCCTCATGTCAGACAATATTAGGATTGTTCCTTCAACAGAAGGCGACTTGCCATCGATTAAGCCATTACTCTCGGAACTGATGGATGTAATGGCCAACACAGAAGGTATTGACGTAGAACAATCCTTTAAGAACTGCTGTATCCTTATCAAAGATCCTGACCATCATATGCTTGTGGCGAAAGACAAAGATGTGATAGTAGGCTTTATAAGCTTCACAATGAGAAAAACGATAGTGCATCTACGACCCTCCGGACTTGTTGACGAGTTAATTGTTTCCAAAAGCTATCGAGGTCGAGGAATCGGCAAGCAGCTAATCTCAGCGGCCATGAATACATGTCGAGAACTTGGGTGTAGTGAAGTCGAAGTCAGTACGGAGAAAAGCAATACCAGAGCAAGAGAGTTTTACCAAAAATGTGGGTTTGAAGAGGATGCGGTATTGCTGGAAATGGATCTGGATGAACGACTTGGCTGACAATGTGCTACAGCGAACTGGTGCCGCTGGCGCGTTCCCAGTCGCTGAGCTTGGTTGTTATGTGCAATAAAGGGTAAAAAAGATGACCATAAAAACAATTACATTTTTTTCCGTCTTGTTTTTCTTATCGGAACTGGCCTTAATGATTGCAAAACGGTCAAAAAAGAATGGGACAAAAACAAAAAACGACAAAAAATCATTGGTATTATTTTGGATTACTATACCTTTGAGTTTAACAATAGGATTTCTCACAGCAAATCGTCAAGAATGGAATATATTAAATTATTCGATAGCAATATTTGGCTTAAGTATTTTTATGATAGGAATTATTATCCGGTGGATTTCAATAATTCAATTAAATAAAGAGTTTACAGTTAATGTGACAATCACAACAAACCACAATTTGAAGACAGATGGAATGTATAAAAACCTTAGACATCCTAGTTATTTGGGATTATTACTAATTTGTTTGGGACTTTCAATCTCGATGAACAGTATGATCTCATTAATTGTGATTACTATTCCAATTTTACTTGCAATAATCTATCGAATAAAAATAGAAGAAAATACTTTAATAAAAGAATTTGGTGAAATTTATAAAGACTATATGAAGAAAACTTACAAGATAATTCCAAAATTATATTAGCAAATTGAAGAATTATTGCACCCAATAAAACCAATACCCAATAACAGAAACAACGATTCCAGGGGCGTTGCCCCTGGAATCGTTGCGAACAGCCTGAATCCGTATGGGACGAATCCCCTTCCTACTGACATTTTCACTCGGCAGTACCACTGACATTTCAATTCGGCTACCACACTCGAAAAGTCGGGGTTGACAAGAGGTAACAGAGTCTGCATAGGCTATTAAGAGGGAATACGATAAATACGGACATCTTGAGCCCAGGCACGCCAATCAAATTGCGCCATCAAGTGGTGGAGGTTGATTGCATGAAATACTTCATCCTGACATTTTGGTTGCTCCTACCGGCGTTTGTTGCAAACGCCGCGGATTATTACGTGGATCCTGCACACGGCAGCCCGTCCGGTGACGGCAGCATTGTCTCACCCTGGAAGAGCCTTCAGCAGGTGGTGGACTCCGGGCTAATCGAAAGCCGGGAGTGGGAATCGCTTCCGTACGAACCCGGAAAGAAACTGGTGGACAAGAATCCCGGGGCTCCGGTCAAGGCAGGTGATACGATCTGGCTTCGGACAGGGTACTACGGTGAACTCAATATTACCAACTATTACAATAAGGGCCTGATAATCATAGCAGCGATACAGGGAGCGGATGCACGATTCAGGAAGGTACTCATCAGGTCGAGTTCCAACTGGACATTGCGCGGACTTCACGTTGACCCCGAATTCGGAAATGGTGACAAGCCCGGGACATTGGTAGATCTGGACTACCACAACTTCAGGGGACCCATACACGATATAACGATCGAGGACTGCGTGATCGAATCCACGGGGGACAGTTCGTCCTGGTCCAAGCAGGACTGGAACGACCTGAGCTGTAACGGCATAACAGTCGACGGCACCAACATGACCATTCGCGGCAATATATTGAGAAACGTAAACTTTGGCATAAGCGTGAATGCGAGTCACTCGTTGATCGATCACAATACCATCGAGAATTTTGCAGGAGACGGCATGCGGGGACTCGGTGACTACACGGTATTCCAGTTCAACATAGTAAAGAACTGCTACGACGTGAATGACAACCATGACGACGGGTTCCAAAGCTGGTCTGTGGGAAAAGACGGTGTCGGGACCGGCGAGGTTAAGGGTATCGTGCTTCGCGGCAACATGATCATCAATTACGAGGACCCGAAACAGCCGTTACGCGGTCCCTTGCAGGGTATCGGCTGCTTTGACGGCATGTTCGTGGACTGGGTGGTGGAAAACAACATCATCATAGTGGATCATTACCATGGAATAACCCTTCTCGGAGCCGGGAATTGCAGGATCGTAAACAACACGGTCCTTGATCCGGACGACCAGAGCCCCGGGCCTGCATGGATCATGATTGGGGACCATAAAAACGGAACCCCTTCCACGGGCTGCATCGTGAGAAACAACCTGGTTTCCAAGATGAACACGCAGGCAGGTGACGGAGTCGAGGTGGACCACAACATGGTTATAGACGACCCGGACAAGTTTTTCATAGACCCTGGAAACTATGACCTGCACCTGAAAAAAGGCAGCCCTGCCATAGACTCGGGCAGCCCGGACTCTGCTCCTTCGGAGGATATAGAAGGCATTACGCGGCCCCAAGGAGATGGGTACGATATAGGGGCATATGAATACCACGCATCAAATGGAGATACTGACACTGATAGCGATACCGACACTGATAGCGATACCGACACTGATAGCGATACCGACACTGATAGCGATACCGACATTGATAGCGACATTGACAATGATAGCGATATAGATATCGACACCGACAATGATACTGACACTGACATTAATACACATGACACTACCAGCGATGCGGGTTGCGGTTGCGCTTGGTCCGGCGGAAAAGCACCAGTTACATCAATGACACTTATTCTTGTGTTCGCGTTGACCGCGTATGCTGGGAGAAGAAAGAATGGCAGGCAGTAGACAGAAGAAGAGTAACAAGAACAAGAAAATGAAAAAAGATTCGCTCATCGATAGCGAGGACAGCTTTCGACTCCTCGTAAAGCGCGCCTCCGAGGGCATTTGTCTTTCGGAAAAAGGGATAGTGACGGACCTAAATAAACAACTCGCGCGCATCCTTGGATGTGAAAGAGAGGAAATCATCGGAAAACCTATCCAGGATTTCGTGGCGCCTGCCGGCCATGAACTGGTCTCCACCATGTTGGAAAGAGATTGTTCCGAACCGTACAGGCACAGGGCGCTTAGAAAGGATGGGAAAGAGATCGTTGTCGAGATGTGGGGACAGGCCGTGGAGCATAACGGAAGGACCGTGAGATTGACTGAAATAAGGGACATTACCGAGCAGGTCCACCGGGAAGACGAGCTGGCAAGGCTGGCCAGGGAGTGGGAAGCCACCTTTAACGCAACTCGTGACGCCATTTTCATAATCAACAACAAGAACAAGATAACTCGCGTCAACGCAGCCAGTGAAAGGATGTTTGCCGCAGAAGGCCGGAGCATCGTTGGAAAGTATTGCTGGCAAGTGGTCCACGGCCTTGACAAGCCGTTTCCGGGTTGCCCAAACGTCAGGATGAAAACCACCAAGAAACGCGAGACAATAGAATTCAAGGAAGGCGGCACTTGGTTGAAAGTCGTTGTCGACCCTGTTCTTGACAAGGACGGAACGCTCAAAACCTCTGTTCACACCATTCAGGACATAACCGAACAAAAAGAAATGGAACAAGCGTTAAAAGCAACCAAGGAAAAGTACCAAGCCTTGTTCGACAGCGTGACCGACCCGGTTTTCGTCCACCCGTACAAGGAGAGCGGCTTCGACGATTTCATCGAGGTGAACAGCGCCGCATGCTCCCTGCTTGGATATTCCCACGATGAGTTGTTGGCCATGTCCCCCAGGGAGATCAGTACAAGAGAGGATGTAGAGAAAAGGGGCAGCCGCGAGTTCAGGGAAATATTGAAACGCAATGGAAGAAAGTCGTTCGAAGCCACGTTCATTGCAAAAGACGGGACCAGGATACCGATGGAAATCAGCTCCGGCATATTTGAATTAAACGGAACGCCTGTCATCCTGTCGGTCGCCAGGGACATGACTGAAAGAAAATTGGCCGAGCTGGCGCTTAGGAACAGCGAGGCACGATACAGGCTGCACTTCGAGAACGTGTCCGACGTCATATTCTCCATGGGAACCGATCTCCAATTAAAGGACATTTCCCCTTCCGTAAGGGATGCCCTGGGATACGAACCCGGGGAACTGCTCGGCAAGCCTTTTTTGGAACTGGGCATACTGGCCGACGAGGACCTGGACGCAGCGGCGAGGAATACCCGATGGGTTATTCAAAACAATAAACCTTTCTTTTCCGTGTACAAGCTGAAGACCAAGGAAGGCAAGGTCAAATGGGCGGAAATCAGCAGCAAGCCTATTGCCAAGGCCGGCGAGGTGGTATCGATATTATCCGTCGCAAGGGACGTGACCGAGAGGGTCAAGGCAGAAGAAGAAAAGAAAAAGTTGGAGGCCCAACTCAACCAGGCCAATAAGCTCGAGGCAATAGGCCGGCTTGCAGGCGGAGTCGCCCATGACTTCAACAACATCCTGGGAGCAATACTGGGAAATGCCGAGTTGGCCATGTCAAGGGTGTCTGCCACGGAGCCACTGTACCAGGACCTCATTGAGATCCTGAATGCCGTCGAGAGGGCCGAAAACACCACCAGGCAGTTGCTGTCGTTCGCCCGCAAGCAGCAGGTGCTACCCAAGGTGATTGACCTGAACGTCAGCATCCGCAGCCTGCTCAACATATTGAGAAGACTCCTGGGAGAGAACATAGAACTGTCCTGCTCCTTGCGTGAAGACCTATGGCGCCTGATGATCGATCCACACCAGATTGATCAGGTGCTGATAAACCTCTGCATAAACTCCAAGGATGCGATAGACCGCAACGGAAGGATAATTATCGAAACCGGCAACGTGGTGATAGACCAGGAGTACTGTAACGGTCATTCGGGATTCACGCAGGGTGAGTACGTGATGCTGGCGGTCAGCGACAACGGCAGCGGGATGGACGAGAAGACCCGGGAAAACATGTTCGATCCCTTTTTCACGACCAAGGGAACGGATAAGGGGACCGGCCTTGGATTGGCCACTGTGTACGGCATAATCAAGCAGGCCGGCGGCTTCATAAATGTTTACAGTGAGCCGGGCAGCGGCACAACTATCAAGATTTACCTTCCGCGTACAAAGGAAAGACTCGATGACTGGCAGGAAAAGAAACCCAATAAATTTCCCAGGGGAAACAACGAGTTGATACTGATCGTGGACGACGAGCCCTACCTGTTGAAAATGGCAAAATCACTCGTAACTGCCATGGGCTATCGAGTAATTGAAGCCGGAACCACAGAGCAGGCCTTGAAACTCGCCAGGGAGCACAAGGACGAGCTGTCGATGTTGCTGACAGACGTGATAATGAAAGAAATGGACGGCAAGGAGCTTTCCGGGGAAATCAGGAAGATCCGTCCGGACCTGAAATGCCTGTTCATGTCCGGGTACACTGAAACCGCGGTCGCTGACAGGGGAGTCATTGCAGGCGGTGACTCTTTTGTTCAAAAGCCTTTCACAACAATGGAACTCGCAACCAAGATCAAGCGCTTGCTGGACCGGAAAGTATGACATTGAAAGATAAGTTCTGATATGGCCGATCAGGCACGGATCATCCGGGTAAACCTTTTGCTTTTTATATTGACAATATGGCCAAAATACCATAATAAATATTTCCGCGGGTAATTGGAAGCTCAAAGGATGTTGCCGCTGAATGAAAGATTGGAAAAAGTCGGCATGGCTTGGACCGGTAAGTGCGTTCCTGTACATGGGACCAGCTATCAATGTAATGCAAGTCTCTTTGCCTGCAAGGACACTCGGAATAGAGATAGCCGTATAGCGCGTGCCCTTGGCGTTGGTGTGTTCACCGTGGTCATAGGCCTTGTTACGGCGGGAATACTCAAGAGCGCGACGAGAGGAGTAATTGGTCCATGCAGGTGCCGGCCGGACGGGTCCTGATTGAGGACAAGAGGATAAGAGACAACAAAACAAGAAAGATCACGATGGAAAACAGAAGAGGAAAGAAAGGAGTTTAAAATGTCTGACAAGGAAGTGCTTTTGGAGGCATTCAGGTTTCACGGTCACAAGTGCTGGGCCAGTACGGTGGGCGTCAGAACTGCGTTGGTTGCTATGAGAGCCCTGGGCGTCAAGAGGGCCGGCTCTGCAGGTGAACTTCATTGTATACTCGAGATAGGCGACAACCATGGTGCGCAGTGCTTTGCCGATGGAGTCCAGTACGCCACAGGATGTACCCTTGGCAAGTACTGTATAGAAAAGACAGGATGGGGAAAACTGGCGTTCACGTTGATAGACAAGAAGAACGAGAAGTCGGTTCGAGTCTCGTACAAGCCCACGAGGCACAAGCAGGTGGCCGGATCATCATTCATGAAAAAGCGTGCCGCAGGCATCCCGCCGACGCAAATACCTGAAGAAGAGGCATGGGAAATGGTTAACGTGCTTTGGGAGGCGCCTGAAGAAGAGGTTGTGAGCATTGGTGAGGTCAAGATTCATCCCTGGGAGGAATTCGGGGAGATAATGGGATTGCATCCTTGCGCCGAGTGCGGTGAACTGGTGGCCGCTCCGTACCTTCGGGTGGTCGGTGACCGCCACGTGTGCATACCATGCTCAGGTTACGACGTTTAATGCACCGAGTTGTTTCGTTTACCTATTTATTCCTATTTTTGGACGGCAACCGGACGCGGCAACCGGGGACGGAGGCTTTTTATTTCTTGATATCATTAGCGATTCAAGGTAGCGGCGGCCGGTTTTGGTGAAAGCTGCGAGGTAATACCGGCCATCGGCGCCCGGTCATCTTTGGTTGCGAAATACGAGCTCCGTTTTTTGAACCATTGCCATTAGCCTTTTCCAGTATTTAACGGGAAAAATTTTATTGGCAGCGGCTATGCCACCTTTACGAGATGGGCATCAACCTGAAAGCACTGAAAGCGCACAGAGCACACCATCGTATACCACGCCGGATCCAACCATGTCCCCGGTTTTCACCACTACCTCGACCCCCTCGCCGAGAGACACGGGAGACGGCTCGAGCCTGGTTGTAATCTCTTGGACCAGTTTCTTTGCAAATTCAGGATCGGGCTCGGGGCCCTTTGCTTCCTGTTCCTGTTTGGGCGGGGTACCGACCACGTACGACTCCCAGATCCTCTTCCATAGCTTGCCGAAAGTTCCCGGAGAATCGAAGAGTTCGATGCCAAGAAGCTTATCTCCAAGGGTCACGACCACCCCTCTCGTATCTCCCGGCAAATCCGGCTTATGGTCAAGAAGTTCGTTATTCTCTCTTTCATGGCGTATGGCATCGGTCACGCACGAGGTTCGGGACCGGGTGTCTGCTTCATTCAGAAGGCTGGACACGCTCTCCCACACTCCTTCCTGGTCACTTCGCGCGGCGCCGCCTGCCATCACGGAATGGATTACCGACTTCAGCTTCGTGTGTCTTACCTTTCTCGGTGCAACGCTCTCGGCCGAGAATCCTTCAGACGTGTGGTGCCACCTGCCTGCCTCAACACAGCTTACAGGCACCACGAATTCGGATTCGGCCGGAGCCATTATAGTGACATTTATAGTCCGATCCTGCTTGGCTCCCACCAGCAATTCTCCCTCGTTGATAAGGATTGGTACGCCAAGGTTGTTGTGCAGGACGATCTCGGGCACGAAGCCGTGCCCGTCCTTTTCATGCACCGAGGCCGCACCCGATGTCACGGCATCGGACAGTAACACGTAAGGCACGTGGTTCCTGCCATCTCCATGTAAAGGGAAAATCGTGAACCAGCCTGCATGAACAGCCTCTGACACAGCCACCTGCTCCAACCTGTCTGCAGCCGCACGAACCTCACCCATACGCTTGCCCCAAGACGCCACACGTTCCATGGATGGAATGAGCTTGAGCAACAACATGGTACCCGGCAGCAGGTCACCCTGTTTCAAGTGCTTGATTCTGCGATATAGATCTCTGGAGAATCCAGGGGATTTGGACGCCCCGTCGTACGCGGCCAACACCAGGTTATGCAGTGACTCGAATTCGTTTACAGGTCCTTCGAATGGTCTTGACACGTCTTCCCACGATTCGCCGGCAATAACGTCGATGGACAAGTACGGCGCATGCTTGTACTCGCTGTATTCACGGTCGATCCTTCCACCTGACAGTCTCACCACGTCATTGTCCAGCAACTCGGAGAGCCACGACACCACCCTGGCGGGCAGGTGTCCTGCAACCCGGGAACCGTTCTTCATGACCATCACGGCGTTACTGTCATGCGGATTCGACGGATCCCTTTCGAACGTGAAAAAATCCCGTATCGTCACCGGGGCATAATAACTGTTTCCGGCCAATCTCGTGCGAAGAACTCCGACCAGGCCGTCTTTCCGGCCATGCACTTTTTTGTTATTATTTTCATCCATAGGACTTCCTCCGAATTTCTTCTCTCACATACATGACAAAGTATAAGGCAACTATCTGACACGGAGGAAATACCCGGGGAGGTAGCAAACGGGGGTGGGGGAACCGGGAATCGGGGACGGGGCGGGGCGGGGACAAAGGCTTTTATTTGGAGCACTTCATAACCAGCGTACGGCCAGATTCCTCAGAAGCTGCTCCTTTTGTAGTCGGAGCGGCGTCCCGTGTCGATAAGGAGGATTAGCTCCTGGCCATCCTTAACGATCCTTCGGAACGTCCTCAAGTTTTCGCCGGACGAAACCGAAAAACCCTTTATTTCACCCTTGATCATCTCCTCCCACTTGTCGCGCTCCGAGTTGATGGGCACGAACCTGGGCAGGCTTACCTCGGAGATCTTCTTGTCCTGGTCTTTCTGCCCGTACCACCAGGCCGTGGACTCGTAGTACACGGTCACGTCTTTAACCTTGCGGGGTAAGATGAATGACAGGCGCGCCCCGCTCTGTACAGACGTGGCCAGGGCCTCGCGCACCTTTGCGAGTTCTGATGCGGGACCATCCTGCTTGACCAGGTCGAGGGCTTCATCCAGGAGATCCGTGCCCACGAGGGACTCGATCTTTGTCTCACTCTGGGAAACCTTGGCCTGGTAGAGCCGCCACTCGGCGAACCAAAGGGACAGGATCACGAGGCCGATGAGACCTCCTGCTATGCCAATGGTCTTGATGAAAGAGCCGGGCTTCGACTCCTCCACATCGGCTCCGGTCATCCTCTGGACCTGGACCTTGGAGATGATGTTCAAGTTGGTAACAACGTTAAGCAGCACAAGGGCCAAGAGGACCAGGACGGCGCAGAAGCCACTGCCGAAGAATGCTGACGCGAGCTGGTCGGTAAGCCCGGACCATTGGAATACCAGGCCCGCGAGAAACACTGCTGCCCATAGTATCTCGAACCAAACGAGAATCTGGATGAAACGAAGAGTGAAATCCCGAAGTCTCTGCTCTGATTTCATTCCACTTCCTTTCCCGGCCTACCTAGAGGTAATCCAAAGCTTCTATGCAAGCGCAGGCGCGATCACTGACTATCGAGTTGACGTGACGCATTATAGTCGCCTGCCTGGCTAAGAACAAGGGAAAGCCGTCGAGTCGCCTCGAGCCGAAAGCAGCCTCTGCCAAGGACAGGCTTTGCGCACGTTCCTGCGGACTCCGGGCACCAAGGATATTCAAATCATCCATATTTTCACAGGACCAGTTCCCTCCGTCCCCGTTCCCGTCCGTTCCCGTTTTTTGGAAAACCAAGGTATTCCAAAACAGTGACCAACTCGCAGATTCGAAAACCCATGGCCACGGCTCGAAATGCATGGATTACGGCTCCGGTCGGATCTCCACTGCGGCTTGAATCCGGCATGGGCCCGGACAGCCTTCCTTGCCGGCATGATCGCACTCGGTGTACAGGTATTCACCCGCCAGGACACGACGTCCTTTTTTACGCAGGGTCAAGGTCTCGGTGACCTCCCATCTCCCCCCTTGATGCCGGCTCTTGCGCCGTAAGGTCAGGGCGCCGTCATCCCAGCGTCCCGAGAAGGCGATGGACCCGCCGAAGAGCAGGGTCGCCCGCCCTTTCTCCTGCGTAAGCACTGCGCCGGTGCCCAGGATGTCGTCTCGGCCCAAGTGCTCCGGACCACTCCAGAAGGTGCAGTTCGGCGTGGCAAGCAAACCGCTCCAGTGCGCTTGGACATTGGGATGTTCAACCGGCAGGCTCCCGGGTTGCGCCTGACCTGCTGTTTCCGTCCCGGTCCGGGTGTCCGTGCCGCCGGGACCCGGCCGCATCAGGGGCTCACCTGCTTCGAGGCGCCGGTACCCTGGATTCAGGCTGATCTTGAACACGGCCGGCATGGAGGAGCCAATGAACTGGCACATCACAGCCATGCGGTCACCATGATAGTCTTTTACCTGCAAGGCCAGAATCTTGTTCTCCAGGCATTGGAGCGCGCCTTGGGAGAGGTTGCTCTGGAACTTCACGTCACTCACACGGCCCGAGGTCTCAAGTGAGGCCAAGTACAAGCCTTCGAACCGTCCCATGAACCGCCCCTTGTCCAGGCACCCACGGAAAGGCGCGGCCTGGCAGACCCGAACTGCGGGCGGGCCTCCGATTAAATTATCCGTGGTCTTCTGATCTATTTGAGGCACTGGGAAAACCGCACCCATGAATACTGCCAAAAGCAGGATGGCCGGCCCCAAGATCAGAAAGGCTATACTGGTGTTCGGTCCCGCACCGGGGATGTCTATGTCATCTGCTGAAGGTGTCCGAGCAGGGTCCCTGAACACGTCAACCATGGCAAAGCCGAAAAACATTGCGCCCATACCTATGAAAATACTGTTGAACCACCAACCTAGGGGCCAACCCATGGGCCGACCAACGGTAAAGAGGAGCACAATGCCCAAAATGAAGATGCCCACGCCCGCTGCAGCCGCTTTCACTGGTGCATTGTCTGTTGCGCTATCCTCTTTGAATGTATATGGGCTCATTTTATCATCCCTTTCGAATACATAGGCAGTGCACTACCCCCCTGTTGATTCCCCTGATCACTTCTTCCCGGGCTTTCCTCGTTTCCAGGACTGGATATACTGCGCATCATTGGCTTGTCAAGGTTGGTCATTCACCTCCATTTGGTTGAATGAATCTGCGAAGATCCGGCACTGACACATCCCCTTCCGGTTGACATTTTCACCCGGCAGTATGCCTGATATTTTAATTCGGCTATCACACAATGCCAATCAGTCTTGACAATGCCAGGCACAACCTGTACCCATTGATTTCAATGAATAGAGGCCTGCATGCAAGCGAATATTGATCCCAATGTCTTCCTTCATTTCGCCGCAAGGCCCCTCTTCTTCTTCCATGCAGTCGCCGGAGTCGCCTTTGCCGGGATATCCGCGCATGTCCTGCTGTCGGCCACCAGAAGACACCTGTCCGGCCAAACAGGACACTGCAGACTCGAAAGGTTCGTAACCATCTCCCTTTGCGTAGGTCTTGTCGTGCTCGCCCTCGGATTTCTGATCTATCCCGAATACAAAGCAAATATCCGCGTAGCTTTCATCAACAATACAGCGCCTGGTGTCGGAAAACTCTTCGACATCAAAGAGTACCTTGCAGTCTTCACACTTCCTTTAAGCGTTTTCCTGTTTGCCGGAGTCAAGCGGTTTTGCAAGGCCCGGGACAAGGTATTCGGTTTGCTCTACCTTGCTTCCCTCTATCTCTGGTTTTTCCTCATCTGGTCTGTGGCGATCATCGGTTGGTACACCACCACCGTGAAATCGCTTGGAGTAGCGTGATGGAAGGTTCGAAAAAGCTGCCTGCAGCCCTCCTCGGCGCTGTTTTCTTCAACCTGGCCATGATCATGGTAAACGCCATGCGTTTACCTGTGCTCAGGTACAACCCGCTGGACAGGGCATGGAAGTTGACCGCCGTGGGCGGCACTGTTCCCATGATGTACTACGGTCAAATCCTGTGGAGCTCCATAGCCGCGCTTCTTGCATCTCTGTTGGTCGTGCTGTTGCCTGCACGGATCTGGAACAATAAGGCCGTTCATTTCACCGTGGGCTGGCTCCTCTTGTCCAGCGTGCTTGCCGTATCCTACTACGTGCACGCCAACTGGCCTTGATCGGGCCCGCCCTCAACAAACTCTCCAGCAACGCAGCCATGACGGCAATCAACAGGAACCAGGCCCAAAGAGGCTTGTCTTTCCCTGCTCCTGATTCGGGCACTTCCACGTATCTGCCGGTCTTGCTGGTTAAAAACTTTTCCAGGGCCGGGGCCGGCAACCTTGTCAGGTCTGACTCGGCCGGGTTCATTACTGCTGCAAATGCATCCACCACGTCATTATTTACCATGACATGGAAAATCCCCGGACGCTTTATTTCACTGAAAACAAAACGGGCATTACCCGGGCCTGCAGGTTTACCGAGTTTGAAGACACGCCCTGACGGCCCCTTTACGCTTACCTCGACCTTTCCCGGTCTGCCAATTACCTTGATTTTTCTTTTTTGGCCGACCTCGACCTGGTTCTTTCCACCCCACACCAGGTCTTTGGCCAGGAAATAGGCAGACCTTTGCAACACGGGCAAGTATACCGGAGAAATGGGGAAATCAGTCCAGTTCCTGTCAATGCTCGTTGTTAAAAACAGCACCCTGCCGCGGCCCTTGTATGCAATTATCAAGAGGGGCGCGCCGTTCGACAGGGTGAGCACGGTCCTTGTGTCACGGCCCGGTTTCATGGAAAGCCACTTCCAAACCCTTGCCTTTGCCAGGGATTCACCTGCCTCGGATTCCACAGGACCAAGTATGGGGCCGCCCGGGAATTTTGCACGGATACCAAGGCCTGATTGCGGGGAGCCTGTACCGGACACGGCAACGGGCTCACCCGGAAGAATTCCTGCCAGGAGACGTGCATAATCCTTTGGAACTACCTTGTCTCCCACAGAAAGGAAAACCCCGTTTCCTTCTTCCAGGAACCCTTCGACCTGTTCCAGGGCCAAAGCCAGGGTCTCTGCCGGCATGTTACACAGAAACAACACATCGTACGCGGACATGTCCTGACCGGCCAGGTCCTCGGGATCGATCACCTTTATGGATAGTTTTTGATTTCCCCCCCTCGTGGGATCAAGTGCCCTTTCCAGGTAGAATACCTCGTCCAGGAAAGGTATCGAGCTGGGTGCGCCGTCCACCACGAGCAGCCTGGCCCGTTTACCGGCCTGTAACACAACAGGCATGGAATCATCATCTTCGAACGGATCGTGCGAATCCACTCTTACTTCACCACTGTGAAATCCCGGCGAGTCCAGGTTCACCGTGAACCTGGCTTGCGCCATACCGCCGGGATCAAGATCTACAAAACTCGTGGCCTCGACCCTACCGTCAACAAGCAGCCTGACCGGCACTTCCTTACGCGGGCTCCTGCAAAAGCAAGACACCCTTGCAAGGACCTCGAAACCGGCCGGACCCGATTCCCCGTTCTTTCGCACCTCTGCTCCAACAACGGCCATGTTGTCGATGATATCGGGATCTTCGAGCGTAATAACTTCCACCCTGTCAGGTCTCAACTCACCCTGCCATGGCGGATTCTCAAGGTCCAGGGCATTGGCGGCCCGGTCCGTAACCAGTATCAAGACCTTTATCCTGCTCTTGTTCTCCTGTTGCAGCATGGCTGCCGCAGTCTCGAGACCCGGGTTGAGCAGCACACGGCTGTAACCCGGTTCCGCATCATTCAATTCATCCATGATATTTGCCGCCGGTTTGAAAGCCCCGATGCTGCTGCTTTTCGGCCTGGAAGCCAATACGAGCGCTGCCTCGTCCACATCATTAAGCAGGGATAAGCGCTGTTTCAAAGCCTGTTTCGCCCGTTCGAACATGGTTTTTCCGTGCGACAAGGTTCTCATGCTGGCCGAATCGTCCAGCACTATGGCAACGGCCTCGGGCCTTTTCGATTCGACTGATACAACATCATCCCGGGCTTTTAAGTACGGCATGGACACGGCAAGGAAGATCGAAGCCGCCAAAACAATTCTTGAAAGCAGGATGATCAGGTTTTTCAGCCTATCCCTTCTCGCCTTCTTTTCAAGCGCGGACAGTAGTAGAAAGGCCGGAGGAAACAACGTCGACACGACTTTATGTCTGTGCAAAAGGTGTATGACAACCGGTATCGCCGCAGCCCCCAGTGCAGCCCATGCCAGCCACGGATGGGTAAAAGCCGGCATCATCGCACACTCCGGTGCGAAGTACCCGGCCTGCCCCGCCCGGCCTCGGCCCTTGACAATAAGTCCAGCAGCACCCCTGCCGGTGGTGAATTCGTGACCGCGACAATATGCTCTGCACCAAGGTCACTGCACCTCCTGCCTATCCTTGCAAGGTACATGTCCAGCTCTTCCAGGTAGCCCTCCCTGACTGCATCCGCATCGGCCGTTACCCGGGTCCGGCCTTCCGGATCCTCGAACATCCTCGGACCGTTGTAAGGAAAATCCAGTTCCGCCGGGTCGAGAACCTGGATGGCTGCAAGATTGTGCCCTTTCGCCTTCAGTCCGGCCAGGCCGTCCAGCCAGGTTTCATCCGAATCCAGCATGTCGGATATCATGACCACCAGGCTGCGCCTGCGGGCCAATTCGAACACCTGGGCCACTGCGTCCGGCAGGGATGTCCCTCCCCCGGCCTTGAGCGACGCAATGGCTGAAAGCAAGCTCTGCAAGTGGGCGCCGCCGGTCCTGCAGGCCGTGTGCGATGTAATACCCCTGGAAAAAGTCGCCAACATGACCGCATCGCCCTGTTTCAACAACAGGTAACTTAAGGATGCGGCAAGCAGGCTCGAGTACTCGAGCTTTGTCATGGAACCGGTGCCGAAGCCCATGGACCCGCTCACGTCCATGAGCAGGTACGCCCTCAAGTTGGTTTCAGCCTCGAACTCCTTTACAAAAAACCTGTCCGATCTTGCAAAAACCTTCCAGTCCAAGGTCTTTACATCGTCACCGGGTGAATACTCCTTGTGTTCGGCAAACTCGACGCTCTGCCCCCTGTGAGGGCTCTTGTGAATTCCGGACAAGGTTCCGTCTACAACCGCCTTGACCTTCAACTCGAAACCGGAAATCTTGGCAATAGTATCCGCATCGAGCAGGCCATGTGTGCTGAACGCATCCAGGGTCATCCCTATCCTCCGACGGATTCCACCAACCGGTTGATCACATCCATGGGTGAGATTCCCTTGGCCTCGGCCTGGAAGTTGGTTATCAGCCTGTGCCTCAAAACCGGACCCAAAAGACTCCTGATGTCCTCCCTCCTTGCAGCGGTTCTGCCTTTCAAAAGAGCTCTTGCCTTTGCAGCAAGGATCAGGAACTGTGAGGCCCTCGGCCCTGCTCCCCAGGTAAGATAGTCCTTCACAGCCTGGGGCGCGGATTGTTCGCCCGGCCTGGACGCCCTGACCAGCTCCACCGCGTACCTGACAACGTTTTCCGCGGCAGGAATTTCTCTCACAAGACTTTGTAATTCCATTATTCGTTCAGGACCAAGCACTGACTTCAATTCCGGTTCCCGTGCAGCAGTGGTTCGCTTCACTATTTCGATTTCTTCCTCCATGTCCGGATAATCCACTCCGATCATCAGCATAAACCTGTCCAGTTGGGCCTCGGGCAAAGGATATGTGCCTTCCTGCTCGATCGGATTCTGCGTGGCGAACACGTGAAAAGGCATGGGAAGGTCATAGGTCCGTCCACCTGCGGTCACCCTGTATTCCTGCATGGATTGCAACAATGCGGCTTGCGTCTTGGGCGGAGTCCTGTTCACTTCGTCGGCAAGCAGGAGGTGACAGAACACCGGTCCCTTCAGGAACCTGAATCGTCTTCGGCCGGTGTCCTTGTCTTCCTCCAGGACCTCTGCGCCCGTAATATCGCCCGGCATCAGGTCGGGTGTGAACTGTATCCTCTGAAACGTGAGGTCCAACACCTTTGCCAATGTCTCCACGAGCATTGTCTTGGCAAGCCCGGGCACGCCGACAAAAAGGCAATGCCCCTTTGCCAACAAGGCTATCAGAAGGTGTTCGATTACCTTGTCTTGACCCACTATCTTCTTGCCCACCTCGGCCTTGATCTGCTCAGCCGCCCTGGCGGCCTGCTCCACGGTGTCTTTGCCCACAAGCTCATCAGCTCTTTCGCCGGCCATCGATCCATGATCGTCATTACTCATCTTTCCTCCAGCCTGGAAACCAAAATGCCAAGCACATGTCTTTCCCTGTCTCTCCTGGCGATATCACCTGCACGGGAGTATATTCCCATCAATGCTCGATGAGGAACCGGGTCGAACGGGCTGACCCTGACCGCGGATTCCATGAGCCTTGCCGCGGTTCGATCATCTCCTTGCTGCAATGCCAGCAATCCCCTGTCTACAAGCAATGAAGGATCATGGGGAGAAAACTCGAGCCCCTGGTCCAGCAACTTCACGGCCCTGGATATTCTGTCCGACTCGGCCAGGGCTCTTGCCAGCCTTCTTTTGACAAGGGGGTAAATCCTGTTGCTTGCCTTGTCGGCTCTCTCGTACTCAACCGCCGCAGCCACAACCCTCTCTCTCTTGAAAAGCATGTCTCCGAGCAAAAGATGGTTCTTGACTCTTTTTTCCGAAATCATTGATTGTTCGTGCTTGTCCGGGTCAACGCCCTTTTTTGCAAACTCCAGGGCGAAATCCTGCACAAGGCCCGGCACCGTCTTCAGCCCAAGCCCGTTGACGTATGTCTTCCACCTGTTTAAAAGGCCATTGAAGTCCGCCTTGTACACCTTGACGAGTGCGCTGTCTTCTCCAACACCCGATGCAAGCATGGACAGGAACTCCCTGATTCCCGCCATTCCCTTGTCCCTGATCAACATGCCCACCAGGGTCTTGACCTGTGCAAACGCAAGCATCATGGATTCCCGGCTCGGCAGGTAGGCAAAAGAAGGCCTCAACTTGGAGAAAGACAGTAATTTACCTGAACTCAATGCCAGTGCCAAGACATGCTCGGAGTACCTGTCCAGTTTCAGAAGGTCCTTCACATGCCGCCTGTACCTGCCCTCCAATGTCTTTGCAAGGCCCTCCTGCAACCAGAGAGGCGCCTTGTTGAGGCTCACCTGGCTCAAGGCCATGTGGGTCAATTCATGGCACACAGTACGCACCCACCTGTAACCCTTGAGCAAAGCCCTGGGTGTGGTGACCATAAGCTTGTTGTACTTTGCGACGGCAATGGTTCCGGATGTCTTGATGGCCTGCACGGATAGACCGGTCAACCTTGAAAGTCCCTCCAGGTTTTCCGCTATTTCAATTCTGATTATCTTGGGCGGGGTCCAGCCAAGGTCCAGGGACAAGGCCTTTACCTGCGCGTCCAAGGCCTGTACGGCATAAGGAACCAGGATACTGTCGGGCGACCCGGACTTCACGAGAAACCTGTATCGTTCCGACTCGACCGGTTCCATGCCTCTTGTTTCATCCAGCGTGCCGGAAACCAGCTTGTAGAAACGGTCCGAATTTTTCAGCCCCGCTCTCTTCAGGTACGACAGAGACTTCTCGTAGTCCCCCTCCAGGAAGAACAGCCTGGCGGCCAGATACCGGGCCTGCTTGCCGGATCTTTTATTTTTAAGGAACCTTCGTATCAGGTGATCCGCTTCTTCAACCTGCCATTGATCCAACAGCTTGTTCAGTGCGGAGAATTGATGTTCCGGCGCCGAACCCGCGGCAGGTGTGACAACACCCGAAGGACAAATCCATGACCAAAGAGCCAGGCAAAAAGCAACGCCGTATCCTGCCTTCACTTCACGAGCTCCTCATAGTATTTCTTTATCATTTCCTTGTATTCCTTGGGTGCGGGCCGCTTCATTGCCTCCAGCAGGTCTTCCCTGAATTCTTTTGGAACGCGGTAGTCCTCGGGCCTCGGGATGTTGACCTTTTCGAACCGGCCGGAACCGGGTCTCACCCTGCCTCCGGACCGGGCAACCCCCATCTGCATGGACTGCCTGAGATTCTGAAGTGCCGTCCTGGCCCGGGCCAACCTGTCGACAACCCTCTCCACCGAGTCCCTTGCGTCTTTCAACCCCAGTTTAGCCAATTCACGTTGGGCCGAAGACATCTCGTACCTTGCCTGTGAAAGCTGGGCAAGGGGTTCCTCGCCTATACCCGGAAGCCTGGAAATCAACTTCATCATCTCGCTGCTCAATTTTGTCGCCCGTTTCTTGTACGAAACCTGGCCTTTTTTTAATTCGCCCGCCATGGACTTCTCTTTTGCAGACAGGACCTTGGACGCCGGAGCAGGCTTGAGTTTTTCAAGTGCACGAAGGATCTTTTCCGCCAATTCCGCTGCATCACCGCTTTGCCTGTCCAGCACAGACCAGTTCGTGTCTGAAAGAGCCCTAAGCCCCAGCATTCCCTTTTGCCCAAGGGCCTCCCTGAACAACTCGATATCCTCCATCGTATCCCTGGCGGTCTTTATGGCATCCACCACCTGGCCCACACGTATTTGTGTATGCAGCAACGAGGCCCTTTCCCTCGCACTATAGAGGGGATATGCACCGATATCGCCGGCCCGGGAACCTAATTTTTCGATTTTTTCCACCAGGTTCCCGGCCATCTTAGCGAGCCTTGCCATTTCTTTCTTCCAAGCATCTTGTCCCTTGGGCAACGCCTTCTTCCTATACGACTCGACAAGGTCGTCAAGTCTTTGTGAGACCTCCCTCTCGCCTCCCTCCAGTTCAGCCAATTCGGAAGATATCTCTTCCATCTTGTCAAATGCATCTTTGAACTTGGCATCAGCCAAAGTTGCCGACCCTGCCTCCAACATTGCCAGGGTGTTTTCCAGCTCTCTTTCGAAATCGTCCATGGCCCGGCGCGCGCCCTGCTCGTCACCCTGGTTCAATGCTTTGTCCAGCTTACCGAGCAAGGACAGCATGTCCCTGGATTCCAATGCGTCCGGGTTAAGGAATTCATCCGCCACCTGGTGGGTGGTCCTGGCCAGTTGAGACAAGACCTGCGCCAACCTCCTCTTCAACTTTTCTATTTCGGCGCGCAACCTGGCCTTTACCGCAGGATCTTTGTTCTCCATGTATTGCTTCAACAATTCCTTCAACTTCGCCTCTGCATGGCGCAGGTCCTCGGCCGAGGCAAGGGCCTGGTCGTACCTCTGCCTGTCCAGTGAATCCGTCATGTCGATTATTCCCTTCTCCACCACCGGATCGAGGGAAAGAAGAAACCTGAAGTAATCCGCTGCCAGGGTCTTCGATTTCGCCGAGCGCGTGGCCAGCGCTGCACCCAGGGTCGCCTTGTTTTTCAGCCTGGCTGCAAACCTCCTTATTACCTGTATGGCGGTATCGTCCTTGAGCGGATCCTTTGCAGAATCTCTAATAACCTGGGCCATCCTGTCTGTGAGCACATTAATGCTCTGCACCAGCCTGGCAGGACCTGTCGGGTCTTCCAGCCTATTTTTGCCGTGTATTCCCTGTTCCTGTTCCAGCACGCCGGCCAGGAGCTTCAGCGCCAATTCCCTTAATTCTTCCTGGTCTGTAATGTATTGCTCATGCCGGTTTCTTGGAGAGTACACCTTCAATACGATGCTGTTCGACCTTCCACTCTTGGGACCATTGACTGAATCACTGTCGAACACCTCCAGGTAGAACACTATGTCATCTCCGGGTTCAAGCTCGACCTTGGCCAGGTCGAACTCCAGGCTCCTGTGCACCTCCCTGGGCCTGCGTTCGTACTCCATCAGCTTGCGACGTTGTTCCTTGCCCGGCCCCGAAGCCCCCCGGCGCCGCATGACCAGGTCGACCCGCGAAATGCCGTAATCGTCGTCCGCCCTGAAATCTATCTGAAGCATGTCGTCTTGTTGCACCTCCTTGCCTGAAAGCGGCTTCAGGATTTCCACGTTCGGCACGCGATCCGGGACCAGGTACAGCCTGTGACCCCTGCTCTCCACCATCTTGCGTCCATCGTAGGATGTGGCCGCCACCTTGTAATTACCTTGCTTCAAGGCCACGAAAGACACCTTGAGCCCTCGTTTCGAACCGTCGATCGATATTGCCCGCTTGTCGCCTCCGGGAAGAATCAGCCCGGCCTTTTTCAATGGAATTGCCGTCCGGGCCGAAAGCGTCACTCTCGTACCAACGGGAACTACGAGGTTGCCATCCGTGCCCTTTAGGATTCGCGAGGGAAGGCCGGTATAATCAGGATAATCCAGTCTTGCCTCCATGTCCCCAAGCATGCCCTGAAAATCGACGGGGCCGGATTCGGCAACAGCCTTGAACGGGTACAGGACGGAATGCCACATGGATGCCTGGTTCACATTCAACAGCAATGCAAGGCCGATGTACAAAGATAATGCAACGACCGCCGCACCTGCATGCAAGCGGACCTTGTCGAAGGGCACCAGTGCCCCGGGATCCAGCTCATCCGAGGCCCGGGCCGTCCTCTGGAACAGCATGTTTACGAATATCCTGGTATCGTCTGAAAGGTTCGCCGGGTCCTGCCTGAACAGTTCAATGCTGGAAAGGCAGTCCGAGTCGATCTGCGGGACCTTTCGCGCCACAACTTCAGCCGCGGTCCGCATGTCCGGCCTCTTGCCCAAGCCCTTTCTCAGGCCGAACACGAATACGATCAATAAACACAAGGCCATGGCAAAAGAGAGAATCGCCCGCACAGGCGCGGGAGGATTCAAATTATAGGCCAGGTGCAACAATGTGCCGGTGATTGCAAAAACCGATACAACCAGCGCCAGGTCTGAAAGAATCGTTACGGCAAGACCGGCCACAAGCCTCTGCCTGATCTTATCGAGGTTTACAAGCATGCGCTTGTAACTTGCTGCAACAGATAGTGATACGTCTTCCATCCGATACATGCTCCAAACACGTTGGTACCAAGGCAGGGACCGGGTGTCAACGACTCTAAAGTAATGCCGAAACCGGCCGATATGGATAACCAGGTATAAAAATATGAAAAGAGAGCAAAGAACGGTATTCCTTGATAGCTGTTTTAAAAATCACCCGAAAGGCCCGTCAAGCAGGAAACACGAACAAGAGAACAAGGTGGAGAAATGAAAGACAGGACTGAAACGGCAGGCGCCAAGGTTTCGGATGGTGCACCGGATGAATTGGTAGTTGAATCCAAGTTGCGCCAGCTCATAGTCCGGAGTATTCAATCACCCGGCTATAAACCACCAATGCTGCCGAGGGTGGCGCAGGACCTGATGAGACTGGCAAATGATCCCAAGACCAACTTCAACCAGGTTGAAAAAGTGCTCTCAATGGACCAGGCAATGACGGCAAAGATAGTTAAAATCGCCAACAGCGCTCTTTTTTCCAGGGGCACCGAGGTCCGCTCGCTCAAGACTGCCGTTGCAAGGCTCGGGCTGGTCAGGATCAGAGACATCTCCTTTCAGGTGGTTTCCGAGGCGAGACTTTTCAGAGTCAAGGAATACCAGCCGGTCTTGAACGCAGAGATGGCTCACGCCAGGTCGGTTGCAATCCTGGCAAGAGAGGTTTGCTCCATGCTCTTTATAGAAAAAAACATGGCTTTCCTGTGCGGACTTCTGCATGACGTCGGCAAGGCCATAGCATTCGGTATTGTTGCAGACTGGGCAAAGAAGAAGAAACGTCCCTTGCCGGAACCTGAGCTGTTGTACTATGCACTCGAGAGAAATCATGCAGCCATAGGGGCCGGCGTGGTGGAAACATGGGACCTTCCGCCCATAATCTCCAACTCGGTCAGGCTGCACCACGAGCCCTTCCAAAAGGGTTCGCTGAATCAGATGGCTGCGGCAGTCGCGATCGCAGACATGTGCAGCGTGCATGCCGGAATCGGCCGGCCGGCAACTTCCCTGTCGCAAGACAAGCTCAAAATCTTCTATGCTATGAACATGAACCCGGAACAAGTAAAGAAGATCATTGATTATTCTTTCAAAGTCAAAGAGGATCTGGAAACAGGAGATGATAACTAGAGGCATTGCGGATACTATTATCCGCATCCAGCCGGGTTGCGTCCACTCCCCTATGGGAAAGTTACTTTCAGGAACCTGGCCAGGAACATCAAAATGTCGGCGTACTCGCCCACCCTCTTGGAAACAGGCTTTCCGCCTCCATGACCCGCGGCGGTCTCGACAAAGAGCAGGATCGGTCCGCCCCCCTTGTCCGCAGCCTGCAATGCAGCCGCGAATTTTTTGCCATGCATGGGAACCACCCGGTCATCGTGGTCCGCCGTCAATATAAGGGTCGGAGGGTATGCCACACCCTTTTTGATATTGTGTAGAGGAGAGTATTTTATCAGAACATCGAAGTCACTCCTGCTCGCCTCTGCGTCACCGTACTCGGGAATCCAAAAATGACCTACCGAGAACTTCTGGTACCGAAGCATGTCGATGACGGGCACGATGGACACCACAGCACCGAAAAGATCCGGCCTCTGCACGAGGCATGCCGCCGTAAGAAGCCCGCCGTTGCTGCCGCCCATTATCGCCAGCTTGTCCCTGGACGTGTAGTGATTCGCAATCAACCACTCCGCGGCTGAGATAAAGTCATCAAAAACATTCTGCTTATTCTTCAGCATCCCGGCCTTGTGCCATTCCTCGCCGTATTCACCGCCGCCGCGCAGGTTCGCCACGGCAAATATCCCGCCCGCCTCGAGCCACGGCAAACGGTACACTGAAAAATATGGAGTAATGCTGATATCGAATCCACCGTAACCGTACAGCAAAACCGGGTTTCGACCGTCCGGCTTTATGCCCTTCCTGTAAACCAGGAACATGTGGACCCTTGTGCCGTCTTTTGACTTGTAGAAGACCTCCTTTGTTACGAATCCCGCGGGATCGAGTGGCGGCTTGGGACCCAGGAATAATTCGGACTTATTCCCGGAGACATCCAGCCTGAAAACAGAGTTCGGCCTCAGGAACGAAGTAAAAGAAAAGAATGCCTCGTCATCCCCGGGCCTACCGGAAATACCGCTTATGCTTCCCATGCCCGGCAATGGAATATCTTTCGAATCATCCCCGCCCAAGTCAAAGCTCTTAACGAGGTGATGGGCATCCCGCATGTAAACCGCCAGGATCCTCTGCCCGGCCATGACGGCAAAATGCAGTACATCTTTGGATTGCGGGACCAATTCCACGAGTTTCTTTTCGTTGTCGTGCAGATTTATCGAGACAATCCTGCTTCTGGGCGCATCCAGGTCGGTTAGTACATAGAACACGTCTTTCTTATTGCCCAGGAACTCGTACCTTGCCTTGCCGAAATCGAAAAGCTTGGTAAAGCTCCAATGCCCGGACGCATTCAGGCCCGTTCCGTTTTCATCGAGCTTCGTATAGTAGATACCGGTCCTTTGATCGGTGCCGCGATACACGGTCAACACCAGGTAATCACCATCCTCTGTCACTCTTGGATCAAACCCGAGTTCTCCATCATCAGGCCTTTCGTACACGAGTATATCCCTTTCCTGCGGCGTGCCCGGCTTATGAAAATAAACCTTTGCAAACCTGTTCCTGTCCCCGGGCCTGACATCCTTTGGATTCGGGAACCTGTTGTAAAAAAATCCCGAACCATCCGCTTTCCATGAAATGCCAGTGAACTTGCACCACTTGAGCACTTCATCAAGGTTCCTGCCGTTGTCCGCGTTCAATATCCTGAGTTCCTGCCAATCCGAGCCCTTACTAGACAGCAGGTAGGCCAACATCTTTCCGTCACGGCTGGGCTCGAAACCTGTAATCGCCGTGGTTCCGTCTTTACTAAGCTTGTTGGGATCCACGAGAACACGGGCGTCCTTTTCCGCCTGTCCGTGGTTCCTGACATACAATTTCGGTTGATTTGCAAGTCCCTTGTTCATGAGGAAAAAATACCTGCCGCCTCTTTTTACAGGCAGGTGGTACTTGGGGTAGGTCCAAAGCCCCTTCAGCTCTTCCACCAGTTTCTTCCGGCCAGGCACATCCAGAAACTTCCTTGACAGCCGGTTCTCTGCTTTCACCCATGCCTTGGTTTCTTTGGAGTTCTGATCCTCCAGCCACCTGTATGGATCCTTTACCTTGACGCCATGATAGTCATCGGCAACGTCAGTTGTTTTTGCAGGCGGATAGTCGAATGATTTTACCCGTGTCTTTTGGGCACCGGCGCAGCCAACCAACATGAGAACCGCCGGAATCACGCCCAGCCGCACAAAAACCGTAATTTCTTTCTTGTTTCCCGCTTTCATGGGTCCGTCTCCTTTTTCTTTTTTTTTTACTCGTGTTGATCGTTGCGGTCGGCGATAATAGCCTTTATTCCCTTTTCTGTTTCCATTCTGAATTCCTCGATTCTTTCCTGCATAAACCCAAATGCCTTGATTACGGCCCTCCCGCGTTCGGTAAGATTCGTTCCACCACCGCCCTTGCCTCCCGACCTTGGCTCCACAAGGGGAGCTCCCATCGCCTTGTTCATGGAATCGAGTCTATGCCATGCGGTTGCGTATGAAAGGCCGAGACTCTTTGCCGCAGCAGAGATCGAGCCATGTTCTTCTATCGCATCGAGTAATGCGCCACGGCCCGAACCGATGAGCGCAAACCCACGGCATTCGACCCATGCCTTTATCTTTAAAGAAATTTCATGACATTTCATCCTTCTCACCCCATTGCATCCTTGAAATGTTCCCTTGCCAGTCCTGCCAATTCCCCGGGTTTTCTTAAAATTATCTCGTTCTCCAGCAACTTCTGGAAAAAATAATCATCCGTCCTGTGGTCCGGCACCATGTTCTGCCTGTTGACAAGTCTCAACATACATTTAAAGTAATCGCTTTCACTGTTACCCCCCTTATCCCTGCCCTCTGAATTTGTACGCGCTCCGAACATGGAAAAATTGAACGTTGAAAGTCCAAGATCATGATATGTGGACAGCATGGCCGACAAGCCGCAAGCCAGGTCGTCCACGTCGCGATCTTCAAAATCGAGAAAACTCGCCTTTTCCGGCCAGATGCACTGGATCTCGTGTCCTCCCAAGGGTGCATAGGCTGCGAGCCAGCAACCGGAACCCTGTCTTGCAATCATTCTCGGGCCCTGTTCTTCCTGTTCCACCAATTCACGAAAATAGCACGCCTTTTCCCTTTCGAACCATGCCCTGGATCGTGACAAGAGTTTTTGGTGATGTGTTCCCGGAAGCGTAGAGCCGAGCAGTTGGAGGTGGGGATGCATCACGCTTGCACCGGCAGGCGGCATGTAATTGGCGTTTATGGTGAAATATTTTATTCCGGGCATGACCTTTTCGCACCTTTTGACAAGTTCAAGTGCAACCTTGAAACCATCTCCAAGCAGTGACGGCTCGAATTGGTTCAACCTCCTGAAGTGCTCATCTCCCAGCATTACCACGGCATGAATAGATGAAAGAGGAAACAAGTTCGGGAAAAGCACTGCCCTGCCCTTTTGAATCCTGCCGCCCGGAACCAAAGAGTCTTCGTACCTCGGCGCAGCCGTCCGCCACCTTCCATTACAAAGGAAGCAGGACTTTTTCGTGGCCTCGGAACGTTCGACAAGATATTTCTCGTCCGTCCTTGGAAACAGGATTTCCACCTTGTCTTCCAGACCGGGATTGAAAACAGCCTTGTGTCCGAGCAAGGGATCGGTTCTGATCTCCATGCTCTGCTCATCGATGGCCCCGTTCTTGAGCGGGCTGTGAAACCGCGCCAACTCGATAGTACTCTCTAGGTTCATTTTTCTCTCCTGCATTCCTATTGCACATTTTCATACTGCAAAAAACAACCAAGCCTAGTACTTTATCAAGCCGTACTCATAGTAATTCAGAACATCGAAAAGTAGTTCATTGTCAATCAATTTCCCCAAATTTTTCACTTCCAGCTTGGCCCTTGCACGGTCAAAGACAACCGCACAAACCCTGGATGGATCGTAACGTGAACGGTACCGAAGACCATCCGGTTGCTGCCGGTGTTCGTAAAAAGCGCGTGACCAATGTTGTGCCACCTCGTAATCACCTGTACACAGGCGATTATCCACGCCCACTCTTTTCATGCCGTATCCTGTAGAGAGATTTACCAACCTGATGGGTTCAGTAGGCCGCACGACAAATAGATCCCTGCTGTTCAACTCGGTCTCGGTTACTATGTTGGTTCCGGCTTCTCTGCCATAAACCTCGACAAAACAACAGAATATATCCTCACCGACATAGAAAGTGCCATATCGACGCTGTGGATCATCGAAACGAGAAATCTGATTCCTGGAAAAAAACGGCCAGTGCGCCTTTGTTGGCTGAAGTGTAAACCATTCCTTGGTACAATCCACTATCGGCAGATGATGTTTGAAGAATTCCACCCGTGGTTTCGGGTGCGGACCGGGAGAAACCCGTATCCTAGAACGCCCCATGTCCCGCCTCAAGCCTGGCAGCGTCCAACACTTCCTGCTTCCGCCCCTTGAGCAAGTAATCGAGCGCAGTGGCCCCCTTCAGGCGCTTGTTACCGCGCAGAAAAAACCTGAGTTTCATCCAGGGATCGATATCACCCAAAGCCTGCAGCACCTCGACAAGGCCGGGTAATACATTGCCTGTTCCGGTGAATTGCCATGCAGGAAATAAGAACCTGTTCCCGATCCGCACTCCCAAGAGATGGCCCTTGTTGCGCGCCTTGTTGACCGCCTGACGGCTAACTTGGAGCAATTCCGCCGCCTCGCTCGTAGCCAGGGCCTTTCCTTTTTCATTCAGCATCTTCCTGGCGGACTTGACTCCCCGCAGAAGAGCAAGAGTCTCCTCCGCTTTCTTTTCACGACCGTTCTGGGGCTCCTTTTTTCCTAGCCTGATATCCCTAGCCGTATACTTCATCAACACGTGCATGACCGTTGCCATATCGGAACGTTCATCCAGGGCTTGTTCCATAGCCCTGGCATTCATGGAACTCACCATTTCATCGAAAGCCCTGAGTGCCCGTGTCATGATTGCAACCCTGGGCCCCTTTGTAGACCCCAGGGTTCGCCGGAATATGTCCAGCAGTTCCTGTTGTGGAGCGTGATAATTCAAGCTGTCCGGTGAATAATCAAGATTGGATCCCAACTCACCTTCCTCCTCAAGGGCTGGATGCCTGTAATTTCAATACTGATGATAAGAATATTTGACAACTTTGTCAACCATGGTGTGATTGCCTGTGATAGCCGAATTGTTGGTACCAAACAATCCCCCTCGCCCGCTCTGCGGGAGAGGGGGATAAAAGGGGGTGAGGGCGGTGGAAAGCCGGCCTGGTCCAGGAGACAAAAATACAAATTATTGGGATTGGATCTCGCATAGGCGGTTCGCTAACCGCCCCTACTTCATGAAATAACAGCATATTTTGGGCACCTTGAAAATCAACCTGGGTGGGGAACGCGGGATGGGTGGGGAACGCGGGATGGGGAACGCGCCGTTGTTCCTGGAAAGCCATGCGAAAATTATATCTTGCCGCAATGCGGCATTTTTTTCTTGTAGACCGGGACACCCTGTGCTAGTGTGCCGGCCGATGTTCGACGCAATGTGCCATTACCGACACAACATAATCAATATGCCATATAGCCATAACTATCGAATTGTAATTATTGATATAATGGCAAAAAAGCAAAGTGAGGAAAACAAGGAGGATAAACCATGAGTGATGAAAAAGTATCGAAAGGAATGTCATGGCTGGTCAACCCGGCCTGTATGGAGGATATCTTCAGCGCAGAAGATTTTGACGAAGAGACTCTCATGTTCGCCCAGTCTGCCGCTGATTTCGTGGAAAAGGAGGTCACGCCGTTCGACGAAGATCTCGAAGGTCACATCGAAATAGAAGTAACCGATGAAATGCGTGAAAAGTACGGCCTCCCTCTGAAAGGCATTGACAAGGTCGACAAGAAAATACCTACCAACATCGACTTGATGAAAAAGGCTGGCGAGGCAGGCCTGCTCATGGTCGAAATACCAGAGGAGTACGGCGGACTGGACAAGGGCGTAACCGCCAGCATGGTGGTAAGCGAAAAATTGAGCCGCCATCCCTCATTTGCGGCCACAATGCTGGCGCATTCGGGGATAGGCACCCTGCCGATCGTGTATTTCGGCAATGAAGAACAAAAGGCCAAGTACTTGCCCAAGCTGGCCACGGGTGAATGGATAGCCGCTTACGCCCTGACGGAAACCGGTTACGGCTCGGACGCGCTTTCAGCCAAGACCAAGGCCGTCTTGTCCGAAGACGGCAAGTATTACGTGTTGAACGGTGAAAAGCAGTTCATCACCAATGCAGGCTTTGCCGACGTGTTCGTAGTGTACGCCAAGGTGGACGGGGAGAAGTTCACTGCATTCATAGTGGAGAGATCCTTTCCCGGCCTGTCGACCGGCGCGGAAGAAAACAAGATGGGAATCAGGGGATCTTCAACCAGGACACTGGTACTTGAAGACGTAAAAGTTCCGGTTGAAAACGTGCTCGGAGAAATCGGTAAAGGACACAAGAGCGCTCTCGGCATACTTGATATCGGGCGTTTCAAGCTGGGGGTTGCAAGCCTCGGAGGTTGCAAGGACCTGATTCAAGACACCACGCAATACGCAAACGAGCGAAAGCAATTCGGCGTACCGATAAGTACTCTTGGAATGATTCGCAAGAAATTCGCCGACATTGCATGCAAGACATTCGCCCTCGACTCCATGACTTACAGGACGGCCGGACTCATCGACAACTCAATCGAAGCCCTGGATCACTCGGCGCCTGATTTCACGAAACAGGCGGGAAAAGTCTTGTCCGAGTTCTCCATAGAATCGTCAATAATGAAATTCTGGGGATCCGAAGCCCTGGGTTTTGCAGCAGACGAGTCGGTGCAGATACTCGGCGGTTACGGATTCATCGAAGAATACATGCAATGCCGCGCTTACCGGGATTGCAGGATCAACAGGATTTTCGAAGGTACGAACGAGATCAACAGGATCCTCCTGCCCGGCGAGTTGATAAAACGAAACATGACCGGGAACATAGGATTCTCGGATGCCGCCATGAAGGTCCTGGAGGCCGTTAAAGAAGGCAAGCTGCCTGAAATGCCGGACTATGACGGCCCCCTTGCAAGGGAATCCAAAACCGTGGAGCTTTGCAGGGATACGATCCTGTATACCATACAAAATGCGCTCATGGAAAAGGCCCAAGTCCTGCTCAACAAGCATTCCATGTTCGGCCCGGGTGAATTCGTGCTGGAGCCGGTGGCGGACATGCTGGCCGAGTTGTACGCCATGGATTCAGCGGTCATGAGGGCAAAGAAAATCATTGCAAGAGAAGGCGAGGAAAAGGCTTGGCTTTCCAAGCTGATGGCTGAGACCTTTGTATATGAAACAGCCCTGAAGATCACGAATATTGCATCCAAGCTGCTGGCCGACCTTTCAGGGGGCGACCAGGAAAAATGGAACGTGTACAAGGCGGCCCTGGAAAAACTGGACTGGTTCTACCCGTTCGACAGCGCTGTTGCAAAGGACAAGATTGCAGAGAAAATCTGCGAGGAGCAACGCTTCCTGGTCAAGTGAGCCGTGACAGGTTCAGGATTCTCCCCTTTGCAAGTTCTCGAAGGTCCCTGGAATACAAATAACAGCGTGCCCGGAGCCGCCGGACTTCATTACAATCATCTTGAAACTCCGTGTTCCCATCCAGGAATCAAGATTGAATCAAATATAGCCCTGTTCAGCCTGTTTCGTCGATCTTCTGAAAACTTTTCTTGTTTCACGTTCGTTTTATGTTCGTTTTACGTTGTTCCGCCTGCAAATTTCAGTAAAATGCCAAAATCTCTTACAGGAATATGTTAACGTTTTCATACTTCCTTGTCAGCAGGCAACGGCCCTAACTTTCCCCTTGCCCGTCCTTATCGGAAACAGCCCCGAACCCGTCGACAATCCTGTAAATCTCCTCCTCGGAAAGTATCTTGTCCGCCTCTTTCGCTTTATCGAGAATGGCCGTGACAAGCCCCCGATCCTGTTCTATCCCCCTTTTGTCCAACCAGTAGATTACATTGGATTCGCCGCTCATGGGGCCGATCTCTATTCCCTGTTCCCTGCCGAACATTCCAGCAGGAACCCCGGAATAGATGCGATCGGCCATGTAGGTATCCCCTTTTTTCAGTGCCTTGATAATCGCCGCCGCGTGCACGCCCGTACCGGTTCTGAATGCGTCCCTGCCTGCAAGCGGATAGTCTATGCTGATAGGAAAATGAAGTATCTCGGAAGCCTTTTTACAATAATTCTGTAGCTGGGACAGGTCACGGTGGATTTCGTTCAATAATTTGAGATTTGCAAGTATCAACTCCATTGCCGCATTACCCACCCTCTCTCCGATACCGAGCGCCGTGGCATGCACACGGTCGCAACCGAACTCGATGGCATACAGGCTGTTAATAACGCCCAGGGCCCTGTCGTTGTGGCCGTGCCAATCGATCTTGATGTGATGTGCGCCCATACCGGCCAAAATAGCCTGGGTGAAATGCACCAGGTTCCTTATGCCGTCCGGAGTCGCGTGCCCTACCGTATCACAAAGGCACAGTCTGCTCGCGCCTGCTTCGACAGCGCGCCTGAACAGCCTGTCCAGGGTTTCCGGCCTGGACCTGGTCGTATCCTCGGTAACATATGTCACGGGAAGATTGTTTTCCACCCCGAGCCTTACAGCCATTTCAGTGGCCTTCAACATTCCGTCCAAATCCCATTCTTCCGCGTACTGCCGTATCGGGCTGGAACCGATGAATGCCATTACCTCGACCGGTATGCCTGCCTGCTGTGAGACCTCGATTATCTTCTCGATATCACTCTTCACGGTCCTGGCTGCACAAGTAGGTTTTATATGCAAAGAGCTCTTTGAAATTTCCTTGCATAATATTAATGAATCATTGTATTGCCACGGCCCGGCCCCTGGGATCCCCACGTCAAGTGTATCGATGGCCAGGTCTTCCATGAGATGAAGAAGTTCGATCTTTTGTTCCACCGGCGGGTCCACCACGGATGGGCTCTGGATGCCGTCCCTCAAGGTCTCGTCGTGCAGCTCGATCTTCTTGTTGGTCAGAGGAGCTACCTTGGTGGCGCTGTTCCAGTCATAGATGTAGTCTCTATAACGGAAATTTGCCATTTCTCATCTCCATTACCATTAATCCCCCGGTTCTCGGCCCGGCACGGTCATGGCCCTTACCAGTGATGCAAGACCGCCTGCCCTCATCAGGTCCCCGGCAATCCTGGACAACGGCCTTGCGCGTAATACATCCCCTGTTCCAGCCTTGATTATCTTTCCGGCCCCGGTCTCTACCACAATCTCCTCGAAGTTTTCGAATACGTCGAAAGCATGTTCACACACGAGCACCGGCAAGCCAAGATTCAACGCGTTCCTGTAGAAAATCCTTGCAAACGATACTGCCACGATACACCTGATTCCCGCTCCGAGCAACGCCACCGGCGCATGCTCCCTCGAACTTCCACACCCGAAATTTTCTCCTGCTACTATAACGTCACCGGGCCTGATTTTGTTCGCCAAACCCGGATCATAATCTTCGAGCGCGTGCGGCGCCAGGTCCTCTTGGGCAAAAGAATTACAATAACGTGCGGGTATTATCCTGTCCGTGTCCACGTCATGCCCGAGTTTTATCACCCTGCCCGAGATACGCAAGGCCCGGCCCCTATCCACATTCGAGCACCTTTCTTCAGCTTCGTGTTTCATTTTCACCACACTTTTCATCCCGCCAGATTTCTTGGATCGGTTATCCTGCCCGTAATAGCCGTCGCCGCCGCAACCGCCGGTGAAGCAAGATACACCCTCGAACTCCTGGCCCCTGATCTTCCTTGAAAATTCCTGTTCGTGGTGAACAGCGCGACTTCGGATTCGCCGAGCACCCCCGGTGGCGAGCCTATACACGGCCCGCATGTGCAAGGTCCGAGCACGCCGCCCGATTGAACCAAGCTCGCGGCTATGCCTTCGGCTATCATCTGCTCCAGGACGGAAGGCGAGCCGGGCAGTGCAATAAGCCTGACATCAGGATGCACCTTCCTGCCGTTCATTATCTCTGCAAAGGCCCTAAAGTCCTCGATCCTGCCGTTGGTGCACGAACCTATCAGCACCTGGTCCACCGCCACATCCGAAAAAACCGATGCAGGGCTCACGTTGTCGGGCGAATGCGGAGCAGCTACCATGGGTTCGACTTTTGAAACATCCATTTCGATACAGCGCCGGTATTCCGCATCCGGATCAGGTTCGAAAACAACCGGTTCCCTGTCTGTCCTTGACCCTACATAGTCCAGCACCTTTTCGTCGGCCTTAAATATTCCGGCCTTCGCACCTGCCTCCACCGCCATGTTGCACATTGTAAACCGGTCCGCCAATTCGAGGTCCCCGGCGCCCGGCCCTCCGAACTCCAGCGCCTTGTATATGGCGCCGCGCACTCCGAGTTCTTTGAGCAGCGCCAGCGCGACATCCTTACCACAGACATATTTATCCAGGGCACCCTTCAGATCGACTCTTATCGTCTCCGGCACCATAAGCCATGTCTTGCCGGTGGCAAGGACCGCCGCCATATCCGTCGCTCCCATGCCGGTTGCAAAAGCACCCAGTGCACCGTGTGTAGTTGTATGGCTGTCAGCACCCACCACAAGGTCGCCCGGAACCACCATCCCTGTTTCCGGCAATGCGACATGGCAAATGCCGGCCCTCCCCACCTCGAAAAATTTTTCTATGCCATGCTCACGCGCAAATTCCTTGGATGCCCTTGCAAGACCGGCTGACTTAACGTCTTTTGCAGGCACGAAGTGGTCATGGAAAATCACTACCTTGGCGGGATCGAACACCTTTTCGGCGCCGAGCCGGGCCATGGCCGCTCCTACCTGGGGAGTTGTGGGATCGGTCAGCAAAGCGACATCCACTTTGCACCACAGGTGATCCCCTGCCCTGGCACGATCAACGCCTGCTATCCTTGATATCAACTTTTCCGCAAGAGTGGCTCCGGCCAAATCACGTACCTCCGTTAACTATTTCTCATCCGCCAATTCTTCTATTCGTTTCCTGATAAAGGCTCCGACATCCTGTGTCGTCGAGTGTCCCCCGAGGTCGGGCGTGGTAATGCCCTGCTGCAATGAATCCCTGACCGCTTCCTCGATGATGGCGCCGTACTCGGCCAATCCGAAGTGGCCGAGCAGAAGCTGGCCGGAGAGAATGGCCGCCACCGGGTCGGCCAGTCCCCTGCCCGCGAGTTTCGGAGCCGAGCCGTGAACAGGCTCGAACAGGGATACCTTGCCGGGATTCAGGTTTGCACTTGCCGCCAGCCCCAGTCCCCCCATGAGCTGAGCGGAAAGATCCGCCAGTATGTCGCCGAAAAGATTGCAGGTTACTATTATCTGGAATTGCTCCGGCGCCCTGATGAGTTCGGCTGTCAACACGTCGATGTACAGGTGTTGCATCTCTATGTCCGGATACTCTTCACCAATTTCCTGGAAGACCCTGTACCACAGGTCGTGACCGAACCTGATGGCATTGCTCTTGTCCGCCATGGTCACCTTTTCGTAACCGTATTGCCGGGCCATGGAAAAGGCATACCTTATTATTCTTTCCACTCCTTTCCTGGTGTTGATGGATTCTTCGATAGCGATTTCGTCAGCCGATCCCTTCTTGAACCATCCGCCGCAACCGACATAACTTCCCTCGGTGTTCTCTCTCAATATCACGAAATCGATGTCGTCTTTTCCCTTGTCTTTCAACGGCGTCAGGCGTTGGTCAAGCAATTTTATCGGCCTCTGGTTCACGTAAAGGTCCAGCTTGCGCCTCAATCCAAGCACTATGTCCCGCGCATGAACCATGTCCGGCACCCTGGGATCGCCCATGGCGCCCATGAAAATTGCGCCGAACTCGCGATTCAGCATTTCCACGGCATCTTCCGGGAGAGTTTCGCCGAACTCGAGGTAATGCTCGGCCCCCCAAGGGAAATCCACGAACTCCATGTCCAGGGAAAAGATCCGGTTCAGTGTCCTTAGAACTGAAACAGATTCCCCCACCACTTCCGGACCAATGCCATCTCCTGGAACAACTGCTACCCGCCGTGGCAATTTATGCACCTTGTCCTCCGATTCAGCCGATTACCTTTCAACCATGACAGGCTATAGCAAGAGCAGACAAAGGGCAATCACAAAGGGCCGCCATTCAAACCGCATTACGGATCCGGATATTTTTTTGGGGCGGTTTTAAGAGCAACAACAACATTGAAAAAAGCCGGGGCATGGACTATGGATCCTATAACTTTGAATGGAAGGGCTGAAAAAGATTAAAATGCATTGTTCCATGGAACCCATAGCGACTTTTAAGGCCTTTAATCATTTGTCATGAGAGGTGCAGGTTGCCCAAAGTAGTTTTCGTCAAGGTGCCGGCCCCCCCGCTGGAAGAGGCTGTCTGCCAATCCGTCCAGGCCCTTGTTGAAAAAGGGCTAAAGGTACAGCTCCATGTTGAGGCCGGAGAACCGGCCAAAGCCCTCGACAACCTGCTCTGGACGTTCTCCCAGGGGGCTTTCATAGCACACAGGCTGGTTTCTCCGGAGGAAACACCTGCCGGCGACCCAGAGCAGGCATTGCTCATTTCGTCTCTCATTGTCTGGCCCAAGGCTGATGCACTGGTTCTTTCCAGTCCGGCGGAAATCGAGCACTGCATGAAATTCGACCTGGTCGTGGACTTTGCGCCCACGTTTTCACCAAGCCTGGTCGAAGCAGCCAGGGAAAGGTTCAAGTCATGGCGCGCCAAGGATTTCGAACCGGTGTTTTTCGAGGGGATAGGTTGGCTGTCGAACAAGTTATAGTAGGGCTCAACTGCGACCTTGACAAGGTCCATGACGACCGGGAAAGCAAGGGCAAGTGTACGCTGAAATCCTCGTACATGCACAGAATATTAAAAGCCGGAGCCATTCCCCTGCCCTTCTGCCCGAATGCCGGCCCCCGCGCCATAAAGAGATTGCTCACCATGGTTGATGCAGTCATCCTGACCGGGGGAGATGACTACAGGTGCGCATTTACCGCCGAACAACTAAAACATCCGAGCCTGGAACCTGTGGCCGGGGCCAGGGAAGAATTCGACAAGGCCCTGGTTGCAGAGTTGCAACAGACAGACCTGCCGGTCCTAGGGATATGCGCAGGCATGCAACTGATGACTATTCAGGCCAAGGGCTCGATTTTCCCTCACATTCCCGATCTTAAAAATAACAAGATAATTCACAAAGACAAAACACCTGATGTGTACGTTGAGCATGATATCAAGGTCAGGAAGGGCACACTCCTGTCACGCTTGCTGGGCCCGGGCGAACACACTGTCAACAGCAGGCACCACCAGGGCGTAACAAGTTCGGGCGGCCTGGACGTATGCGCAGTCGCGGGCGATGGTTTCATAGAAGCAGTAGAAGACCCATCCAAGCCTTTTTACCTGGGTGTTCAATGGCACCCCGAGGAAAAAAGCACTTTCGGCCCGGCATTCCAGGGCCTGTTCGACAGCCTGGTACATGCCGCGAGAAGAGGGGGCAAGGAATAGATGGCTAAAAACAGCCGAAAAGCAACAATAAACAATAGTCCCGGCAAAAATAAAATAACCGCGCTGGAGCGCCTGCTGCTGGACAACCTGGCGGAAGTCCTGTTCGTGTCGGATGAGAACGGAACCCTAAAATACGTATCACCGGGTTTCGAGGCTTTAACCGGACTTCCTAAGGAAGCTGTAATCGGAGTGCCGTACAAAGTCATGATCCATCCTGATGACCTGCCCAGGGTCGAGGCATCATGGCAATCTACCCTCCATGCGGAGGGACCACGGGGCGAAGACTTCAGGGTATTCACCCCTGACGGGGAAGAAAAGTTCATCCGCGTGGACGGCAGGGCCTACTATGATGAACACGGCAAACCCATAGGCTCGGTCGGCATTATCAGGGATGTCTCGAAACGTAGAAAACTCGAATTGGAGCTTGCCGAGAGGAACGCCGAACTCGAAGAGGCAAACCGCAAACTGGCACGGCTCCATAAAATGAAAGACGAATTCGTCGCCAAGTTGAGTCACGAAGTGCGCACACCCCTCGTGACCGGCCTGGGCTATGTGGAGCTTCTCCTGGAAGGTTCCCTTGGCCGCATATCGAAAGAAGCTTCAGACGCTATGCAGGTGGCCGCAAGAAACCTTTCCAGGCTCTCGGACCTCATGGATGACATCCTGAATTATCAAACATTGTTGAGGCCGGAATTCGGGGATAAGCCTGTTCTGACGGATTTCGACCCGGCAAAGCTGATCAATGAGTGTGTGGCCGAGTTGGTCATAAGGACCGGGTTTCCCCTGGACATGATAAAAATCAACACGCTGGATGAGCCGCACATGGTCCGGGCGGATAAGGAAATGATACACCGGGTCCTGAACAACCTGCTCGATAACGCGGTCAAGTACGGCGACAAGCAAAACCGCATCGAGGTAAGCTTGAAGCGCGGAAAGAAAAACATGACCATATCGGTGCAAGACAACGGCATCGGGATGACCGAAACCGTCAGGAAAAAGGTAACACAGCCGTTTTTCAAAAATGACGTAAATTCTCCGGGATCCGGCCTCGGCCTGTCCATTGTAAAGAGCATACTCGACACTCACGGCTCCAAGCTGGCAATACGTTCCATTAAGGGCCGCGGCACGACAATAACCTTTTCACTTCCGCTCGGAGGCCGGCCCGGCGCCGAGGATGCAAAAAGTAAACTTGGACAAATCCCACTGACTTCGCTGGAAGGAGCAAAAATCCTTGTGGTTGACGACGATCCGGATACGGTTGAATTCCTGGACCTGGTATTGACGAGCAGAGGATGCGACGTGACTTCCGCTTCCACGGGTGAAGAGGCCCTCGACGTCGTATGCGACAACGATTTCAACCTGTTCCTTATAGACCTCACACTGCCTTACATGACCGGAGCCGAGCTTATCAGAAAACTGAAAATGAAAAAAAAGTGCAAACCTGTTCCATCGATAATCCTTACAGCCATTCCTGAAAAAGAAGCCATGGCAATTGTAAAGCGCATGGGATGTGACGGCGTAATTACCAAACCCGCCACATTGAGCACGCTGCTGGACAAGATCAGGATGGTCCTGGAAAAAGCAGGAAACAAGAAAAAGGCTGTGAAAAAAAACGCCGATACTTTACCGGTCCTGAAGATCAGGGGAAAAGCAGGACAAAGAAAAAAGTTAGCCCCCAAAAAAGCAAGAATCAGAGAATCATGAAAATGCCGAAATAAGCGAACACATTCCTTTTTCGCAATTCATCATCGAACCAGGTTCTCAACTCAAGGCCTGCGCGTTGCCGGGATCTTATTCGGAGCCGGGATTCGATACGCCACGGCCCGTTGCCGAAAGGCTCCAGGCCGTTGCCCTCCATGCTGTATCCCCTTGAAACAGGGGCCCAGGAAACATTCATATTGAAATCGATGTAATTGAGCTTGACCGTGGAGACCGAAAATACCAGCCACAAAGCCTCACGGTTGGAAGAAAGATCCACGGGCACGCCGCCCAGAGGCTGATCCCATGATCGATCAAGGCTGATTGCCAAACCCGGTGAAAACTGAAAAAGACCCGTGCCCAAAGGCCATGTGCCAGACAGGAAGCCGGACAATTGCCTCGGACGGCCATGCTCGAACGCAAATAGCATGTTCCGCAAACCGCCAAGGACCTGGACCGGGCCTGCCCGCAAAAGGGCCCTTAACTCGGCTTCGAGGCCGCCGCATGAATAGGATGCGGACGCAGCCCGTTTGCCCAGGCCGTATGAAAGCGAGAAATCGAGGTCGATCCACCCGGCCTTGGGCCTGCCCGAGACATTGAGTTCGAACAAGGGATATGCCGAGTCTGAAGAGAAATAGCCGCCTCCGCCAAGCGCGGCCCTAAGTCCGAATTCAGGCCAGTAAAGCTCGGCCTTCAGCGACATGACGGCCCTGCCCTCCTGCCACGAGCGCCGTACAGGTTCGCCCGGGCCCGAAAGCGTCGCATCTTCCCCGAGATTCTCCAACTCGGCACCGGGAACAAGCTTCCATCTGCCCGGCATCGGCACCGCCACGTCGAGCTTCAAGCCATAACCGTAATAATCGTATTTGCCCTGTCTTGCTCTTCCCGTTCCCCGGCTATAATCGAATGACATATTTGCCCGGCGCGCCACCGATGCATAGTCACCCGGCGCAACATCACCTCCAAGCCTTGAAAAATATTCGAGTGCTCTTGAAGCATGATAAAGATCGCCGTACCTCTTGAAGTACAGGTAGGCCAGCCTGGCCCTGTACCTGGAATCTAGTACGTTCCTGTTTTTTTTCTTGTTTGCGTTTTTCCCGTGATGCCACAATATTCCGGCTGCAAGATCGAGCCGGCCCGCCTTTGCCAATGTCCTGGCCAGCCATTCGGCCCCGAGTGCACCGGACCTGACAGCCTCGGGGCAGTGTTCGAGCGCGGCCTTGATTCTTTTTGACTCCAGGCTGTACAGACAAAGAGCCCTCCTGTCCCACTTCGTGAACCTGTCGCCCACGGCAGCCCTTGCCAGAGAAAGGGCCCGGTTTATTTCACCACTGCGAAACCGCAGGACAGACGCCCGCCTTGATACAAAACCGGCGAGACCGGGAAATCCCCTCAACTGGTTCAAGATGGACCGGGCCTGCTTGTTCTTGCCCAGTCTCAAGCACAGGTCGAGGAGGAGCTTCAGGCTCTCCCGGTCGTTCGAGCCCCTGGCCGCGGATGCCAGGTAAGCATGCCTGTATGCCTCCTGTGGCCTATCGAGACACTTCAAGGCCCTGGCTAAAAGGAGGTGCCTGGAACTGGTCTCGAAGGCATCGAGTGCTGCTCTAAATGCCTGCCTTGCGCCCTCACAGTCATGGCTCGACAGCCTCTTCCTTCCAGCCGCCTCCGCCTGCTCGCCGGGGATCCCGGCAAGAGCGGTTCGGCCGAAAGATATGAGCATCAATAGAAAGAGAGCTTGAATCGTCGTTTTAAAAAAATATTTTTTTCTCATTTGAGGAAGTTCACTTCCCTGGATACACGCAGCCCGAAGTAATAACAACATGCCGGGTTTTTTAGATTGTTTTCAAAGGTCCTGCTTACACCGTCATCGAATTTGATTCTCACAAGGCAGGTCCCGCCGGGCAGGATTGATGTCATGGTCTCCTGCACCACGCCGTTTCCCCATGCCCGGTGCCGGAGATGATAGACCTTTTCCCCGACACGCAAGTAAGGCCTTTTTTCTTCCTGCAACATGCTTTTTAAAACATGCCACGGCTCAAGGGCCGTGTCTATTTTAAAATCCAACATCCCATGAAGAGCCGGTTACATGAGCGGGCCGGATATTGTTGCACTTGCAACCCTAATCTGGTACGAGTTCTGAATCGGTAATCGATACCGTTTTTCTCATATGGAGGTGATTGCAGTGGCTCCGTGGATATACATCGAAGACCTGAAGAAGCACATCGGTGAAGAGGTAACCCTGAAGGGATGGCTGTACAACATGCGTTCAAGCAAAAAGATCCGTTTCCTGGAAGTAAGGGACGGAACCGGTATAGTTCAATGCGTGATGGGCGCAGGCGACGTGCCGGCCGGGGTATTCGAATCGACCGGAGGAATATCCCGGGAATCTTCGATCATCGTAACCGGCATTGTCAAAGAAGACGCCAGGTCCAAGATCGGGGTGGAAATCGGTTTGACCGGCCTTGAATTGGTGGCCAAGGCCCAGCCATACCCTATTGCCAAGAAATCGCACGGTCCCGCCTTTCTCCTGGATCACAGGCACCTTTGGATCAGGTCCAGGAAGCAGGTGGCTCTACTCCGCATAAGGCACGAGGTCATCAGGACCTTGAGGGGATACTTTGATAAAAGAGGTTACGTTTGCTTCGATCCCCCGATCTTCACGGCAAATGCGTGCGAGGGCACAAGCACGCTTTTTCAAACGGATTATTTCGGCAAAACGGCATATCTTTCACAGTCGGGACAGCTCTATGGAGAGGCCGGTGCACTGGCCCTCGGCAGGATCTACACTTTCGGCCCCACCTTCAGGGCCGAGAAATCCAAGACCAGGCGGCACTTGACGGAATTCTGGATGATGGAACCTGAAATCGCGTACCTCGACATCGAGGGCGTCATGGAGCTTGTGGAAGACATGCTTGTCGAACTCGTGGCCGTGATCCTGGACAAGAGGGCTGAAGAACTCAAGGTGCTGGAAAGGGACACGTCGCTCCTGGAAAAGGTCCGAAAGCCGTTTCCAAGGGTGCATTACAAGGATGCAGCAGCCAAGTTGACAAAAATGAACGATCGCTTCAAAGTGCCTTTCGAAGACGGTGATGATTTCGGAGCCGAGCACGAGACCGAGTTGACCAAGTCCTATGAAAAGCCCATCTTCGTTCACAGGTTTCCCGCTGAAATAAAGGCCTTTTACATGAAGAGGGACAAGGATGATCCACAAGCCTCGCTGAGCGTGGACTGCCTTGCGCCCGAGGGATACGGCGAGATAGTGGGGGGCGGCGAGAGGGAGGATGACCTGGATGCGCTCCTAAAGAGGCTCGGGGAACATTCACTGCCGAAAGAGGCATTCGATTGGTATATCGACCTTCGCAAGTACGGATCGGTGCCTCACTCCGGTTTCGGCCTCGGCCTGGAAAGAACCATTTCATGGATAGCGGGAATACACCACTTGAGGGAGGCCATTCCATTTCCCAGGACGATCGAGCGTCTTACTCCATGAACACGGCAGGTTCAACAAATACGGGCATGGACCAGGCAAAAAGGCCGTGGCTCATGGCTGCGGTTGCCGTGACGACCGCATCCACCATGGTCCTCGAACTCTCTTTGACCAGGATATACTCGGTGGTCATGTATTACCACTTTGCGTTCCTTGCCATATCCGTAGCCTTGTTCGGCCTGGGCGCAGCCGGTGTATACCTTTATGTCAGGCCATCAGCCAGGAGTTGCGGTCTCTTTCCTTTTCTACACAGGAACACCCTGCTTGCAGCAGGCTTCACGGTTATTGCACTCATAGTGGTTCTCCACACAAGAATCGGGCTCAGGCTCAAGGGCTCGGATACACTCGCACTCACCACGGCCTACATAGCGTCGGCCCTTCCCTTCTTCTTTGCAGGCATGGTTGTAACCAGCATCGTAGAGGAAATGAAACGAGACATGGGCCGGCTCTATTTCTTCGACCTTGCCGGGGCCGGAGCAGGTTGTCTTGTTCTCGTGCCCGTGCTCGACATCCTGGGAGGGCCCGGAAGCGTGCTTCTTTCAGGTGCTGCTTTCGCAGCATCCGGGGTACTGCTGTACATGGCCGAACGAAGAGAGAGCGGACATTTGAGGCTCATCGCCGCCGCAGGCATCTCCATACTTATCTCTTCAGCCGCTGTCGCCCAGAAAATACATCCTTTCCTGGACATACCTTCGGTAAAGGGCACCAATGAAAGGCACGTGGTATTCTCCGGGTGGAACTCCTTTTCAAGGGTAACCGTGGAAAAAACCGGGAGCGACTATTACTGGCTGAAAATGGATTCCTCGGCCGCCACCAGGATCTTCTCGGGAAAGCTGGAACAAAAGGGTTGGGAACCTACACGAAGGTTCTCGGAAATCAGAGTTGCAAGCCTTGTTTACAACCTTCCAAGGAAAAACACGGCACTGATCATCGGCCCGGGAGGGGGCGCCGACGTTATTTCAGCCCTATACTTCGGACGCAAGGATATTCTCGGCGTGGAACTCAACCCGATCATCGTGCGCGATGTCATGCTGGACCGCTTCCTGGATTATTCAGGCAGGCTTTACAAAAGGCCCGGTGTTCACATCGTCGTGGATGAGGGACGGACCTTCATCAGGTCCTCGAACAGGAGCTTCTCGTCCATTCAGGCTACGCTTGTCGACACGTGGGCTGCAACCGCCGCCGGTGCTTTCACATTGTCTGAAAACAACCTGTACACAAAGGAAGCCTTCAAGGAGTACATTAAACACCTGGACAAAGACGGAATACTCACAATGACGAGATGGAGACACAATCCGCCGCGGGAGTTCATCAGGTTGCTCGTAATGGGGAGAGCAGCCCTCGAGGACATGGGCATCGGTAACCCGGACCGGCACTTCTACGTTGCGGCCGATAACAGAATGGCCACCTTTCTCCTGAAGCGAACACCTTTTGAAAAAAAAGAGGTGGAGACACTGGACCGGGCGACAAGGCGGGACCGGCTAAGAAGGTACTATTCTCCGTTCGCCGAGGACCATAACGCCTACGCGGAACTCATCAGGGCAAGCGACTGGAGGCGATTCGTTTCACGATGGAAGGACGACATCTCCCCGCCCAGCGACGACAAACCGTTCTTCTTCTACACGATAAAGCCCGGAGACCTGGTTTCAGCGATTTCGAATCCGTCCAGGCTGTCAAAAGACAATCTGGGACTGTTCCTTCTCCTGTTGGCCCTGCTCATTGTCCTGGTCCTCGCCTTGCTTTGCTTCGTGTCGCCCCTGTTGCTCTTTCGCAGGGACGTGCTGAAAGGCCGGGCCGGTAAGAAGGCCAGGTTCCTGGGGTATTTCATGGGTCTGGGTTTCGGGTACATCATCATCGAGATGGCCATGATGCAGAAGTTCATATTGTTGCTCGGCCACCCTGTGTATGCTCTCACGGTTATCCTCTTCGGCCTCCTTGTCGCAAGCGGGCTTGGCTCATATAAAGTCCGGGATCTTGCTGAAGACAAGTTCCAGACAGTGGTCATCAGAAACCTTGTCCTTCTCGTAGTCATACTGCTGGTCTACTCTTTCACCCTTCCGGGCGTATTTCGTCTCCTTGCACCCGGGCCGAGATGGCTCAAGGCAATAAGTGCGGTCGCCCTCTTGTTCCCGCTTGGCCTGATAATGGGTTCCTTCCTTCCCCTCGGCATACGCTGGGCCTCTTCATCCGGCCTTGGAGAAATGGTCGCATGGGCATGGGGCCTGAACGGGGCTGCTTCGGTCCTCGGGTCCATCGTGGCGGTTGCTCTTGCCATGAACCTCGGGTTTGACATGGCCCTGGCCGTGGGAATGGCTGCATATGTTGCAGGCGCTCTGTCCTGGAGACCGGGCGTCAGGGGCATATCAGGAGCCGAGCCCGGGGACAGGGCATAAACAAAGGGTGTATACATGATGAAACCGGTTTTTCTTACTTGACTGTAATAGTTGCACCATTTAGGTTGTCCTGCTAATGAAAACCTTGGTTACAGGCGGCGCAGGATTCATCGGCTCGCATCTTGTCGAGGCATTGCTGAAACGTGGCGACGAGGTGCGTGTCCTTGATAATCTTTCAACAGGTCATGAGGAAAACCTTGACAAGACCAAGGAAGAAATCGAATTCATCAAGGGAAGCATAACCGACCTGAAGGTTTGTCGAAAGGCCTGTATCGGTATGGACATCGTGTTCCACGAAGCGGCCATTCCATCTGTTCCAAGGTCGGTAAAGGATCCTGTCACCTCGCACCAGGCCAATGCAACCGGAACACTAAACATGCTTGTCGCCGCCCGCGATGCCGGAGTGAGACGCCTTGTGTACGCCGCCTCGTCCTCTGCGTACGGCGATACACCTACCCTGCCCAAGGTGGAGACGATGCGGGCCACGCCCATGAGCCCGTACGCCTTGCAAAAATATATCGGCGAGGTCTATTGCAGGCAGTTCTTCGACCTCTTTGGTTTCGAGACCGTAAGCCTGCGGTACTTCAACATCTTCGGTCCGAGGCAGGACCCGAACTCGCCTTACGGCGGCGTGATACCAAAGTTCATGTCCGCCTTGCTCGGCGGTAATGCGCCGACCATCTTTGGTGACGGCGGGCAGACAAGGGATTTCACTTACGTGGAAAATGCCGTCAACGCCAACCTCCTTGCATCAAGGGCTGATCCAAGAGCCTGCGGTAAAGTCTTCAATATCGCCTGCGGCACCAGGTATTCCCTCGTGGAGCTGCTCTCCACAGTACAGGAAATAACCGGAATCAACATTCCCCCGAGACACGAGCCTCCCCGTGCAGGAGATGTGCGCGATTCCCTTGCGGATATTTCACTCGCCGGGAAATTCCTGGGGTACGAAGTCAAGGTCGGCTTCGAAGAAGGGCTGAAAAGAACGGTTGAATGGTTCAGGAGTTAGGCCGCCTTGCAGAAAAGGACATTTTTCCCCTTGGATTTCCTCCCGGCCCTGTAGTATTAGTCCCTTGTTTTGAATTGAACTTGTAACGCCAATTCTTGGATGGAGGGTTCGAAATGCACGACTTCCTCAAGGAACTCGGAATCGAAGAGATCAACAGCGGCGTTTGCGGAGCCGAATGGCTCGAATCACCCGGTGGTTCAACGCTGCAATCCATAAGCCCAATCGACGGCAATGTGATTGCCGGCGTCAAGCAGGCATCCACGCAAGATTACGAACAGGTTGTGGAAGATGCGCGCAAGGCTTTCCTGAAGTGGCGAATGATGCCTGCTCCGAAACGGGGCACCCTTGTCAGAGACGTAGGAAATGCCTTGCGGGAGAAAAAATCCCTTCTCGGAAAGCTCGTTACCCTGGAGATGGGCAAGATACTGGCTGAAGGCGAAGGCGAAGTGCAGGAAATGATTGACGTCGGAGACTTTGCCCTTGGTCTTTCAAGGCAGCTTTACGGCCTGACCATGCACTCCGAAAGGCCCTTGCACAGGATGTACGAACAATGGCATCCCCTTGGACCCATCGGAATAATCACCGCCTTCAACTTCCCGGTTGCGGTCTGGGCATGGAACGCCCTGGTTGCGGGCGTCTGTGGCGACACCATGGTTTGGAAACCGTCTTCCAAGGTGCCCCTTTGCGGAATAGCCGTGCAAAAAATAGTCCACCCGATTGCAAAGGCGTACGGTGTTCCCGGTCTCTTCGGCCTTGCAATAGGCAGCGGCCGGAATGTGGGCGAGAGCATGATCGCGGACAGGCGGCTCCCCCTGATATCGGCCACCGGCAGTGTGCGCATGGGCAAGAGAATCGGCCAGGTGGTCGGGGCCAGACTCGGCAGGTCCCTCCTCGAACTGGGCGGCAACAACCCGATAATCGTCATGGATGACGCTGACCTGGACCTTGCTGTCAGGGCCATCCTATTCGGTGCGGTGGGAACCGCGGGCCAGCGTTGCACAACCACCAGAAGGCTTATCATGCACCAAAAGATTGCAGGCAAATTGACGGACATGCTCGAAAAGGCGTACAGCCAAATCAAGATAGGCAATCCAATGGATCCCTCCACGCTGATGGGGCCGCTAATCGACACCCAAGCCGTGAACCAGATGATGTCGGCCCTTGACACTATCAAGGCCCAGAAAGGAGAGATACTTTACGGCGGACACAAGCTCGAGGGGCCGGAATACCCCGGCGGGTGCTATGTGGAGCCTACACTTGTCAAGGCCCACAAGAACATGGAAATCATAAAAGAGGAGACCTTTGCGCCAATACTCTATCTCATTACAGTCAATGACCTCGAAGAAGCCGTATCAGTACACAACGATGTTCCACAGGGCCTTTCATCAGCCATCTTCACCAACAATCTCCTGTCGAGCGAGAGGTTCCTGTCTCACCAGGGCAGTGACTGCGGAATAGCCAATGTAAACATAGGCACGAGCGGTGCGGAAATCGGAGGGGCATTCGGCGGAGAAAAAGATACCGGCGGAGGCAGGGAGTCCGGATCCGATGCATGGAAGGCATACATGCGAAGGCAGACGAACACAATCAACTGGGGCAAGGAACTTCCCCTGGCCCAGGGAATAAAATTCGATATCCCTTAGAGTGAGATTCGACGGTCCTTTTTCAATCGGAGGTAATCATGGCCAACAGCTTCAGCAAGGTTCCCATACCGTCCAATGAGCCTATTTTGTCCTATGCGCCGGGTTCGCCTGAAAAGGCCGCCTTAAAGGCCAGGTTGGACGAACTATGCGCTTCTCAAATCGAGATTCCTGCTTTCATCGGCGGGAAAAAGGTAAGGACCGGCAAGCTCGGTGAATGCCGATGTCCTCACGAACACAGCCACAAGCTGGCCGTGTTTCACAAGCCTGGAAAGAAAGAACTCGAAACAGCCATTAAGGCTGCCATGCGAGCCAGGGAGGACTGGAGCAGAATGCCTTTTGAAGCAAGGGCGTCCATATTCCTCAAGGCAGCAGACCTTTTGGCAGGACCGTGGCGCAGCACCCTGAATGCAGCCACGATGCTGGGCCAATCCAAGAATGCGTTCCAAGCCGAGATCGACTCTGCATGCGAATTGATCGACTTTTTCAGGTTTAACGTGCATTTCATGGAACAGATCTATACGATGCAACCGGACTCGGGGCATGCAATGTGGGACAGGCTCCAGTACAGGCCCCTCGATGGTTTCGTCCTGGCCGTTACCCCGTTCAACTTCACGTCTATTGCCGGCAACCTGCCCACGGCCCCTGCCATCATGGGCAACACGGTGGTCTGGAAACCTGCTTCCACCGCGGTCTTTCCGGCTTATTTTCTCATGAAACTGTTCGAGGCCGCAGGCCTTCCTCCCGGGGTAATCAACATGGTCCCTGCAGAAGGCCGTGATATCAGTTCCACGGTTGTTTCAAGCCCACACTTGGCAGGACTGCATTTTACGGGAAGCACCGGCACGTTCGTGCACCTTTGGAAACAGATGTCGGCAAACCTCGAAAGGTACGGACAGTACCCGAGGATAGTCGGAGAAACAGGGGGAAAGGATTTTATCTTTGCCCACAGGAGTGCGGATATCAAGGCCCTTGCAACCGCAATGGTTCGCGGAGCATTCGAATACCAAGGCCAGAAATGCTCGGCTGCATCAAGGGCATACATTCCGAAAAGCCTTTGGCCCAAGCTCGAGAAAGCCGTGTTGGAGCAAATCACCAGGATCAAGATCGGCGATGTCAGGGACTTTTCCAATTTCATGAACGCAGTCATCGACAAGGCTTCATTCGAAAAGATCCGCGGCTATATCAATGGTGCCAAGCGTTCAAAGGCAGCCGAGATCATTACCGGCGGCAAGTGCGACGACGGGAAGGGGTACTTCATAGAGCCCACGATCATACAGGCAAAGGATCCTAAATTTAAGACCATGACCGAGGAAATATTCGGGCCGGTCTTGAGCATCTATGTCTATCCTGACAGGGAATACGAAGAAACGCTTCGGCTTTGTGACAAGACATCGCCCTACGGCCTCACAGGCGCTGTCTTTGGAACCGATCGCAAGGCATTGCAACAGGCCGAGGAATTGCTTTCAGGCGCGGCAGGTAATTTCTACATCAATGACAAACCGACAGGAGCGGTTGTCGGCCAGCAACCTTTCGGAGGTTCCAGGTTTTCAGGCACCAACGACAAGGCCGGCAGCATGCTCAACATGCTGCGATGGACCTCGGTCAGAACCATCAAGGAAAATTTCCTGCCTCCTACCGACTTCACGTATCCTTTCATGGCTGAAGAATAGAACCACGGGCACGGGGCCTGAGCCAAAATTCCTGAACCGGCCTATTCTCATGACCCTTCGGGTCAACCGGCCATTCGGGCCGCTCGAAAAGCCGGTCCCCGGCAAGGGGACCATGCTTTACCGTTTGTTTTGGTGTCTGGTAAATGCAGGCATCTAAAATTGAAAGCACTTCTGACAGCAACTCATCCCCCCGGC